>NZ_CP086120.1:5520000-5691859 GCF_021216675.1 Streptomyces gobiensis | reverse complement strand
CGATGACGATGAGGGCCAGTTGGTCGATGTAGGGGGCGGTTTCGGCGATGGCCTGGCGGTCAGGTCGGTGCCGTCATCGATGTGCAGCGGTGCCTGGACCAGATGTGCGGATGCCTCGTTGACTGCTGCTTGTTCGGGTGGTGGAGAGGGTGCCGGCTCGCAGGCGGCGGTAGTCCGCGCTTGCCTGTGCCGCCACGATGCGGGCCGCGACGTCAGCCCGGGTGATTCCAGAGGCCGCGTACAGCACCGGCCGCCCGTGGTGGAGCGCCGTGTGGCGGGCGGCGGTGGCCACGAGCAGGGATCCGCCCGCTCCGGGTGCGGCGGCCACCAGGACCAGACGGCCTGGTGGCAGGCCGCCGGTGGCGTGGTCGAGGGTTTCCAGGCCGTAGGACAGGGGGGTCGGGGTCTGGGGGGAGACGACCGTGTGGAGCACGTCGCCGAGGGCGGCCAGGTGGCGTGGGGCGTGCCCGTGTGCTGGCTGGCTGCAGGTGCCGGGTGGCGGTGCGTGGGTTGACGGTGTGTGCGTCGCGGGGTCGGGAGCAGCCGGGTCGGCGGGGTCCTCGACGCGCTCCTGCGGGCGCTCGGGGACGGGGGCGCTGTGGCGTGTGGCTGTCGGGGCTGCGGCCGGGTCGGCGGCGGATACCAGGACAGCCAGCGGCCTTTGGCGGCGCATCAGCACCTGCGGCCGGCCCTCTGCCGCGGCGACGATCAGGTCTCCCAGCCGTGTACGAGCCGCAGTGACCGGCGATGCCGGAAACTGGGACAGTGCCGCCTGCCGCTTGGTATCCAGACACTTCAACGGCACCAGCACTGCCTGACGACCACCCTTCGCGATCCGGGCGGTCTGCCCCTGACTGGCGGCCTCCACCAGCTCATACAGCCGCCTGCGTGCCTCCTCCACCCGCAACGGCCCGGAACACACCCCTCTCCCGACTCCGGCACACCGACCTCCTCACATCCAGCAAAGCGTAAGGAAAATACCACACCAACCCGTAAGGAAACACGGTGACACGTAAGGATTTTGCTGGTGAGTAATGGGTGCGGGCGGGGCTGCCGTACCGGCCGCCGCGCGAGGGCAGCCTCCCTGCCAACGTGGCCGCCCCAACGCACACAGCAGAGCTGCCGGCTTCCGCAGCGGCTCGTAAGGACAGCGTGTGGCGGGGTGCCCGAGCCCGCGCTTACGGCGTCGTACCGTCGGCACATGCCGCCTCGACAGTCCGCGCACCAGTTCGGTGACCTGGCGCGCCCTCAGTTGCTGCTCACTGCGGTGGCACTGGCCCCAGCAAAGCAGGACGCAGCGCAGCACGTCATCTTGCGCGGTGACTTTCACACACCCAGAGGCAGGCCTGTCGCAGTGCTGGTGCCCCTTGGTGGCATGCAGATGGTTGCGGACGACCTGCAGATTGGCTTCGTAGGTGAGAACGGAGAGCGAATGTCGCTGGGCCCTGGCATCGGTTCTTGATCGAGATGCTCAGAAATGTTGATGAGAACTGGCAGCACGCAGAGGGCTCTGCTCCGGTGTGTCGGCGCCGGTGGACATAATTCGGCTGTGGACCTGAGACCGGAGCTGCTGTCCCCGCCTGTGAGCCGACAACGACTGGATGAGTTGAGCTGCGAGATCGCTCGGATCGCTGACCTGGTGGCCGACCGTTCCGAGGACGCTGACGAGGCCATCCGAGCCTTCAATGCGATAACCGGCCATGATTACGTGGCCCCGACTTCGCCGAGTACTACGGAAGCAGGGTCCTGGCGGAGTTCGCCAGGGAGGCGGCCCGGCCACCTCGTCTTCGGGTTGCAGACATCACGAGGGGCGAGCTCGTCGAAATCGTCCGCAGACTCCTTGCGGCTGACCCGGAGAGCGGCTACTACGTGCAGCTCCTCGAAGCGAATGTGTCGCATCCCCGAGTCAGTGACCTGGTCTTCCATCCCTCGGACGACCTCCAGGATGCATCTGCGGAGGAGATCGTCGACGAGGCCCTGAAGTACCGGCCGATCGAACTCTGAGCCATGAGGATGAATCAGCCGGCCGCCGCCTGTTGTTCGGCACGGGCTCGGGTGGCGGCGAGGCGGTAGGAGCCGGTGCCGGTTTCGATGATGTTGCCGCCGAAGGTGAGGCGGTCGACGATGGCGGCGCAGAGACGCGGGGCGGTGAACGTCTTGGTCCAGCCACTGAATGGTTCATTCGAGGTGATGGCGACGCTGTTCTTCTCCTCGTGTTCGGTCAAGACCTGAAAGAGGAGTTCGGCGCCGCGGCGGTCGAGTTCCATGTAGCCGGGCTCGTCGATGCAGAGAAGGTCGACACGTCCGTAGCGGGCGATGGTCTTGGTCAACTGTTTCTCGTCGGGGGCTTCGACCAGTTCGTTGACCAGCTTCGTCGCCAGCACGTACTTGACCCGAAAGCCGGCCATCGCTGCCTCGGTGCTGAGTGCGATCAGCAGGTGGGACTTGCCGGTGCCCGAGTCGCCGATCAGACACAGAGCAGACCCTTTTTGATCCATTCGCACTTGGCGAGGGTGTGGATCACGGCCGCGTCGATGTGTTGGGGTTGGCGTCGAAGTCGAACTTGCGAAGCGACTTGTCCCGGGGGAAGCCGGCGGCCTTGATGCGCCGCTCGGAGCGACGGCGGGCCCGGTCGTCGCACTCGGCCAGAAGGAGTTCGGCGAGGAAGCCGAGGTAGGACATCTGCTCGCGGCCGGCGGTCTCGGCGAGTTCGGGGAAGTGGGACCGGGTGGTGGGCAGCCGCAGCATCCGGCATGCCTGGTCGACCGCGGTGGTGGCGGCCTGCTCGGTGAGTCCTCGCTGGCGAGGGATGGTCACGGCGTTCTCCTTCAGGGGGTGGGGCGGTCGGGTCGGCGAAGCCGCAGGAGCTGGTCGTAGTGGGCCACCGAGGGCGGGGGCCGTTTGTCAGGCGGAAGGCGGGGCCAGGCTGTGTGCGGTCAGTGGGGCGATGCTGGTTCGGCTGCCGGGGGGCGGCCGGTTCTGGGGGCTCTTCAGGCGTGGTGTCGGCTTCCGCTGCTTTGCGGGCCTCAAGGGCGACGGCGTCCACGGTCAGCGCGCCGGTCTTGAGGGCGGCGGCGAGGCCGGCGACCGGGTGCCCGTGGGGAAGGTGGCGGCTCAGCAGGAGGACCTCGATCGGAGCGCGGGTGCCTTCCCGCTCGCCGCGGGCCTTGATGGCCGCTTCCCACCAGGCGTCGTGAATGGGGGTGAACCGGCCTGCGGACCGTGCCTGGTCGAGAGCGGTGGCCCCGGGCAGGGCACCCGGCTTGCGGACGAGTGCTTCCAGGTAGTGGTCCAGTTCGAGGCGGGTTCCGCCGCGGGCAGATGAGCCGCTCGTGCCGACGCGACTTCCTCGCGGCCGTCGTAGACCACCACTTCAGAGGCGTGCAGCATGACTCGGGCGGTCCGGCCGATCAGTCGCACCAGCACCGAGTAGCGGTTCATCCGGACGCAGATCTGGCTGTAGCGGTCGACCCGCAGGGGTAGAGAGCCGGCCCGTCTCGAACGGCTCCTCAGGCAGCGGCGCCAGCGTCGGCCGCTCGGTCGCAAAGTACTCGCCAATGGTGCAGGGCCGGGACCGGATGCGACGGGCGTCGTCCTCCTCGTCCCACCGGTCGATCATCGCCTTCAGCTCCGCGAGAGTCTCCACCTCGGGGACAGGGACCAGGTGATTTCTGCGGAACCAACCGATCTGGCCCTCGACGCCACCCTTCTCATTAGCGCCGCGCAGTCCCGGTTGGTTGGCCGTAGAGGGCATCGATGCCGTAGTGGGAGCGGAAAGCGGTCCAGCGTTCGGCTTCGACCCGGCGGCGGGAGAGACCCAGCACCTGGGCGACCGCAGCTCTAAGGTTGTCGTAGCGGACTTCCCGGTCGGCACTCCTCTAATATGCGGGTCTCGTTGTCAAGCCATTGGTCGTGGCGAGCGCGGGCGAAGTGTCCGGTCTCATGCGACCCGCTCGGATGTGAACAATGTTGGGGTGGTCAGCGGCGAGGTTTCGGTGAAGCTGTTTCGCAGGCCGAGGAAGCACTGTCAGTGGCCGAGGAGACACTGATGTCATGAAGACCTCCTCGTCCACCGCAGCCAGTTCGGCCGAGCCTTCCCTGACCCTGGTCGAGTCGATGGGCGGTCCGCTGATAGCCGTACCAGTTTCCGCATTGGACGGCTGGTGGGGTTGCACGGAGTCGGGGGTGGGCATCGGCGACGGGGATGTCCGGGACGACTACGACCGTGCCTGTGGCGTGGAGGGCCTGGCCGGAGTGATTGCTGTTGGAGAGGAAGGTTTGCGAGGGCTGGTACTGGCAGACGACCCCGCCAGGACCTGCTATCTGCCGGAACACCACGCCTTCGTCCGCTGGCTCGCAGCCGAATCCGAGGCCGATCTGATCGCCGCAGCCAAGACTGTCCTCGCCGACCCCACCACAGAGTGGGAGGAGTGCGGTGTCTGGGAGACGGACGGCCCTGCGGTGCTTATGGACTCCGTCACTGCTGGGGCTGAACTGGATGTTGAGTACCCCGACGGCGGAGGGCTGCCGGAACAGGCCGCCGTCACGATAGGGCCCGGTCGCTGGACAGTCCGCGCCGTCCACACCTGGGCAAACGAGGAGACCTGGGTGGGCCTGGTCCAACTTCTGCCCTCGTCCGAGAACTAACGGGAACCACCACTGGGCAGAACATCAGGAAGCTTCGCCGTCGAGACGCTGGAGGAGTCCATCGAAGATCTGCTCCCGTGCGACCTGTCCTTTGGCCGCCGCGTCGTCTCGCTGGCGTTCGAGGGTGGACCGGAACTCGATCGTGGTGACGAAGAACGTGCAGGACTCACAGATCGACTCGAAGTGGCAGTCCATCTCGACGGGCGAGCGCAGTGGCCATTGCCGTGCATCCGGCGGTGCATCTCCCTGCGGAGCTTGGCCATCTCCGTTCCCTCGGCATCGGCTGGCAGCTGGCGCGGGGCGTCGTAGAGTGCCTCGGCCTTCTCCGAGACGGCGAAGTACCCGTCTGCGACGGTCCGGTCGGCGATCCGCGCGTGAACACGTGTCATGGACAACGACCTATGTCCAAGTAGCGCGGCGATGGCCTCGGACAGATCCTCCAGTGTGGGCCGGGGCCTGTCGTACGGCGTGGAGGTGCAGCGAGGTGCTGCGCGGAGCCGAGTACGCGGATGTGAGGGAGGTCCCAGTCGCTGGCTGCTCCGACGGGTTGGGAACCACGCTCAGCGCTCTCTCGCGTTGAACTTGCCAATCTTCTCCGACAGCTCGGCGAGCGAGTCGATGCGCCAGGTGGCCAGGCGGTCGGCATCCGCTTCGTGCTGCTGAATCGTCCCCCACGGCCCGCGACGGATCAGCGCGGTATACATCCCCGCAGCAGCAGCGGGCCGGATGTCGTTGTCGAGCCGGTCCCCCACGTACAGGATCTCCCCGGCCGCGAAGGGGACGGCCTGCACGAGACGAGTGAAGAACGCGGGATCAGGCTTGGCCGCGCCCCAGTCGTCGGACGTACCGATCAGGTCCACATCCGCAGTGAACAGCTCACGCAGAATGCGTCCCGCGCGCACCGTCTGGTTACCGGCGATCCCCAGCCACAGACCATCGGCGCGCAGCTGGGCAAGGGCAGGGCGTACATCGGGGTACACATCCTCCTCGCCGAAGGTCTCCGGCTGCCCGGCAGCCGCGCGTTTCTCCCGCTCGGCATACAGATCGAAACCGGGCCGGAAGACCTGGAACGTCTCACGGTAGTCCTGGCCGCAGGCAATGACAGCCCCGAACATCGCAGCGAACGTATGCCGCGGCACCCCCAGCCAGTCCGCCCAAGTGCCGTACTCGCGGGTCTCATCCACCAGACACTCACCGACATCGAACACCACCGCACGCATCACGAACCACACCCTATAAAGCCTGTGAACACCGCAAGACCGCACCCGGTAAAGACCCATCCGTCGATGGTGCCCCGCCAAGTGGTGTATCCGATCCAGAGGAGAACGTGCAGGTCATGGCTGAGATCGGGGTTCCCGAGGCCCGCACCGGCCTGATGGTTCGTCAGCCCATGGCGCGACGCGAACCGCCGTTTCTGTTCTCGGACGGCATGCCCCGAGGTCGGGTTCACGCGCCTCGTGGCTCTCGACATTCATGACTTTTTCTGCGCTGACGGCTCGTCAGTACCGTGGTGGTCGCGTACAGGCCCATCGCAGGCGCGACCTGCATCTTCTCGCCGTGATCCCCTACACCACCCGGCGGCCGGTCGGTACCGGAGACCGGCTTCGGTCAGGAGTTCCACATATGGCCAGATCAGGTGGCGTCGTCGTGCGTGAACGTTCCTTCCGGGTAGCACTGCTGTGGCGTCTTCCTCCGAAGCCCTCCGTCGCTCTTTGGCCAGCCCTCTTGAGGTGTACCGCTGCCTGATCAGTTCTGTGGAAGGAAGGTCACGTGCGTGTGCGGAAGCAGCCGTTCGAAGCAGTGGAGATAAAGACGCTGCTCGGGAGCCGGGTCCGGGAGGCCGCAGCGGTCATGGCCCGGGCCCTTCATGACGATCCTGTGTACACCCATATATTCCCGCGTGCCGACGAACGCGCCCGTGCCCTTCCCCTCTTGTACGCCCTCGTGCTCCGGGACACCCTCCCTCGCGGTGCCGTGCACGTGACGCTCATGGAGAAGGCGATTGTCGGTGTGGCCGCCTGGCTTCCGCCCCGCTGCTTCCCCCTGAACGCTGCCCGCAGGCTCCGCTGTGTCCCCGCCATACTCCCCGTCCTCCTCAGCGCGCCACGGTCTTTGCCCGCGCTGACCTGGCTGGAGGCCGCCCTGGCCCAGGGCTGTCCCCCGGAGCCGATGTGGTACTGGCAGGTGATCGGCGTAGATCCGCACCTGAGCGGGAGCGGCGTGGGGTACCGGCTGGTCCGTGCCGGGCTGGAGCTCGTCGACCGGGAGGCGCTTCCCTGCCACGCCGAGACGTCCACGGAGCACACCGCCCGATGGGCCCAAAGACTGGGCTTCGAGGTCGCACCGCCGTGTTACCCAGTGGACGACGGTCATCCCGCGCTGTGGAAGCTGATGCGGCCGAGCCAGGCCGCGCCGCAGGGAGTAGACGGAGGCAGTGGTGAACGAGAACGGATGCGACTTCCCCGCCAGGGAGTTCTCCGGCGGCCCCCTCTCCCTGCCGAAGGGGCCCCTCTTCCGGACCCGACTGCCGAGCGGTGACGTGGTCTGGGCGGTCACCGGCTACGAAGAGGTGCGCTCGGCACTGAGCCACCCCTTGCTGGCGCGTGACCTCTCTGCGGACGACCCGCAGCTGGCCGACAGCGGCCCTATGGCGGAGGAAAGCTGCGAAACCGCCACCTCCAGCTCGACGGGCCGCCGCACGCCCAGCTGCGACGCCTGGCGGCCAAACCGCTCACGCCCCGCCGGATCGCCGAGATGCGACCCCGTATCCAGGAAATGACCGACGAGCTCCTCGACGACCCCAGGACCTGGCCCGCGTCTCGCCGTACCTGACCGAGCACATCCGCCGCTTCGGCGAGTACTCCACCCATGAACTCGGCCTCCAGCCCGTGGCGTATGACCCACACCTGGACGTCGACTTCAGCCCGCTGCGCAGCGACGACCCATCCGCCCCGGACGGTTACGGCCAGGCGGCCTGAGCGGCCACTTCGAATACGTCGAGCGCCTGCTGCCATGATCCCGCGTGCATCCAGGCTGCCCGGGGCCCTCGGCGGCCATGCGGGCCTCGTACGCGGTGGTGTGGAGCTCGTGGGTTCATAGGTCGCGGCGGCGGACGGTGGCCATGGCGATGACGGCTGCGGCGAGTGGCCAGGCTGCGTACACGATCCACGACCCGCTGATGGTCGCCGGGTAGGGGGCCGGTCCGAAGGGGTCGCTCATCTGCACCAGTCGTTCCCACGCACTGCGGGGCAGCGCGTGAAGGATGGCGGACGACCAGCGGTGGCGGTCGTTGAGGAGGAACGGCAGCAGCAAAAGGATGCCGGTGAACGTCACGAGGGTGGTTGCGGTGTGCCGGATGAGGGCGCCAAGGCCCATGCCTATGAGCGCGCACACCGGAGCGAGCAGGGCGGACGCTGCGACGGCGCGGAACGCGCCGGGGTAGTCGAGGGACAGACCGATGTCCCGCCCGGACAGGATGGCCTGTGTCACGCCGAACGAGGTCCCCGCGACGACCGTGCCGTAGACGAGCATGCCTGCCGTCACGACGGCCATCTTGGCCGCTACGACCGCGCGGCGGGCAGGGACGGCCGCAAAGGTCGTACGGATCTGTCCGGTGCTGTACTCGCCGACGATCATGAGGGCGCCGATGCCGCCGGTGGCGAGTATCAGGACCATGCAGGCGCCGATGGTGAAGGCGTCCCGCATGGCCCAGTTCGGGACAAAGAGGGCCCGGATCCCTTCATTGTAGGTCGGCCAGTTGTTGTAGTCGGCCACGGCGGCGCTGACGTTGATGGCGATGATGACCAGCGCGCTGGCCCCGAACGCCCAGGAGGATGAGCGCAGTGACCAGAGCTTGATCCACTCGGCGGCGAGGAGATCGCGGAAGCGGGCGCCGGGGTGGGCGGCGCGTACGGCGGTGAATGCGGCCGTCGGCTGCGTGGTGGTCGGGGTCATCGGGGTTCTCCTGCGAGGTATTCGACGCTGTCGGCGGTGAGTTCCATGAATGCCTCCTCCAGGCAGGAGGTGCGGGTGGCCAGCTCAAGGAGCACGATGCGGTGGTGGGAGGCGAGTTCCCCGATGCGGGCCGCGCTCAGGCCGGTCACGGTGAGCAACTCCTCTGCGCCCGAGTGGTCCGGCTGCACCGAAGCCCCCTCGGCCTTGAGCACAGTCGCCAGCGCGGTGGTGTCGGGCGTCCGCACGGTCACGCTCAGGCGGGTGCCGCGGGCCGCGAACTCCCTCACACTCTCGTCGGCGATCAGCTCGCCCCGGCCGATGACAATCAGGTGCTCGGCGGTGCTCTCCATCTCGCTCATCAGGTGGCTGGAGATGAACACGGTGCGCCCCTGGGCGGCCAGCCTCCTGAACAAGGCGCGTACCCACCGCACGCCCTCCGGGTCCAGGCCGTTGACCGGCTCGTCGAACAGGAGCACGGGAGGGTCGCCGAGCAGTGCCGTGGCGATGCCGAGCCGCTGCTTCATGCCCAGGGAGAACCCGCCGATGCGGCGCCGGGCCGCGGCGACCAGTCCTACTTCCTCAAGGACCTCCTCCACCCGGCGCCGCGGGATGCCGTTGCTGCGGGCCAGGGCGGACAGGTAGGCCGCTGCGCTGCGTCCGCCGTGAACGTCATGGGCGTCGAGCAGGGCGCCGGCGTGGCGCAGGCCGCGCGGGTGGTCCCGGAACAGGTGGCCGTCGATGGTGGCGGTGCCGCTGGTTCGGCCAGGCCGAGGAGCATCCGCAGCGTGGTGCTCTTGCCGGCGCCGTTGGGACCGAGGAATCCGGTGACGTGCCCGGGACGCACGGTGAAGGTCAGGCCGTTGACGGCGGTGGTCTTGCCGTATCGCTTGGTCAGTTCGTTGGCTTCGATCACCAGGCCAACGGTGCCGGGGAGAGTGTCCGTCCGGCATCGGCCCGTCGGCCACACTCGTGGAAGGGCCTGTAACCCGTGGGCGTACGCCCACGGGCCAATGTCCCGCCGCAGGTCAGGCGATTACGATCGCCTCATGTCCGCCAAGCCGCGCCCCCTGTTGTCCTGGCACCTGTGGCCGGCCGCGCGGGCGGTCCTGGCCTGGTGCGGGGCCATCACCTACCCGTTCGCCCTGTTCTTCGCGGTACGCGGCAGGCCCTACGACTCCCCCGTCTTGCCGTTCCTCTCGGCGGCCGCGGTCACGGTCCTGCTCCTCGGGTTGCTGCGCCGCCGTCCACTGCCGGCCCTGACGCTGATGCTCCTTGGTACGTACGCCACGGCGACGACAAGTCCTTCCTGGCAGGTCGCATATCTGCTGGTTCTGGCGAACGATCTCGCCGTCGGATACATCGTGGCCACCGGGCCGCGCCGCATCGCGCTCACCGCTGCCGTCATGACGCTCGGCGTACAGGTCGCCGTCGCCGCACGCCTCGGGACTGGGACGGACGGCTTCGCCCGCACGGCCGTGGTCCTCGTTCTCGCGCTCGCCGCCGCCTGGATGACCGGTCATGCGGTCCGCGAACGCCGCGAGCACGCCGCGGCGCTGCGCTCGCAGACCGCCGCGCAGGCTGTCACCGCTGAACGGCTGCGGATCGCCCGCGAGCTGCACGACATGATCGCGCACAGTATCGGCGTCATCGCCATCCAGGCAGGCGTGGGCAGCCGGGTCATCGACACGCAGACGCACGAGGCTCGCAATGCGCTGGCCACCATCGAAGCCACCAGCAGGGAAACCCTCGCCGGGCTGCGGCGCACCCTGGGCACGCTGCGTCGTACCGAACCGGGCCCCGGGCCGCAGGCCGCGCCGCGCGAGCCGGCCCCTGGGCTGGCCGATCTCGACCGGCTGGCCGTGTCAACGAGGGACGCGGGCGTCCGTGTCGACCTGCGGTGGCTCGGAGAACGACGGCCCCTGCCCCCCGATATCGACCTGGCCGCCTTCCGGATCGTCCAGGAGGCCCTCACCAACGTCGTACGCCACGCGGACGCCCCCGACTGCCGGGTCACCATCGGCTGCCAAGACGGCGAACTGACCATCGAGGTCGCCGACGACGGCCGTGGCGGCCTCATCTCTGGCACCGGATACGGCATCACCGGAATGCGGGAACGCGTCACCCTGCTACACGGCCAGTTCACCGCCGGGCCGCGCCCCGAGGGCGGCTTTCGCGTGGCGGCCCGGCTCCCCCTCTCCGAAGGAGTACACCTGTGATGACGGTCCGCGTCGTGCTCGCCGACGACCAGCCGCTGGTCCGCAACGGCCTGCGCGTCCTGATGGCCGGCACCCCCGACATCGACGTCGTGGCAGAGGCCGGAACCGGCGCCGAAGCGGTCCATCTGGTCCGGGACACCGAGCCCGACGTGGCGGTGATGGACATCCGCATGCCCGGCATGGACGGCATCGAGGCCACCAGGCTGATCACGGCCGCCGCTGGGGCGACGCGCGTCCTCGTCCTCACCACGTTTGACGACGACGAGTACATTTATGGCGCGCTCCGAGCGGGTGCGAGCGGGTTCCTCGTCAAGGACACAGCACTGGACGACATCCTCGCGGCGATCCGCGTGGTCGCCGCCGGAGACGCCCTGATCGCACCGAGCGTCACGCGCCGCCTGATCGCAGAGTTCGCCGCCCGCCCCGAACCCGCCCCGCATCCACGACCAGTCGGGAACATCACCGAGCGAGAACGCGAGGTACTGACCCTCGTCGGACGCGGCATGTCCAACAGCGAGATCGCCGCCCACCTCTACATCAGCGTGGCCACCGCAAAGGCACACATAACGCGGCTACTCACCAAACTCGAAGCCCGCGACCGAGTCCAACTCGTCATCACCGCCTACGAGACAGGCCTGGTAACGCCACCTCGGTGAACGCCGAGCACCTCAGTCGGCGAAGCTCGCCAACCGAAGCACCGAGGCACAAGTTCTCATAAACGGGGGGTCCTTTGCCCGAGCAAGATCACTTGAGAGCCGGGGAGTCCCTTCAAACCCCTATCGGTTCGCACAACTCGTTCTCACCCAAAGGCAGGTCTTACCCCCTTTTGAGACTTGCATTGTGCGAAAACCCGGGCCCATGACGGGCCCTCAAGAACCCTCCCGTCCGACGCGGACGACGTCGAGCGCCACCCGTGCCCGCGGTGTGCGGCCGAACCCGGCTCGCCGTACCGCTCGCGCCGCGGCGCGGTCGCCGGCAGCTACCACACCGGCCGCTTCACGAGTGCCCCGGCTCTCGAAGCTGCTACGGGTGCCGACACCAGCCGACCGGGGCCCGGGCAGCCGTGGCGGCCCGGTACCCCGCCCCCGGCACCGATCGACCCCGACACCCCGGGCGCCGACATCCGCATCGGCTACGCTCGCTGCTCGACCCTCGGACAGGAACTCAACTCGCAGCTGGACGCTCTCACCAAGCACGGCATCCCGCGCGACAAGGTGTTCTCCAAGAAGATCAGCACGCGCGTGCGCCTCCGGCCCCAGTTCGAGGCCGCGCTCGCGCTGACCCAGCAGATCAAGGCCCCACGCCCCACACTGCCGGGTCATCTTCACCGTGTACGAGATGAAGCGACTCGGCCCGGACCGCTGCCGGGGATGTACGACCCGAGTGGCCCCGGCCGACTGCTGTTCGCGTTCTTCGCAGCGATGGCGGAGACCGAGCGGGAGAACATCCGGGAGTCGACGCTCGAAGGGCTCGACACCGCGGCTCGCAAGGGCAAGCACGACGGCCGGCCACCCGTCATTACCGACGACATGCTGCACACGTGCTCCGGCGCCGCGCGGGCGGCGAGTCCGTCGAGCAGATTCAGCCCGGCCTGATCATCCCCACCGGTAAGGCAAGGGGCAGAGCCCCAGCGTCGCCATCATCTACCGAGCCCTCGCCGAGCACGAGAAGAGCAGGCGTACCCCGATCCCGATCGACACCGCCGACACCTAAGTCATGGCCCAGATCTGCATGAATCTGCTCGCCCTGTTCGCCGACATGGAGCGCATCTTCATGCTCAAGCGCGTCGCCGGTGCCCGCGAGGCTAAGCGCAAGGGGCGCGGCAAGCGGTCCGGCCCGAAGCCGAAGATCACCCCGCAGCAGCGCAAGGCCATCGCAGCGCTCATGGCCGACGAAGACCGTGACGTCACGGCCGACCAGGTCGCCGAGGACTTCGGCATCAGCCGGGCGACGCTGTACCGGAACTCCAGAGGGCCCGCGCCGAGGTACCGGCCCAGCGGTAGCGTTGCCTCCAGAGGCTCAAGGGGCTATGTCATCGACTGGGGCGACCGGAAGCAAACCCCGTGCAAGACCGGCGCCCGTTGTGTGGGCGAGGTCCTGCAGACCTACTGCTACCCCGGCCGGTACCGGGTGTGCGCGTGGCGCGTCGAGGCCAAATCACCACACTCGCAGTCCAGCGCCCGCCTCAACTTCCCCGCCCTACGAAAACCCCTGCTCAGAACAACACCACACCACAGCCCAACATCCTGAAAATATCACCAGATCCACACGTCAGAACACCACTCACTCAGTGATCAACAGCAGATTTGTCACATGCCTCAGCCGCTCCAGGGAGGTCGGGAGGAATGTACGGGGGCTCGCTGGGGCCATGACGAGTGCGGTGGCAGTGACCCCCGGCCGACATCCCAGCCTCACACACCACCCACCGTAATCCTGCCGCACCGTCAGCGTCTGGGTGATTGTGGTCAGTTGTCCCGGGAACGGCCCCGCACGAAGTTCTCGCGGACCGGTCGAGGACATGGCAGTTGGGCGGGGACGCGGTCGGGCTCCTGCCGTCATCGACCACCACCAAGACCATGTGGCCGACCTGGCGCAGCGCCCAGCCCGCGTTCAGGGCAGCCGTGCCGCTCCCGGCGATCACCACGTCAAAACGGCAACCGTCCAAGGTCTCAGCGGCCTCCTCGGGCGAGGGCTGCGATGGGCCGATCATGCGGTACACACTCGTAGTACTTTTCCTGATGTGATGTGACGGGTTGTTCTGATCGGGACCGTAACAGCCAGCACTGGCAAAGCATTTGGAGACAGACCGCCACAGCGCTATCCCTCCCAGTGCACGCCGCTGCGGCGTGCACTGGGAGGGATAGCTCAGGTATCCGGAGAGGCGAGCAGCACGGGGTGGACGGTCCACTCGGCCCAGCGCCCGGCGCAGCTGAGGGAGAAGCCGCACGGCTGGCCGCGTTCCAGCGCGGCCAAGGCGCTGATGCTGCCCGAAACGTCTGCCCAGTGGGCACGGTGCTGCTCGCGCGGCGGGAGGGCCGAGGCAAGAGTGCGGACCATCAACACGAATACGCCGTACCGCCTCGACCGGAGTGCGGACGGTGGAGGACCGTACATGCTCAGCACCGTCTCGGTCGTACTCGGCGTACGTGGCCACCTCACACCGGAAGCCCGGAGTGCAGGGCGTGCCGTTCAGTCATGGTGCACACCGCCCTTAGGAGGTCCGGCGTCACCCGTGCACTCCACGGGATTTGCCGCAAGCACCGGTAACTGCCGCCCATGGCCGCCGGGTTCTCACAGCCCGTCATGTTGCCCCTGCACGGGGGCGGAGAGTGTGCGCAGTTCGTCGATCCACAAGCGGGCGCGGTGGGCGATGGCAGCGGTGACGGCCTCGCACAGCACATCGCCATCCGTGACCGGAACGTCGGCGGCCGGTGGCACGATCCAGCGACGCCCGCAGACAGCCCCGCGCCCGCTGATCCAGGTCACATGAGAGACGGGGCAGCGGATGACACCAGGGCCCACGCACACGGTGCCGAGCAGCTGAGGCCAGGTCCTCGCGGTCCCCGCCGGGACGATGAACTCGACCCTCGCCCGGAGAGGGACGTCAAGCACCGGCCCGAGGAACTCGCCGCTGGTTCGGAGCCGGTACACGGCACCGAGGCCGACACTGCGGGTAATCCGCGCGACATCCCACAGCCGACCGGCGGGAACATCAGCAGAGCGTCCGGACTGCCAAGCGCTGCGGACGTCTGCCTCCCGGGCGCCAGCCGATACGGCCCAGGACAGGGTAGAGCTTTGGACTGTCACGGCAGGGCCTCCTCCTCTTGTCCGTCTGTCTGCTTGATGACGGTGAGCAGCGAGGCGACGCAGTCGGCGGCGGTTTGCAGATGGGCCATGGCTCCGTTAAGGCCGGTGCAGGTGGCGGAGTGGACGTGCTGGGCGCTGAGGATGCGGTCCTCCCATTGCGCCCGTTCGCGGGAGCCGTACGGTGCCCGGTCGCGGTAGAGGCGGGCGATGCCCAGTAGCGCGGCCAGATGCTGGTGCAGCCAAGCGACGTAGACCCGGAGCGGCTGAGCGCTGCGATCCTGGTTCTGTGCCAGAGCGCAGGCGCCCTGGATGCGCAAGGTCAACGGAAGCGAAGGCGACGCATGTCACCGGTACCAAGCAGCCCCACCGTGCACCGTCACCAGCTCAGTGCCAAGCTGCAACAGCTGCGCAAGGCTACCGACCTGGAAATCGAGCAGGTCACCAAGGAACTGCGCTGCTCGCAAACCCGAGTGAACCGGATCGAGACGGGCAAGGGACGCGCAGCCGCCAAGCCGGGTGATATGAACAAGCTATGCACGCTGTAAAGCGTCACCGACGAGAAGAAGATCCAAATGCTCCTCTGCATCCTCACGGTGAACTCTCCCCGTTTCGGTATCCGTTTCACACGGCCCCCCAGACCGTGACGGCGCAGGCCGACCACCACATGATCGGCAAGACGGGTCCTGAGCGTTCTCCTTGCGGCCATTGACCCAGCGCTCGATGGCCTTTTGAGAAGCCGTGCACACCCATTGCTGAAGCAGTGAATCTGTGCTTCAGTCTTTGCCATGCCCTACCGACGTACCCCCGCAGTGCAGGCTCGTATCGACGCGCAGCGCGAGGCGGTACTGGCTGCGGCTGTCGGGCTGCTGTCGGAGCATGGCTATACCGGGTGCTCCATGTCGGCCGTCGCCGCGCGGGCTGGTGTCGCGACGGGCAGTGTGTACCGGCATTTCCCCAGCAAGGCCGATCTCGTGGTCGAGTTGTTCCGGACGGTCGTCTCGCGTGAGGTGGCGGCGGTGTCAGAGGCGGCCGGACGCCAAGCCGGACTGGTCGAGGACATCGTCGCGGTGGTGGAGACCTTCGCAGGGCGGGCGCTGAAGTCTCCGCGGCTGGCGTACGCGCTGCTGGCGGAGCCGGTCGATCCGGCCGTGGACGCGGAACGGCTGGTGTTCAGGCGGGCGTTCCGGGATGTGTTCGCCGAGCGGATCGCCGAGGGCGTGCAGCGCGGCGTACTGCCGGCACAGGATCCGCAGCTGACCGCGGCCGCGCTGGTCGGGGCGGGAGCGGAGGCACTGATCGGCCCGCTGTCCGAGCCAGCGGTTGGCCCGGGCACCGTTCCCGCTCTGGTCAGGTTCACCCTTCGAGCTCTGGGAGCATCCGATGGCGATCACGCACGAAGTCACCAACCAGGCCCCGCCGCTGACGGAGTATGACGTAGCGGCGTATCCGGCGCTGCTGGAGGGCCTGCGCCGCGAGGGCGCGGGGTGGGCGGAGGACGAACTGCACAAGCTTGGCGTCCTGGCCGGCAGTGAGCAGGCCCAGGAATGGGCCCGACTGGTGGAGGCGAATCCTCCGGTGCTGCGCACCCACGACCGGTATGGCCACCGCATGGACGAGGTCGAGTTCCATCCGCACTGGCACCGCCTGATGGAGGTGGCCGTGGCGCATGGGCTGCACGGTGCCCCGTGGCGGGACGAGCGCGTCGGTGCGCATGTGGCCCGTGCGGCGAAGATGTACGTCTGGGGGCAGAGCGATCCCGGTCATCTGTGCCCCATCTCGATGACCTACGCGGCGGTGCCCGCGCTGCGGGCCGAGCCGGAGCTGGCGCAGGTCTATGAGCCGCGGCTGGCCTCTCCCGTCTACGACTTCGGGCTGCGCGAGCCGCTCACCAAGCGCGGGCTGATCGCTGGCATGTCGATGACGGAGAAGCAGGGCGGTTCGGACGTACGGGCCAACACGACGCGGGCCGTGCCCGCCGATGCCGGGCGCTACGCGCTGACCGGGCACAAGTGGTTCACCTCCGCCCCCATGTCGGATGTGTTCCTCACCCTCGCTCAGGCTCCCGGCGGTCTGTCCTGCTTCCTGGTTCCGCGCGTGCTGCCGGACGGCACCCGCAACGCGATCCGGCTGCAGCGGCTCAAGGACAAACTCGGCAACCGCTCCAATGCCTCATCGGAGATCGAGTACGAGGGTGCGCTGGGCCAACTCGTCGGGGAGGAAGGCCGCGGGGTCGCTACCATCATCCGGATGGTGAACCTCACCCGGCTGGACTGCGCGGTCGGTTCCGCGGCGGGGATGCGGCAGGGTGTCGTCCAGGCGGTCCACCACGCCTCTCACCGCCGGGCCTTCGGTGATCTGCTCGTCGACCAGCCGCTGATGACCAATGTCCTGGCCGACCTCGCCATCGAGGCCGAGGCGGCGACGGTGGCCGGGATGCGGCTGGCCGGTGCCGTCGACCGTGCGGCCGCCGGCGACACCGCGGAAGAACTTGTCCGCCGGATCGGGCTGGCGGTCACCAAGTACTGGGTGTGCAAGCGGGCGCCCGCGCACGCCGCCGAGGCCCTGGAATGCCTGGGCGGCAACGGATACGTCGAGGAGTCGGGCATGCCCCGGCTGTACCGTGAGGCGCCGCTGCCCTCCATCTGGGAAGGATCGGGCAACGTAGCCGCCCTGGACGCCCTGCGGGCCATGGCCCGGCAACCAGAGACGGTCGAGGCGTTCTTCGCCGAGGTCGAGCAGGCAACCGGGGCCGACCGCAGGCTGGACGCCGCGGTCACACGGCTGCGCAAGGAACTCACCGACCTCGACGACATCCAGTACCGGGCGCGCCGGACCGTCGAAACGATGGCCCTCATCTTCCAGGGCTCCCTGCTGCACCGCCACGGTCACCCAGCTGTCGCGGACGCCTTCTGCGCCTCCCGGCTCGACAGCGACCGGGGCGTCGCCTTCGGCACCCTGCCCTCCGGTGTGGACACCACGGCCATCATCGACCGCGCCCGCCCCTTGGGAGCTGGCCATGAGTGAGCCGATCCGTACCGAAACCGAAGCCGGGGTGCGCTCCCTCGTCCTGTCCCGGCCCCAGGAGTACAACACCATCACGCCTCAGCTCCGGGACGCGCTGGCTGACGCCATCGACGCCGCCGACGCCGACCCCGACGTCCGCGTCATCCTGCTCCGGGCCGAAGGACCGGCCTTCTGCGCGGGCTACGGCCTGGACTGGTCCACCCAACTGCAGGCAGCCGAGGCACAGTCGGGCCGGGCGTGGGACTCGCTGATGGACATGCGCGTGATGTCCACCTTCGTCGACACCTATATGAAGCTCTGGTATGCCACCAAGCCGGTCATCTCGGCGGTACAGGGCTGGTGCATCGCCGGCGGAACCGACATGGTGCTCTGCTCCGACATCGTGATCGCGGGCGAAGGAGCGACCTTCGGCTACCCGCCCTCGCGCGTATGGGGAACGCCCACCACGGCGATGTGGGTCTACCGGCTGGGTTTTGAGAAAGCCAAGCGCTATCTGCTCACCGGAGACGAGATCCCCGCCCCGGAAGCCGTCAAGGCCGGGCTGATCCTCGAATGCGTGCCCGACGGGCAGCTCCTTGGCCATGCCACCGCGTTCGCACGGCGGATGGCCCAGGTCCCCGTCAACCAGCTGCAGATGCTCAAGCTGCTCTGCAACCAGACGGCGGAGAACATGGGGCTGGCCTCCAGCCGTACCCTGGGCACCTTCCTCGACGGTGTGGCCCGGCACACGCAGGAAGGACAGGACTTCGTCGCCCGCTCGGCCGAGGCGGGGTTCCGCCAGGCCGTACGCGAACGCGATGACCCGTTCGGCGACTACGGCTCCCGCCACCGCTGACCGGCGGACAGCGACCGAGGAGGCAGCCACGACATGGCACCCGACACCGTACGCGTCCAACACCAGGACGCGGTGACCACGATCAGCCTGAACCGGCCCCAGGTCCGCAATGCCGTGGACCGCGCCACCGCGTCGGCGCTGGCCGATGCGTTCCGCGCCTTCGAGGCCGACCCGGACGCGTCCGTCGCTGTCCTCCACGGTGCAGGAGAGGCCTTCTGCGCCGGCGCCGACCTCAAGGCCATCAGCGCTGGCGACGGCAACCGGGCGGCCGCGGACGGCGACGGCCCGATGGGCGTGTCCCGGATGCGGCTGTCCAAGCCGGTCATCGCCGCCATCAGCGGACACGCCGTGGCAGGCGGCCTGGAGCTGGCGCTCTGGGCGGACCTGCGGGTGGCCGACGAGAGCGCGGTCTTCGGCGTGTTCTGCCGACGCTGGGGCGTACCGCTCATCGACGGCGGCACCGTGCGGCTGCCCCGGCTGATCGGCACGAGCAGAGCCATGGACCTGATCCTCACCGGCAGACCGGTCGACGCGGCCGAAGCCCTGCACATCGGGCTGGTCAACCGTCTCGTCCCGGCCGGAGAGGCGCTGGCCGCAGCGCAGGAACTCGCAGCGCAGATCGCAGGGTTCCCGCAGACCTGCCTGCGCCACGACCGCATGTCTCTCATCGAACAGCACGGTCTCGACGAGCCCGCGGCACTCGCCAGCGAGTTCACACACGGCACCGTGTCGCTCGCAGCCGACGCAACTACCGGGGCGGCCAGGTTCGCCTCGGGGGCCGGGCGCCACGGCACCTACGACCGAAGCGAAGCCGCAGGTGGTTCAGCGTCTGCGCAGCCGCCGCAGCACCAGCCAGCTCAGACAGCCCAGTACCGTGGCCAGGCCCGTACTCCAGGCCAGGAGCGGTACCGGCGCTGATCTGACAGCTGTCTCGCGCCCGGGCAGTGGGGGCTCGGCCGAATCGAACGCCGGCTGGTCACCCGCGGCCAGGGATCGGGTCCCGCCACACAGCGAAGCGGTCAGGCGGGGCCCGGCATCGCGACGCTCATCGGCGAAGACCAGGAAGGGCCCAGCCCCGCTGATCTCAAGTCCACAGGCAGCGGCCGAATCGGCGGTCGCCACCTGTTGCAGGGCGTGCACATCACCCTTGTACACCTCGGTGACCTCGAAAGTGAGCGTGGCTTCCCGCCGATCGGTAAGAGTCGCGGAGAACACCGCGTCCGCACGGCCGAAATACACTGACTCGCCGCTGGGCACACACGAGCACGCATAGGCCGGACCGGCCGTGAGTACCGCGCCCAGGGGGATGACCACAGCCGCCACCACCATCGCCGCAGCGACCAGCGCAGCGGTCCGTATCCGATCGGCGAGCACGTCGTCCTCCCTCTGTCTTTCCTGGCACCCGTCCAGACCCACCGACGGTGCCGAAGGTTGTACGGCAGCGGTGGTGATAATCAGGAGGGCGGGACCTGGCCAGGACCGGGACGCGGACCGAACGCCGCGAGACGGGCCGTGCGCCGGGCCAGGTCGCTGATCCGCGATCCGTCGAAGCCGAAGACCGCGCTGCGCACCCGGTCCTGCAAGGGCTCGGTCCACTGGGACGGGATGGCGGACGCCCCGCACAGCACCCCGGCCACAGACCCGGCCGTGGCGCCGCAGGAGTCGGTGTCCAGACCGCCGAGCACGGTCAGCGTGACCGTGCGGGTGAAATCTTCTTCGCCCCACAGCACTCCGGCGGCGATGATCCCGGCGTTGGGCACGGCGTGGATCCAGTGCAGCCCCTCCGCGTACCGGTCCAGCTCACGCAGCGCATCCTGCCAGCTGGCCCCCGCGGCATGCAGGCCGAGCATCCGGCGCACCATCTGCCCGAGCCGGCTGTCACCGGGCACCGACTCCAGGCCAGCCTCCACCGCCGCCCGCGCGGACGGCGCCGTGAACGCAACCGCCACCACGGCCGCTGCCCACATCGCCCCGTACACCCCGTCACCGGTGTGCGAGAGCACAGCGTCACGCCGGGCGAGCCCGGCCGCCCGGTACGGAGCACCGGGGCAGACCCACCCGAAGACATCCGCCCGGATCAGCGCGCCGATCCACTCCTGATAGGGATTGTCGACCGTGGCCGTGTGGGGCGGCTGAAGACCGTTGACGAGATTACGGTAGACGGCCCGCTCCGCGGTGAACGTCTGCAGGTAGGGCATCCGCAGCAGCCACACCGTACCAACGTCCTCAGTGGTGAGGACACCGCCGAATCCGGCGGGTCCAGCACCGGGATGTAGTCCTCCAGCGGCAGCGCCCCGGCCCGCTCCAGATAGCCGCGGATACGTTCGCGCGTCCAGTGCTCACCCTGCTCCACCGGCTTGCCGAGCATGTTCCCGGCGACCCGGCCCAGCCAGCCGCCGTAGATCTTGTCCTGCTGTCTGTCGTCCATACCGGACGACTACCCGCAGCCCGATTCCGATCTCTTCCAGCCGGTCATCCAGGCGTCACCCGGCCACCACGGCCGGTGACACCGCGGACTTCAAGAACATCCGCGGACTGCCGCCGCCGTCCGCCCGGACCGACCACAGGTCGGCACCGAAGTCGCCGGGCAGGGCATAGAGGAGGGTGCGGTCATCCAGCCACAGGGCCTGGTCGTCAACGCTTCCGCGCTCGGCCAGTGCGGTCTCCCGTCCCGTTGCCAGGTCCAGGACGTGGAGCCGCCAGGGGGCTTCGGCGGGGAGGCCCCGGACGCGTTTTTTGAAGGCGACGCGGGTGCCGTCCGGGGAGAGGGAGGGACACTCGGCGTTGGTGCGCAGCGTGCGCACGCTGCGGCGGGCCAGGTTTCCCTTGACCAGGTAAGTACGGCCCGCGGTGGCGAGGGTCGCGTAGAAGTGGCGGTCGTCGGCGGTAAAGGTGACGCCCCAGAAGTTGTGGTCGGCTGCCCGGTCACGGCGGCCGTCCTTGACGACGGTGAACTCCTCCAGGCTGGCGTGCAGGGTGCCCGTACGGGTGTCGTAGACCGCGGTACGGGTGGAGAAGTCGCCGCCCGCGTAGGAGTCGCCGCTGACGAACACCGTCCAGGCGACCAGCCGTCCGCTGGGCGAGACCCGCGCCCGGGTCGGTACGCCCGGCAGGGGGAACCTGCGGACCGGCCGCAGGCCGGCGTCGAGGAGGACGGCCTCGTGGCCCGCTATCACTCCGCTCTTCCGGCGCAGGCAGATGCCGGTGCCTGCGGCTGCGTGGAAGCGCAGGCAGGTGCGCGGGGCAGCGGTGCGTGAGGCCGAGGGGGCGGCGAGCGCGACAGAGGAGACGTGGTCGCGCTCGGGACCCCAGGCCAGGTTGCGGAAGAGGAGACGGCCGCTCTGGCGCAGGTCCACCGCGCCGGCCCGGGCAGTCGGCTGTCCGGGTGCGGTCCGCTCCCGGCGGTCCGCGCGGTCGGCGGCGCGGACGGTATAGACGACGGCCACGGTGGCCAGGACGGCGGTGGCCAGGACGAGAACGAGCACACGCGTGCGGATGCCGCGGAGGGTTCCGGGATCAGTTCCGGGATCATCGTTCATGCGGTGCTCCCTTGTTCAGTACGGCGACCGTGATCACGGCGGCGGCCAGGCCGGCGGCTGCGGCGGTGACGGCTCCGCCGGGGCCGAGGTACATCCACGCGGCGCCGAACAGGACCGAGCCCGCGAATCGGGCGAGGGCCTGAGCGGTCTGCACCAGGGCGAGTCCGCTGGTCCGCAGGTGCTCCGGCAGCAGCGGGCCCGCCGCGGCCATCAGCACGCCGTCGGTGGCCGCGTAGAAGGCGCCGAGCAGGACCAGCACGCACACCGCCGCTGCCAGTGCGCTCGGCCATGGCGCGAGCACCAGCAGGTAGGCGATGAGCAGCACGCCATGTCCGGCGAGGAAGACCCGCATACGCCCCGCACGGTCAGCGGCCCTGCCCATGGGCACCGCGAGCAGCAGGAACGCGGCGGCGGTACCGATGGGCAGCAGCGGGAAGTACGCGGTGGGCAGGTCGAGGCGCTGTTGCAGCAGCAGGTAGAGGAACGCGTCGCTGACGGTGACCAGTCCAAGGAGCGCGGCCGCCAGGCACAGCCGTGGCAGGCCGGATGTACGGGCGAGGGTGCGCAGCGCCCGTACAGCGCTGGGCGGCAGGCCGCCTGGGGGCCGCGGCCGGGGTGTGCGGATGTCGCGGACGAAGAGCGCGAGCAGCAGTACGCCCAGGGCGGCCGCGCAGAAGCTGACGACGAACACGGCGTCGTAGCCGTCGCTGACCGCCCACAGCACCGCGAAGGCGACGAGCGGGCCCAGCAGGGCGCCCGCGGTGTCCATCGCCCGGTGCACGCCGAAGGCCCGGCCCTGCCCGTCGGGCGGGCTGGACAGGGAGATGAGCGCGTCGCGCGGGGCGGTGCGCAGCCCCTTGCCGGTGCGGTCGGCGGCGAGCACGGCGCCGATCGCCCAGGGCGTGGCCGCGGCCAGCAGGGCGAGCTTGCAGCCGGCGGACAGGGCGTAGCCCGCGCCCGCGACCAGTTTGCGGCGCTGGGTGCGGTCGGCGCCGTAGGCGCCCACCAGCCGGAACAGGGCTGAGGCCCCCTGGTGGACGCCGTCGAGGGCGCCGAAAGCCAGCGGGGACATCCCCAGGCCGACGACGAGGTAGAGCGGCAGAACGGCGGTGACCATCTCCGCGGAGACATCCGTGATCAGGCTGACCAGGCCGAGGGCGACGACGTTCCCGGCGACGGCGCGCCGTGCGGTGCCACCGGGCCTGCGCAGGCTGCGGACTGTGCCCGCTGCGGCATCGGCGGCGCGGCTGGCCGACACGTACACGGATGTCTCCTTCCGGTGCGGGCGGGGAAACGGCCAGTGCTCAGAACCAGTTGATGGTCAGGGGGAAGGCGGCTTGGGCGGTGGCTTTGGTGGTGTCGGTTGCGGTGGCGGTGATCCGGAAGGTGCCGGTCTGCCAGGGCTGGCCGCTGATCTGGCCGGTCGAGGCGTTCATCGACAGGCCGAAGGGCAGCCCGGAGGCACGGTAGGTGTACGGCGCCTGGCCGCCGGTGGCCGTGATCTGGATGCCGCAGGCCTGGATGAACCGGCAGGTCTGCGCCCCCGGGTCGGCCAGGACCAGCCCATCACCGGGAGGCGGGTCGTCGCCGCCGGTGCCGAAGACCTCGGTGATGGGGGTGGCGCTTCCCGCGTTGCCCGCGTGGTCGGTGCCATAGATGTCCTCGAAGGTCCGCAGCAGGTTGTAGTGGTTGTACGCGCCGCCGAAGCTGCCCTGCTTGACGTGCGCGCCGTGGAAGACCGTGGCGATCCGGTTGCCGGCGAGGTAGTTGTCCTCGTCGAAGGTCACCACGAGCAGGCTGTTGTTGCTTTTCGCCCACTGCGCGTACGCGCCGAGGTTGTTCTTCAGCCAGGTGTCGCCCGTGCTGACCGGGCAGTCGTGCATGTCGTTGCACATGTCCGGGATGACGAAGGAAAGCGTGGGCAGCTGGCTGAAGTCGTCCTTGGGGAACTGCGCCCACGTCTTCCCCGTGGTGAGCGGGACGTTGTTGAAGGCGAACCACGGGTTGTGCTTCTGGGCGTAGCGGCCGCTGGTACACACGGTGGAACCCTCGCTCGGCAGTGCCTCGTTGTAGCTGGCGAAGGTCTTCCCGACGGCGATCAGTTCCTGGGCGAGGTTGGGCGCGTTCAGCGACTGGGGGGTGAAGCAGTCGTTGCTGGTGATGCCCTGGGTGCCTCCGGAGAAGAGGTTGAAGTAGTTGGGCTGGCTGGGGTGGGTCAGTGCCTTCATCGCGGTCAGGCTGGCGCCGCCGTTCGCGAGCTGGTTGATGTAGGGGGCGTTGGGGCTGCCGATGATCTCGCCGTACTGCTTGTTCTCGAAGACGACGACGACCACGTGGTCGTAGGCGGGGAGCGCGGCGGCCGCGGTGCGTGACGGGGTGGCCTCGGAGTTCGCGGCCCTCGACTCGCCGGTGACCATGGCGGTGATCAGGCAGAGCGCGCCGAAGATCCCGACGGCCGTTGCCCGCCAGCGCCTCTTGGGCCTGCTGGCGGTGCTGTGAGGGGTTCGATGGTGCATGGCTGGGGATGGCATGGGGTGGTACCTCCTTGTCGGCTGTGTCAGTGCTCGCGGCGGGCTGCGCCGGCCACGGCGATATTCACGAAGCGGGGTACGGGCCGTGTCAGGCTGTGGAAGTCGCTGACCACGGCGGCACGGACCGCGGTCATCCGGTCGTGCGGCACCAGCATCAGCGCGCTGCGCCCCGGCCGGCCCTGGGGCCACCACGCGCCCAGGGCCCCCGCGCGCAGCGCGCAGCGCACCGCCCTCCCGATGTCGGTGCCGTTGTCCGGGTCTTGGGCGCATGCGGCCAGTGGCCCGCCGAGCGCCCGGCCCAGCGCCGCCGGGTCGCCGCCGCGCAGCAGCCGTACCACGTGCGCGGACTGGAACGGTGGTGGCGGACAGTTGGGGGGATCGCCGTCACGGGGGGCGAGCAGCACCAGCCGTGCCCCGTACGCGGCCGGGTCGAAGGGCACGTGCCGCTGCCGCCCGTCGCCGAGCAGCAGGGCCGCCCTGCCGGGCTGGGCGAAGAGCACCGCCCGCCGCAGCGCCTGGCTGCCGCCGGGGGCTGCGGCTCGGATGAGGGCGGCCAGCCGGGCGCGGGAGGGGGGTGGTAGCGGGTGTGTGGCGTGGGCGTCGGCGACGGCCAGTGCTACGACGCAGTCGAGCGGTTCGGCGGTGGCCAGCCCGGCTGCGGGGGTGAGGGTGCCGTGGACGTGCAGATCGATGCCGCCGCGGGCGTATCCGGCGCGGGCCAGGGCGCGGATCAGTGCGTACGGCCTCGCTGCCCAGCCGGAGGGCTCCGGGGGCGGCCCGGTGAGGGGGAGGTCGCGGCTGCGGGCCGGGTGGCTCAGGGAGCTCAGGCGCACCAGGCCGTCCTCGCGCGGGGCGGCCGCGGCCGCCACCTGCCAGTCGGCGGCGGCCACCAGGTCCGGTGTGCCGAGGTGGAAGGCGTGCGGGGCGCTCCACAGGGTGGCGGCTTCGCGGCCGTGCGCCTCGGCGAGGGCGTGCGCGACCAGGCGCAGCAGCGGGTCGGCGGTGGGGCGGTGGATGAGGGTCTTCATATGCTCGCCCCTCGTTCTTTCCGTGCGAGCAGGCGGTAGGCGTTGCCGCCGTCCGTGCGGCGCGCCACCGCCGTACGCAGCGCGTCCAGGGCCGCCGCCGGGGCGTAGGACGCAAGCGCGGCGGCCCGTACGGCGTGGCGGGCGGCGCGGCGGGCGGGGGTGTCGGGGCGGGTGGCCCAGGGGGCGGCCGGGTCGGGGGCGAGCCGGTTGGCGGTGAGGGCGACGGCGCCGACGAAGTCGTTGTGCTGGTGGGCGGGCCCGTGCTGCTCGGTGAGAAGGGTGAAGCCGCGCTCGTACAGGGCTTGTCGGAGGTTGGCTGCGGGGATCAGGTGCTGGTGCTGGGGCTGGAACCACGGCAGCCAGTGCGGTCCCAGCAGGTGTGCCATGCGCGATGCGGGGTCGGGAAGCTCGATGAGCAGGTGGCCACCGGGCGTCAGTACGGTCGCGGCGGCGTCGAGTTCGGCGAATGGGTCGCGGGTGTGCTCCAGATAGTGGTACATGCTGACCGTGTCGTACTGGCCGGCGAGACGGTGGGCGTACTCGGGGAACTGGCCCTGGTAGCCGGTGCTGACCCAGCCCCGGCGTTCCGCCTCGCGCACACCGTCGCCCATGTCGAGGCCGTCGAACCGGGTGCCGGGCCATACGGCGCGGGCGGCGTTGCAGAAGTGGCCGTGTCCGGTCCCGACATCCAGCCAGGCGGTGGGGGTGGCGTAAGGCCTGAGCAGTTCGGCGCGGTCGAGATAGGAGCCGCCCAGGCGGCCGAAGACATGTCCGCTGCCGGCGGCGCCGAGGCCGTCGTAGAAGTCGCGGTAGTAGAAGTCGAGGCCGCCTGGGGTCAGGCGGGGATTCTGGAAGATGTGCCCGCAGGACCGGCACTGTTCGAGGGTGAAGCGGCCGGGCTTGCCCTGCAGCAGGTCGGGCACGCGGACCCGTACGGCGAGCTGTGCGCAGCCGCACCAGGGGCAGTCGGTGCGGCGCGGCTCGAAGAACCGGTCGGTACCGGCGGCGAGTTCAGCGGCGTAGCGGGACCGCGGCGCCGCCGGGCTGTCGGCCTTCGCGGCGTGCTGGGGGTGCGCGGCGGTGCGCAGGGCGGAGGTCAGGGAGCGCAGCGGCCGCGCGGCGGTGGCGGGGGCGAGGTCGGCGGGGTGCAGGGGGCTGCCGGGCCCGAGCACGAGATACGGCTGCAGCCAGTACAGCGCGGCGGCGGCCGTGCCCCAAGGGGGGCACGCGGCGGCGGACAGGGCGAGCATGCCCAGACCGGCCAGCTGGGCCGCGGCCGTCGGCCGTGGTGGCAGTCCCTGGGCGCGGAGTTCGGCGGCCCGCAGCTGGGGGGACAGGGCCGGAGCCCGCAGCCCGGGAGCGATGGCCAGGTCGGTGGCGGCGGGCGCGTACTGTTTCACCCGGTGGGCGAGGTGGAGGAGTTCCGCCGTGCCGGGCCGTGTGTGCGGGTCGAGCCCGGCGCGCTTGCAGACATCATCGGTGACGAGCACGGCGCACCCGGCGCCGCGGCCCGGGGCCAGCCGGTCGCCCCGGTAGCCAGCCGGGTCGACGAGCCGCAGCAGGCCCAGGGCTTGTTCGGCACCGAGATCGCCCGGGATCAGATCGAGAACCTGCAGGTTCTCGCGCTCGGCATACTGGAGCGCGGCCCGCCGGGTGGCGTCGTCAACGTGGACCCCGCGGGCGCTGATCAGCTGCCAGCCGAGGGCTTCCGGTGGGCCCGTGGGCAGGCCGGGTGAGGCGGTGTGAGGGGGCAGCACGGGCAAGGCATGCAGCCGGCGGCGGGCACGCAGCACGCCGGCGGTGAGCGCGGTCAGTGCGGCGGCGGCAGTCCACCGCAGATGCTGAGGTGAGGTCATATCAGCTTCTCCAACCGGTCGGCCGCGGCGGCGGCCCCGCCGGCTGCGGCAAAGGAGGCCTGGACGCGCCGGGCCGCCCGGCGGTGGCCGGGGTTGCCGAACAGGACGGCGGTGAGCGCGGCGTGCAATTCGTCCGCCCGGGCCCGTCCGAAGCGGGTCCGCACCCCCGCCCCGGACGCGGTGACCTGCTGGGCGACGATCGGCTGGTCGTCCCGGATGGGTGCGACAACCAGCGGCAGACCATGGGCGAGCGCCTCGCACACCGTGTTGTGCCCGCCGTGGCAGACCACGGCGTCAAGGTGCGGCAACAGCCGGAGTTGCGGGATGAACTCCTGAAGCAGGACATGTTCGGGCACCTCACCGACCAGCTCCGCCGGGGCGGCGAGGATCACCTGTACGCGGTCGGCCAGCCGCTCGGCAGCCACGAGCATCGCCGCGTAGAACCGGCCGCCCGCCTCCCGGTTGAGCGTGCCGAGCGAGACCAGCACGCGGCGCCGCCCGGGGTCGAGCCGTTGCCACGGAAAGTCACCCGCCGCCGGGCGGGCCCCGAACGCGGGCCCGACGAAGGCGTAGTGCTCCGGGTACGCACCGGATTGCCGCTCGCCCAGCAGCTCGGGTGTGGAGAAGACCAGGACCAGCCGGTCAGAGAACCGCGGGTCCCAGCCGCCGGGCGCACCGCAGTCGGCCAGCAGAGCGGCGATCCGGCCCGCCACCCACTTCCCCACCTTGGGGAAGCCCGCGAACGGCGCGGTGAGCTCGGCGGAGGTGGTCGCCGACGTCACCCACCGCAGCCCACGCCGCCGCGCGACGATCGCCCCGGCCAGGGCCTGCTGGTCCGCGACGAGCACATCGGGCGCGTACGCGTCGACGGCCGCCGCCACGCCCGGCAGCATCGCGTGCGCCAGCGGTATGAGCGCCTCCTCCCACAGGAAGCGCAGGGCGGCGACACCGCGCAGATCGCGCCACTGCTCGTGCAGGGCGGCGTAGTCCCCGGAGTCCGAGCCGGGAACGGCCCCGGTCCCGTCCCCGGACGGCAGGAGCCGGGAGCCGGGGGGCAGCATGGGAGCCAGGACCTTCGCGGGGCCGGTCCAGGCCACCTCGTGCCCCCGCGCGGTGAGTTCGGCGGCGACCGCGACCGTGGGGTTGACATGCCCCGCCAGCGGTGGAACCACGAACAGGACCCTCATGCGACCACCGCCGGCTGGCGGGCTGCGGCGTCCAGCCACCCCAGGACGGCGCTTCGCAGGGCGCCGGTGCTGTCCTGGAGCACGTCGTGGCCGCGGCCGGGCAGGATCCGCACGGTGCAGCGGGGTGCGTGCCGGGCCAGTTCCCGTGCGCCCGGGACCAGCTCCGAGTGCTCCCCGCAGACGACCAGCGCCGGGCAGCGCAGCCGGGTGTAGTCGGCGGGGGTGAACGAACGGTTCGCCGCGATGTCATCGATCAGCGTGGTGCTGTTGAGCAGTGCGTCGGCGGTGGCGGTCAGCCGGGCTGCCTTACGCAGCCTGAGCGTGGCGAGCTCCTCGGGCACGTGGCTGCCTTCCAGGCTGAGCGCGGCGACGGAGAGCGTATCGAGCATGTTCTCCACCCAGCCGCCGCTCAGCGGAGGTTCAAGCAGGACGAGCCCGGCGACAAGGTCCGGCCGGGCCAGCGCGGTATGCAGGGCGAGCGTGCCGCCGTAGGAGTTGCCGATGAGGTGCACCGGGCGTCGGCCCAGGCCGAGGACGGCGAGCAGGGCGGCCAGATCCTGTACGGAGGTGGCGCGGTCGTAGCCGTGGGCGGTCCGCTCGGTGCGGCCGTGGCCGCGCTGGTCGTACAGCACCACGTCGTGGCCCGCCTGGGCGGCGGGGACGGCCAGGGGACAGTAGAAGCTGGAGAGGTTGTCCACGACCAGGCCGTGCAGGAAGACGGCCACGGGCAGCCCACCGGTGTCTGCTGCGCTGCGGCCGCTGCCGGGCAGCCGCTGGACGTGGAAGCGCAGGGAGTTGGCGAGGATCTCGGCCATGGCGCCTCAGACCGCCGTGGCCGGAGAGTGCGCGCCGGCGATGTGGGAGACCAGGTCACCGACCGTCATGGCCAGGATCTCCTCCATGTCCCTCTCGGCCAGAAAACCGATGAGGTCCACGCCCGACCCGTACCGCTGATGCAGCAGCTCGGCGAGGGCGACGAACTCGATGCTCTCCAGCGCCAGGTCCGCGTTGAACGTGGTGCCGAGGGTGACCTCGTCCGCGAGGAGGAACTCATCGCCGACGACCTCCACGAGCATGCCGGTGATCTCGGTGAGGATCCGCGCCGTGCGGGCGGCGGTTTCGTCTGGTCCCTCGGCTTCAGCGGTTTCGGCGGTTTCGGCGGGGGTGTCAGACGCCATGGCTGGCCTCCGTCCTGGTCGGGGTCGCGGTGAGGGTGGTGGTCGGGGGAACAGTCCACGCGACAACGTGGGTACGGGGCGGGGTGTCCGTGCCGGGCAGATCGTGGACCGTGCGGGTCTGTACCAGGTGGCTGCGGCCGTCGGGTGAGGTGACCCGCAGCCCCGTACCGCCCGGCGCGGCGGTGACGGTCCACTCCCGCAGCCGTCCGCCGAGGCCGGTGCCTTCCGCCTTGGCGGCGGCTTCCTTGGCGCACCAGAGCATGGTGAGGGCCTGCGCCCTGCCGGTCCCGTCGCATGCGGCGAGTTGCTCGGCGAGGCGGCGCTCGTCGGAGGTGAGCGCGATACGGCTCAGCGCTGCCGGGTCGTCGGTGATGGTCTCCACGTCGATACCGACGGGGGCCGTGGGGTGCGCCATGGCGACGGCGATCCGCTCCTTGTGGGCGAGGGAGAGGTGCGATCCGGCGGCGATCGGGCCCCGGGGGCGGGGGCGGCCGTGGTCGTCGTTGCCGACGGGGACCTCCACGGGGAAGAGGGGACCGGCACCCCGGTCCCACAGGAGCTGCCGCAGCGCGTCCTTCGCGGCGATCCGCCCGAGCAGCCACGCGGTCCGGGTACGGGGCGGGCGCTGTTCGTAGGCGGTCCGCTCGGCGGCGTCCAGGTAGCGGCGCATCACCAGCTCCTGCGAGGCGGGGTCGCCCCAGCGGCGGCGGGCCAGGCACCAGCCGCCGGGCTGGGGTTCGCCGATGCCGCACACCTCCGGGGTGAACTTCATCGGCCACACCCGCTCGTCGGCGGCGAAGCGCCGGTAGGTCCAGCCCTCAAGGCGGGCCCAGACGATCCCGTCGTGCGCGGTGAGTTCCACATCCCCGCGAACGGAGGCAGCCCGCACGGCCCGGACGCGGGCGGTGGCGTGCAGCAACGCGCCCTCGCGCGGTGGGGGCCCGTACAGCCGGACCCGCTCCAGTGAGGCGGGGAAGACCAGCCGGTCGGCCGGCAGACGCAGTTGCATCCAGTGCCCCAGCAGCTGTCCGGCGGCATCCAGCAGCGCGCCGGGTGCGGGCAGGGCGCACAGCACCCCGCGAATGCCGTCGTCGCCGACGGCGCTGACCTTGCGTACCCCGGCGAACGCGAGCCCGTGGAACATCCACCGGTCGCGGTAGAGGGCCTCGGCGCTGACCGGGGGCGGGCCCTCGCGGGTCAGCGCCGAGGGGCTGGGGGCGGGCGGGGCCGGGTAGCGGGCGGCGGTGTGGACGGTGACGGTCGCGCAGTCGCCGATGGCGACCCGTACTCGCCCGCGGTCGACGGGAGTCGCCTCCAGCAGGACCTCCGCGGGCGGCGCGACGGCCAGCCACCGCAGCGCGCGGACATCACTGAAGCCGACGACCGCGCCCCGCCCGTGCAGCGCTTCCTGTGCCGCCTCGGCGGCGAGCTCCAGCAAGGTCGTCATGGGGACGACCGGAAACCGGTCGGCGGGCTCGGGCCAGTTCTCGGGTTGCAGATAGACGCAGTGGTCGCGGACACAGGGCAGGGTTTCGAGCGACAGCAGGCGCCGGGTCCGGTGGGCGGAGTTCCCGCCGGGCGCCGTTTCTTCCGCGTCGGGCGGCCGTGTCTGCCCCACCGCGTCGGCGACGGGTGCCGGGACAGCCGGGGGGCGCTCATGGGCCGCACCGCGCCACGCGGCGGCAACGGCTCGTGCGGTCGCGTCCGTTTCGCCCAGCACCGCGTCCAGCGCGGACAGCAGCGCCGGGCGATTGGCTGTTCGGCCGGTGGGAGCGATGGGGGTGAGCGTGGGTGCGGCGGTTCCGAGGCGTATGAGCGGGGATCCGAGGTCGAGCAGCACCGGACGCCCGGTGCGCTCCGCACGGTGGCCGGTGTCCGTTCGCACGGCGGACCGCGGCTGCGCCAGCCGGTCCCAGCGCGGTTCCAGTCCCTCTGTCCACAGCGCCGCGGCGAGGCGGCACAGGGCGCCGAGACCGCTGTGCCGCGGTGACGCCGCGGGGGCGACCAGGTGGTCGCGGCCTCGCAGGGTGTCCTCCACAAAGCCGGAGAGGCTGCCCGGGCCCATGGTGACAAAGGCGCGTACTTTCTCCTCGTACAACCGGTGGGTCAGTGTCTGGAAGCGCACGGGTTCGAGCAGGTGGCGCAGGACCAGCTGCCGTACGCCTTCCGGTTCCGCCGGATAGGGCCGACCCGTGGTTGCCGACCAGACCGGTACGGTCGGCGCCCGCGGCGGCAGGCGGTCGAACGCCGCACGCACCTGGCCGAGGTACGGCTCCCACATCGGTGTGTGGAAGCCGGAGCGGAACGGCAGCTCCTGAGCCGGTACGCCCTGGGCGGCCAGGTGGGACACCGCCTCGCGGACCTGCTGCGGTTCCCCGCACAGCACCGACTGATGGGGGCAGTTGTCGTGGCTGACCACGACCTGATCCAGTCCGCGCAGCGCGTCGGCGGCCCGCTCCGCGCCGCAGCCGAGCGCGGCGTACAGCAGGTCGGGCACGTCGAGGGTGCCCGGGCGCAGTGAGTCGAGGAAGGTGTCCACAGCCTCGCGCGGGTACATTCCGGCGACCACCATGGCGGTCCATTCACCCAGGCTGTGCCCGGCCAGCAGGTCGGGCCGGATCTCCAGTGCGCGCAGTACGCCGGCGAGCAGACGGCCGACGGCGATGGCGTCGACCGCCCGTTCCAGCAGCTCGCTGCCGCCGCTGAGCGCGGGCCGCGGCAGCTTGAAGTGGTCGGCGACGTCATCGGTGTGAGGGGTGAAGTCCGGTTCGAGGCCGGGGAAGAGGAACGCCAGCTGGCTGTCCGGGTCCGTGGCGTGTGGCCCGAACAGCGGGCTGGGGGTGAACCAGACGTCGCCGCGGCCCCGCCATGGCAGCCCGCGCGCGACGACTTTGGCCGCCAGGGCGCGCCGCTTGGGGGTGGGGCCGATGAGGGCAAGGCGGCACGGGCCGTGGCGGTCGGCTGCCGCCGCAGCGGGTTCGAGGTCATGCGGGGTGGTGAGGCGGCGGGCCAGTTCGCCGGGGGTGGCGGCGGCGAGCAGCACCACGGATTCATCGGGTGCGGGCGGCGCGAACGGCTGGGCCGTTCCCGCACCCGGCGTCTCCTCCAGCACCGCATGCGCGTTGATTCCGCCGAAGCCGAACGCGTTCACCCCGGCCCGGCGCGGGCCACGCCGCTCCCACGGCTCGGCGGCCGTCACCGGCCGCATGCGGGTCCTGGCGAAGCTCTCGTGCGGTTCGTCGAGGTGGAGCGTGGGCAGCAGGGCCCCCTCGTGCACGGCCAGCACCGCCTTGATGAGCCCGGCCATGCCGGAGGCCTGCATGGTGTGACCCAGCATGGACTTCACCGAGCCCAGCCCGACCGGCTCCGAGCCCGCCGCCCGGGGCCCGAAGACGCGTGCAAGGGTGGCCAGTTCGGCTTCGTCCCCGACCGGCGTGCCCGTGCCGTGCGCCTCCAGCAGCCCCAGCGCGGCGGGCGCCGTGGGGTCGAGGTCCGCGTGCCGCCAGGCCTGCTCCAGCGCCCGTATCTGACCGTCCACCAGCGGGCTCATCAGGCTGGCCGCCCGCCCGTCACCGGCCGTGCCGACGCCCCGTACGACGGCGTAGATCCGGTCACCGTCGCGCTCGGCGTCGGCCAGCCGCTTGAGCAGTACGACACCGGTCCCCTCGGACAGCAGCGTGCCGTCGGCCCGGCGGTCGAAGGGACGGATGTGCTGGCTGGGGCTCAACGCGCGCAGCTGTGTGAAGACGCTCCACAGGGTGGCGATGTGGCAGTGGTGAACGGCCCCCGCCACCACCAGGTCGCACCGCCCGGCGGCCAGCAGGTCACTCGCCTGCCCGACGGCGAGCAGCGCGGAGGCGCAGGCCGCGTCGATCGTGTAGGCAGGGCCACGGAGGTCCAGCCGGTTGGCGGTCCTGGCGGCGGTGAAGCTGGGCACCAGGCCGATGGAGGCCTCCGGGCGCTCCGCGCCCAGGCTGTCCTGGAATGCTTCCCGTACGGCCGCGATCCGGTCCTCACCCAGCTCGGGGGCGAGGTCGCGCAGCGTCGCGGTGAGCTGATGTGCCGTACGCACCCGCTGGTCGAGGCGCGCGGTGGCCACGCCCATGAACCCGCCACGGCCGAGGATGACACCGATCCGGGACCGGTCGGCGGGCAGCCGCTCCTCGCCGCCCGCGTCGGCGATGGCCTCCGCGATGACCCGCAGGGCGATCAGCTGATCGGGCTCCGCCCCGGCAACGGCGGCGGGCATGATGCCGAAGCGGGTGGGGTCGAAGGCGGCGAGGTCGTCGATGAATCCGCCACGCCGGCAGTAGAAACGGTCGCTGCGGGCGGGGCCGCCGGCGGGGTTCGGGTCGTAGTAGACCCCGGGGTCCCAGCGGGCGGGCGGCACATCGGTGATGGCGTCCACGCCGTCGATGAGATTGCGCCGGTACGCGGCCAGGTCGGCGGCGCCGGGGAAGACGGCGCCCATGCCGACGATCGCGGCATCGGCCGGGCGCGGGCCACGACGCTGCTCAGCCATGGTCCGCCTCCACTGCTGGCTCCATTGCTGCCTCTGCTTGCCGGGCCATGAGGACGACTTGGGCTTCGCGGCCGTGGGCCAGCTCGGCGAGGAGTGCCGCCGTGCCGTCGTCGGGGTTGATGAGCGCGATGCCGCGCCGCGCGTAGGTCCGTTCCAGCTCGGGCGTCACCATGCCGCTCGCCTGTGCCGCCCACGGACCCCAGTCGACGGCCACGACGCGGCCGGGGAAGAGGCCTGACCAGGCGTGGGCGAGGGTGTCCAGGGCATCGTTGGCGGCGGCGTAGTCGGCCTGGCCGCGGTTTCCGAACACCCCGGCGACGCTGCCGAACAGCACGAGGAAGGCAGGGTCGGGCGTGTCACCGCAGCCGAGAGCGGCTTCCGCCAGATGGCGGGCGCCGTCGACCTTGGTGCGGAAGACCTGGGCGAAGGAGGCCGGATCCTTGTCGCACAGCAGTTTGTCCTGAAGCACCCCGGCGCCGTGCACCAGGCCGTCGAGCCGCCCGTGGCGCGCGCGGACGTCTTCGACCACGGCCCGTACGGCCACGGCGTCCGTGACGTCCGCGGTGTGGTAGCGGACAGAGGCGGCGACACCGCTGAGGGCGGCGAGCGTCGCCCGTACCTCGCGCGCGGCGAGGATACGGGAGGCGGCGGCCTCGATCTCGGGGGGTCGGCGCAGCCCTTGGGCGATGAGCGCGGCGCGCAGGGCGATCCGGTCATGGGCGTGGGCGGTGGCCGGGTCCTCGGCCTCAGCGGGCTGCGGGGTACGGCCGGTCAGCTCGATGTGACAGCCGGTGGCGCGGGCCAGGGCGAGGGCGGTGCGCGCGGTGATGCCGCGGGCCCCGCCGGTGAGCAGGACGACGCCGTGCCGGTCGAGGGGCAGGGCTTGTGGTGACGCGGGGCCGGGCAAGGGGGCGGGGACCGTACGCAGGGCATTGCGGGTGCCGTTGGTGTAGCCGACGGCGACGGGCTCGTCCGGGGCACACAGCTCGGCGAGCAGATGAGCGGCTATCCGCTCGGGGCGGTCCTTGGGGTCGATGTCCACGGCACGGACCAGGGCACCGGGGTATTCGATCGCCGCGGTGCGGGCGAAGCCGCGCAGCCCGGCGCCGGGGACCGGGTCGGCGGCCCGCGTGCCGTGCCCGAACTCCCCTCCGGAGCCGGTCGTTAACAGCAGCCATCGCACGCCGCCGGCCAGCGCGCGGCGCATCCCTTCGAACGCCTCCGGCAGCACGGGGTGCGGGGCGGACCGGAGCGCGCCGAGGTCCACGACGCCGTCGGCGGCCGCGGTCTCGGCGGCCTCGGCGGGCCGCTCGGCGGGGACGGTGCGTACGTCCGCCCCGTGGGATTCCAGGAGGGCGGTCAGCGCGAGGGCGACGCCGAGGCCGTCTTCGACGACGGTGAACCGCCGCCCGGCCAGCACCTCGGCGGGTTCCCGTGTGCGGGGTGGTCCGACGGCGGTGACTTCGACGAGGTGCCGGTCGGGGCGCCGCGGTCCGGGTACCGGCTCGGGGGCGGGTGGGCTGTCCTGGCCGGAGGCGGCGCTGACGGAAGGCGCAGCGGGCTGCGGTCCGGGGGATCCTGGGGGGTGGGCGGTGCCGTTGCCGGGTGCCGCGCCGCGCGCCGCGATCCAGTCCACGATGCCGCTGATCGTCTTGATGCGGGCGAGTTCCTCGACGGCTGATTCCGTGGGGCCGTCCGCCCCCTGTGGCAGACCGATCCGGTCCGCCAGGGCGCCGATGATCTCGACACGCTTGATGGAGTCCACGGAGAGGTCGGCCTCCAGATCGAGGCCGGGCCCGAGCATGTCCCGCGGGTAGCCGGTGCGGGCGTGGATGATCTCCAGTACGGCGTCCATGAGTTCGTCCGGCGTCAACGGCCGGGCAACGGCCCCATCGGAGGCCGGCTGCGGCTGAGGCAGGGAGGGCACGGGGCCCGCCACTCCGTCCGCTGCGGCGTTCGTCTCGTGCGAGAGCGCCGGAGCGGGCGGCGGCATGGGAGCAGCCGGTGCCGCGCCCAAGTACCCGAGCAGCACATCTCGTTGCGCGGCCACCAGCTCCCGGGCTCCGCGCAGATACTCCAGCACCGTTTCCTCCCGTGCTTGCGCGCTCGCCGCCCGGGGCGCCCGCGCCGCCGGGACCGTCACGCGGCGGGCAGGGCGCAGCCCGCCGGGTACGGGCTCGCCTTCCGCGGTGCGGACGAGGTGCCCGTCCACCAGCCAGCCCGGCCGCCGGGGCGCCTCGTCGGGCAGCGGCGCGGCCCGGCCCTTGAAAAGGGGTTCGGGGTCGACGGGCACACCCGCCGCGGCGAGTTCGGCCAGGGCGCTGACGAGCCGGGTCAGGCCGTGCTCCCCGGGAACGTCGCAGGCGACGGCGGTGTGCGGCCGCTCGCCCAGGATTCCGCCGACAAGGCCGGTGAGCGCCCGTCCCGGCCCGGCTTCCACGAAGGTCCGCACTCCGGCCTCGTACATCGCCTCGACCTGCTCGGCGAAGCGGACGGGCTCGGCGACCTGCCGCGCCAGCAGCCCCCGCACCGCCGCCGGGTCGCTGCCGTACGGCTGTGCGGTGGTGTTGGACCAGACCGGGACGGCGGGCGCTGCCACCGCCGTCCCGGCCAGCTCCGCGGCGAGCGTGTCGGCGGCTGAGGCGACGACCGGGCTGTGGAACGCGCAGGCGACGCGCAGCCGCTCCGCCTGGAGGCCCGCTCCGCGCAGTTCCCCGACGGCCGCGTCGACGGCTGCCGTGGGTCCGGAGAGGACGCACTGCCGCGGTGCGTTGTGGTTGGCGACGACACACCCGGCGCGCGAGGCGATGTCCCGTACCTGTTCCGCCGCAGCCGTGACAGCGGCCATCGTGCCCGGGTCGTCCCCGGTGGCGGTGAGGATCGTCTCGGCCCGCCGTGCGGACAGCCGCAGCAGTGCCGGCGTGGCGAAGGCCCCGGCCGCCCACAGGGCGACCAGCTCGCCGTACGAGTGCCCGGCGGTGCAGTGCGGGCGCACGCCGAGCGAGGTCAGCAGCGTGTGGACCGCTGCCCCGGCGAGGCCGAGGGCGGGCTGGGCGATGCGGGTGTCGGTGACGGCAGCGCGCTGGGCGGCCCGTTCCTCGGGTGTGAAAGCCGCGGGCGGGAACATCGCGGATACGACCCGCCGGTCGGCCTCGTACAGCAGGCGCTGCAGCGGCGGGAAGGCGATGAACAAGTCGCCCAGCATGCCCGGCCGCTGGCTGCCCTGCCCGGGGAAGAGGAACGCGACCCGCCCGGGGTCCGCAGCCCGGGCCCGTACGTGGACACCGTCACCGGCGGCGAAGTCGCGCGCGCGGGCCAGCTTCCCGGCGAGATCGTCGAGGTCGGTGGCGACGACGGCGGCCTGCACCGGGCCTTCCCCCACCGCTGTCTCCGCGGCGAGGTCGCGCAGCGGCCACGGGCGGCCCGCGGCGTCGTTCCGTTCCAGCCGGGCGGCCAGCCGGGCCATCGCCCGTGCGGCGGCGTCCCGGTCGTGCCCGCGGAAGCAGAGGAGTTCGGCGGGCCAGGTGTCGAGGCCGTGGGCGGGCGCGGGGTCGGGTGCGCCGGGGTATCCGGCGAGCACGGCGTGGAAGTTGGTGCCGCCGAATCCGAACGCGCTGACGCCCGCGACGCGCCGTTCGACGGGTGCCGTCCACGGCCGGGCTTCGGTGTCGAAGAAGAACGGGCTGGTGTCCGGCCGCCAGGCGGGGCCGGGTTCGGTCAGGTGCAGCGTGGGGGGCCGTACCCCGGCGTGGATGGCCCGCGCGGCCTTGATGAGCCCGGCCAGCCCGGCCGCGCACTTCGTATGGCCGAGCTGCGACTTGACCGATCCGAGGGCGCAGGAGCCGGGCTCGGCAGCTGCGGCGGTGAAGAGATCGGTGAGGACGGCGAGTTCGGTGCGGTCGCCGACGACCGTGCCGGTTCCGTGCGCTTCGATGAGGCCGACGTCGGCGGGGGCGGTACCGGCGCGCCGGTAGGCGCGTTCCAGGGCGCGCCGCTGCCCTTCGGGGCGCGGCGCGGTCAGCCCGAGGGAGCGCCCGTCGCTGGCGGCGCCGACGGACTTGACGACGGCGTAGACCCGGTCACCGTCGCGCTCGGCGTCCTCGAGGCGTTTAAGCGCCAGGCAGGCGACGCCTTCGCCGAGGGTGATGCCGTCGGCGGCGGCGTCGAAGGGGCGGCACCGGCCGGTGGGTGACAGCGCCTGGACCGAGGCGAACATCAGGTAGTCGTTGATGCCGTTGTGCACATCGGCGCCGCCGCACAGCACCATGTCGCTGCTGTGGTCGCGCAGCTCCTTGCAGGCCAGGTCGAGGGCGGCCAGGGAGGAGGCGCAGGCGGCGTCGAGGGTCCGGTTGGCGCCGCCGAGGTCGAGGCGGTTGGCGACGCGCCCGGCGATGACGTTGGCGAGGACGCCGGGGAAGGAGTCCTCGGTCAGCCGGGGCAGCTGGGCGTCGAGTTCGGGCGGCAGCTCGCCGAGGTAGGAGGGGTGGAGGGCGCGGAAGCCGTACGCGCCGGCGAGCTCGGTGCCGGCCTCGGCACCGAAGACGACGGAGGTGCGGGAGCGGGCGAAGTGCCTCTCGCCCCCGTAACCGGCGTCGCTCAGGGCCCGGGCGGCGACTTCGAGCGCGAGCAGCTGCACGGGTTCGATACCGGCGAGCGAGGCCGGGGGGATGCCGTGCGCGAGCGCGTCGAAGGGGATGGCGGGGAGGAACCCGCCCCAGCGGGACGGGGTGCGCTCGCCCGCCCGCGCCGGGGCGGGGTCGTGGTAGACGGCGGGGTCCCAGCGGTCGGCGGGCACGTCGGTGACGGCGTCGGCTCCTGCGACGATATTGGACCAGTAGGAGGCGAGGTCGCCCGCGCCGGGGAAGCAGCAGGCCATGCCGATGACGGCGATGTCGAGGGGCGCCTCCTCGGGCGGCGCGGCCGCGGGCTCGGCGATGTGGCGCAGCTGCTCCGCCCGCTGGGCGATATGGGCCGTTGCCCCGTCGGTCACCTGGGTGTGCAGGGCGGCGAGCGTGGTGGTGGCGGTACGGGCGGTGGCGGCCTGGCCGAGCATGTACAGGCCTTCCCGCCGCTGCTCGTCCTCCCCCACCGGGACGGTTCCGCTGTCGGTGTGGCGCAGGCCCTTGCTGGCGATGCGCAGCCGCCCGAGGTTGAGCTTCTCCAGCTCCTCCCACACCTCGCGCGGGCTCGCCTGGCCCTCTTCCAGCCGGCGCCTGGCGGCGGCGAAGGCATCGGCGTACGCGGTCGCGGCGCAGCGCGTGGCGTGCCCGGGCGCGGTCCGCAGCAGCACGGTCGTGTCGCAGTGGAGCGCCGCCTGCTGAAAGCCGGGGAGCACGGCTCCGGCGGCGACGGCCTCCTCGGTGAACAGATAGGCGGTGCCCATGAGGACGCCGACGCGGGCGCCGCGTTCGGCCAGCGGGGCGGCGGCCGCGGCGGCCATCGCGGCGGAGCGCTCGTCGTGGACTCCTCCGGCGAACAGCACATCGAGTTCGGCGGGCCGGTCGCAGGCCAGGAGCCGTTCGATCTGCTCCTCCCACAGCGGGAAGGAGGCACGCGGGCCGATGTGGCCGCCGCACTCCATGCCTTCGAAGACGAACCGCCGCGTGCCCTCGGCGAGAAAACGGTCCAGCAGGCCCGGTGAGGGTACGTGAAGGTAGGTCCTGGTGCCGGCCGCTTCCAGCGGGGCGGCCTGGTCGGGACGCCCGCCCGCGATGATCGCGTACGGCGGACGTACCTCGGCGACGGCGGCAAGCTGCGCGCGGCGCAGCTCGGGTGGTGCGAAGCCGAGCAGGCCCACACCCCAGGGACGTCCGGTGAGGCGCTCGGCGGTCTCACCGAGCAGTCGGCGTACCTGCGGGCCGTCCATGACGGCGAGGGCGAGGAAGGGCAGCCCGCCGGCGTCGGCGACGGCGACGGCGAACGCGGCCTGATCGCTGACTCGGGTCATCGGCCCCTGAGCGACGGGCAACGGGGGCTCGGCGGCACCCGGCTGGCCGGAGGCGACGCCCGTGGACGGGGACGGCCGCGCCTGGAGGGGACGTGCCCGGACTGCCGCGTCGAGGTGGCCCGCGATGGCCGCCCGTACTGCTTGGACGACGCCACCGGTGGTGCGGTGCCGGGCAGCGAGACGGGCCGCGAACGCCCCTTCCTGCCCGATGGGCAGTACCTGGGTGCGCAGGCTGCGCGCTCCCAGCACCCGCACGATCTGCCCGTCACGCTCGTCCCCGGAGCCGTCGGCATCGGCGTGGGCCGCGATCGCCTCCGGCCGTTCGAGATCGGGACGGGTGTAGACGCGGTATCCCGCGACGACCGTGGTCTCGGTGCCGTCCATGGCGCGGACCGCGGCGGCTACCGGACCGGGCAGATGGGCTTCGCCTTCGGTGGTGAGAGCCAGTTGGGCGTCGAGTACGACCCCGGCCGCCCCGCCTGCTGCGGCCGCGGCGGCGGTGTGCGGGCCGATGCCGCCGGCCGCCAGGACCGGGACGGTCACGGCGGGGTCGGCGAGCACTCTGTGCAGCAGGACGAATGTGGTCAGCTCCCCCACCCGGCCGCCCGCCTCGTGGCCCTTGACGACGATGCCGGCGGCTCCGGCGGTGACGGCGGCCCTGGCCTCCTGAAGGCTGGTCACCTCGGCCCATACGCGGCGCCTTCCGCCCGCCGCCCAGTCGGCCGCCTGCACCAGCTGCGGTTCGGCGAGGAGCACGGTGTCCACAGCCGCGGGCAGTTCGTCCGGGGTCACCGGGCATCCGGCTGGTACGCGCACGCCGTGGGGGCGCCGCAATCGCTGCGACAGCTCGGCCAGCGCGTGGTGTGCCCGGTCGGCGTCCCGTCCGAGATCGAGCAGGCCGAGCGCGCCGGCTCGTTCCGCGGCCGCGGCAATGCGCGGACTGGGCTCCTCGAAGGGGGTGAGCGCGACGACCAGATCGCGGATGGCGGGCCGAGGGGGGTGGTGGATCACGGGCGCTCCTTTTCCGGTTTTCCGGTGCCTCAGAGCCGGGTTGAGCGGTGCGGGGCGCGTCTTGCGACGGCGGCCCGCGGAATCCGGGCAGGGCGGGTCGAGCGGCGGGTCGGGGGCAGAGCGGGTGCGCGCTCTCTGGCCGTGTGGTGCCGCGGCGCCACGGGTGGTGACGGTGAACCGGTCGTGGACGGTGAGCGGTGCGGGCGAGCAGAGAACGGTGCCGGGCATCAACGGCCGGACGGGCACCCCTACCTGGGGTGACCGGCGGTAACACCTTGATGTCCGATGCCGCGATGCATGGTGCGGCCGTCCTCCAGCGGTGTCAACGCTGCTGCTGCCCGGCGCCGCCGGCCTCGCTCGGCGCACGCGGACGCCACCGCCACCGGCAATACCGGGGCCAGTCCGCCCCGTCCGGCCCGCGACCTGCGGCGCTGGCCGTCACGCTGCTCTTACGACAGCGTCTCCGCCGAGGCCAGCGGCCCCGCCACCCATGCGCCGGCGGCATGGCTCGCTGCCCACCAGGTCTGGACGGCAGCAGTCCGGCCCCGGTCCCGACAAAGACGTCGGCGTGCCGCCTGTGCTTCATCGCCCACGCCCGACGGCACCCGCCACGAACCGTTGCGCGGATGCCTTCCCGGTATCCGTCCATGCCCAATGGGTGACCGGTGCCCGCTTGGCTCTGCCAGCGCCCGCCAGCACAGTGTGCGCATGCCACGACTCCTCAGAGCCCTACGCGCTGTGCTGACCACCGCCGCCCTGAGCGCGGCGCTGTGGTCCCTGCCCCCCACAGCCTCGGCCGCGGCTGCCGCGCCCGAGCGCACGTGCACCCTGCCCTCGGGCCTGGCCGAGATCAGCGGTCTCGCCATGAGCACCAGACACCCGGGCGTGTTCTACGCCGTCAACGACAGCGGCAACACCAACCAGGTGTTCGCCATTGACTGCTCCGGAGCGACCGGGCAGCTGAAGGCGACGTTCACTCTTTCCGGTGCCACCAACACCGACTGGGAGGGGCTGGCTGTCGGCAAGGACACGGCGGGCCGCCCGGCGGTTCTCGTCGGAGACATCGGCGACAACCTCAGCAGCCGTTCCGACATCACGGTCTACAGCTTCCCCGAGCCCGAGCAGCTCGTGAGTGGCACGGTGACGCCCACCGCCTTCCGCTTCGCCTACGCCGACGGCAAGCACGATGCCGAATCCTTGCTCGCAGACCCGACGACGGGTCAGCTGTACGTCGCGAGCAAGCTGATCGGCGCCGCCGGCAAGCTCTACAGGGCGCCGCTGCCGCCACAGCCCGGGCAGGTCAACACCCTCACGCCGGTCCGCGATGGACCGGTGTTCGCCACGGACGGCGCTTTCTCCCCCACCGGTCAGTCGTACGTGCTGCGCAGCGGTGGGCCGCTCGGGCCGAACACGGCCTACGTCTACAGCTCTTCCGGAACCAAGCTCGCCGAGGTTGCGCTCCCCTCCCAGCCGCAGGGTGAAACGGTCACGTATGCCGACTGCGCCTCCCTGCTCGTGGGCTCGGAGAACGACACCCAGATCTGGCGCGTCCCGCTGCCGGCGGAAGCCGCCCCCGGCTGCGACGGCACGCCTCCGCCGCCGCCTCCCGGCGATGGGCTGGTCCTGGCCGACCCGGGGGCGCAGACCTGCCGGTTCATCCAGGCCTGCGGCATCCAGATCACGGCCACCGGCGGCCAGGCGCCGTACACCTACCGTGCCTCCGGGCTGCCCTTCGGCCTGTCGATGAACGCCTCGACCGGCCAGATCAGCGGCCAGCCCTGGCAGACCGGCACCTTCCAGATCACCGCCACCGCAACCGACACCACCAAAGCCACCGCCCAAGCCACCTTCCCCCTGACCATCAACTGGTTCTGAGCCGCTCCGGCGACGGCACCGCCGCCCCGAAGGCCGCGGCGTGGCGGTGCCGGGCGACGCAGGTCCGCCGCCGGGGCGGTCGCCCTGGCCGTTGACAGATGCGAACATGGTGGTGTGCGCGGTCCCCCGGGCCGGAGAGGTGCACTGTGGCTCACACAACCAGTCCGCTGCCTTCCCGGCCGCGCGAGCGCGGCCAGGACATCGACGCGGTGCTGTTCGACATCGGCGGCACCATCTATGACGACGAGCGCTATGTGCAGGCGCTGTACCGGGCGGTCTGCGAGCTTGCGGGAGACGTCGACGAGGTCGAGTTCTGGACGCTCTACGACGTGAACCGCGAAGGCGCCGAGATGAGCCTGCGCACCGCGTTCGCCCGCCGGTTCGTCCCCGGCGGGGACGCCGCACTGCTGCACAAGCACATCGTCAAGCACTGGGAGTACCCGGCCGAGGCGCTCTACCCGGATGTCAAGCCCTCGCTGCAGGTGCTGGCGCGCCAGTACCGGCTCGGCATCGTCTCCAGTTCGCCGCCGCAGGTCCGTGAGGCGCTGCGCCGCGATGGCCTGGACGGGCTGTTCGACACGATCCTGCTCGGTGGCGTGGACACTGTCGAGAAGCCGGATCCGCGTGCCTTCCGTACCGCGCTGGAGCGGATGGGCGTGCCCGCCGCACGCGCCGTTTACGTCGGTAACCGCCTCGACGCCGACATCCGGGGCTCGGCACGGGCTGGCCTGCGCACCGTGTGGATGCTGCGTGGCGAGGCGCCGCCGGCACCAACCCTCAGCCAGCTGGGTGAGGCTGACGCGGTGATCACCTCGCTGACCGGGCTGCCGATGGCACTGGCCCGACTGACGAACCGGGCCGCCCCGGCGCCGACCCGGGTGCGCGGCGTGTCCACCGCCGCACTCGACATTACCGAGCAGTACCGGACCAGGCAGCGGCTGGCCATCGTCAACGCGGCCAGCGTCCGCATCGGCACCACACTGGATATCGCCAGGACCGCCCAGGAGCTGGCGGATGTGGCCACCGAGCGGTTCGCCGACTTCGTCAGCGTCGACCTGCTCGACTTCGTCTTCCAGGGCACCTCGTCCCATCTGAGCCCCGCGACCGGGCCCGTCGTCTTCTGCCGTGCCGCACACCAGTCGGTCCTGCACGGCTGCCCGGAGTCGGTGGTCGAGCCCGGGCAGCCGGACCCCTACCCCGAGGACTCCCCCATGGCGCGCGCGCTGGCCAGCGGACGGCCATCGCGGCACTGGATCGACGACACCGACATCCAGCGGTGGCTGGCGCACGACTCCGCGCGCGCCCGGGCCGTCCGGGAACACGGGATCCACTCACTCATTGTGCTGCCGCTGCTCGCCCGCGGCAGCACCCTGGGACTGGTGCAGTTCCTGCGGCACCGTACGCCCGACACCTTTGACGCGGATGACCTTCTGCTCGCCGAGGAGATCACCGCCAGAGCCGCCCTGTCCATCGACAACGCCCGCCGTTACACCCGCGAGCGCGAGACCGCGCTGGCCCTCCAGCGCAGCCTGCTGCCGCAGCGCACACCCCGGCAGGCGGCGGTGGATGTCGCCTCCCGGTACCGGCCGGCCAGCTCCAAGGCAGGTGTTGGCGGCGACTGGTACGACGTCATCCCCCTGTCCGGCGCCCGCGTCGCCCTCGTCGTGGGCGACGTCGTCGGCCACGGCCTCCAGGCCAGCGCCACCATGGGGCGCCTGCGCACAGCCGTCCGTACCCTCGCCGACGTCGACATGCCACCCGACGAACTCCTCACCCACCTCGATGACCTCGTACTGCGCCTGGACCGCGAAGAAGGCCCGCTCTCCGGCGAAGCCCCGCGCGACACCGGAGAGATCGGCGCGACCTGCCTGTACGGGGTCTATGACCCGGTCACCCGGCGCTGCACCCTCGCCCGCGCCGGCCACCCTGCCCCCGCCGTCGTCCGCCCCGACGGCGCAGTGGACTTCCCCGACCTGCCCGCCGGCCCTCCGCTGGGCCTGGGCAGCCTGCCCTTTGAATCGGCCGAGCTCGAACTGCCCGAAGGCAGCCTGATCGCCCTCTACACCGACGGCCTCATCGTTTCCGCCGACCACGACGTCGACGTCGCGCTTCAGCGGCTGCGCCACGCCCTGACCAGCGACGCTTCCTCCCTGGAGGAGACTTGTGACAACGTGCTGCAGGCGCTGCCGCTCCCCGGCCGCGCCGCCGACGGCGCCGATGCCGCCGATGACATGGCCCTGCTCCTCGCCCGTACGCACGCCCTGGACACCTCCCAAGTCGCCACGTGGGAACTGCCCTCCGACCCCGCCGTGGTCTCCCGTGCACGACAGATGACAGTCGACCAGCTGGCCGCGTGGGGACTGGACGAAGCAGCCTTCATCACCGAACTCGTGGTGAGCGAGCTTGTCACCAACGCCATCCGGTATGCCCGGCCGCCCATTCAGCTGCGCTTGATCCACGAGACCAGCCTCATCTGCGAGGTCTCCGACGCCAGCAGCACCTCGCCCCACCTGCGCCGGGCTCGCGTCTTCGACGAGGGCGGACGCGGCCTCCTTCTCGTCGCCCAGCTGACCGAGCGCTGGGGCACCCGCTACACCCCCACCGGAAAGACCATCTGGACCGAACAGACCCTCCCGGCTGGCCGGTACTGATCGCAGTAGCGGGCGGAGACGTCAATATGGCGCCTTTTCGATCACCTGTGGTCCGCAGCGTGGTGATGAGGCCGCCACCACTGTGTCACCTACGCTCCTGGGCCATCCGCAACGGTACGACCGGGAGAGCGACGGCATGAACGACACCACGCTGAGGGCCAAGTACGCATATCGTTTCCGCATCCATGACAGCAATGGTGACGGCCTGGTGGACAGCCGGGACATTGTCCGCCGCGCCGAGGAGCTGCTGGCCGGCTTGGCGGAACCGCCGGAGTCCGCACGTGCGGCTGCCGTCGTCCGGGGAGCGCAGCTGTACTGGCAAGGGGTCGCGAAGCTGGCCGGAATCGACGAGGACGGGCAGCTGACGGAAGCGGCGTTCGTTGAGGCCCTCGTGCGGGCGAACGTGACGGGAACGATCGCGGACGTGGTACGGCCGTCGGTGGAGGCGCACATCGCGCTGGTGGACCGGGATGGCGACGGTGTGGTGAGCCTCGCCGAGTTCGCCCGTTCCCAGCAGGTGCTGGGGATGACGGCCGAGGCGGCTCATGACGCCTTCGCCGCGCTGGACCGTGAGGGCGACGGGAGCCTCACGGTCGACGAGTGGCAGCAGGCCGTGATGGACTTCTACACGACCACGGATCCAGCTGCCCCGGGCAATCTGGTGCTCGGCCTGCGAAGCTGACAACGCACGCGGGGGCCGGTGACAGGGCGTCAGGGCGTCAGGGCACCGAGCAAGGTGGCGAGCTTGGCCCCCGTCTCGGCGAGTTCGGCCTCCGGGCGGGAATCGCCGAGGATGCCCGCGCCGGCGTGCAGGCGTAGCCCGTGCGGCGAAAGTTCTCCGCAGCGCAGGGCGATGACCCACCGGCCGTCACCGTGCCGGTCCATCCACCCTATGAGGCCGGTGAAATAGCCGCGTGGCCGGATTTCCAGTTGCTCGATAAGGCGCCGGGCCGCCTCGCGAGGCACTCCGCAGACGGCGGGTGTGGGATGCAGAACGGCGGCGAGCTGAAGCGCGTTGGGTGCCGGGTGTCGCAGCCGGGCCCGGATGACGGTGGACAGGTGCCACAGCTGGCCGGTCGCTTTCAGCCCCGGGCCGCCGGGTACCTGGAGCGCCCTGCACCATGGCGCCAGCTGACGTCTCAGTTCGGTGACCACGAGCGCGTGTTCACGGCGGTCCTTGGGTGAGGCCAGCAGCGCCCGTGCGGCGGCTCGGTCATGGGCCCGGTCCGTGTGGCGCGGGGCGCTGCCGGCCAGTGGGTTGAGAAGCAGGCGGTCCCCGCTGCGGGCGAGGAGAAGCTCAGGGGAGGCACCGATCAGCAGCCGGGGGCTGTCGCGGGCAGCTGGTGCCACATTGACGCAGAAGACATGGGCGGTGGGCTGCTGCTGTACGAGGCGGCTCAGCACAGCAGGGGCGTCATCGGGCGTGAGCCCGGGAACGTGCAGGCTGCGGGCAAGGACCACCTTGTGGGCTGCGCCTGCCCGCAGACAGCGGACCGCCTCGGCGACGGCGGCCAGATAGCCGCAGTCGCCCGGCGGACCGGCGACCGTCGGCCCCGGCGGAAGAGCTCTGCGGTGCGGCGCCCGCGGAGCGGCGCTGACCGGGGCGAGCGTGAGCGTCGCGGGGGTGTGCTCGTGGAACGGGAGGGCGCCGACCACGCCGTACTCGGCTGGGGCGTCGCGCAGCGCGTCTTCGGCGCTGCGGGCCAGCCGCGCGAACTGTCCGGGCCCGGGTACGGTCGGCATGGGCAGCCCTGGGCCGGCGCGCAGGATGCTGTCCGGCGAGGTGAGCAGCCAGTGGCCCGGGTGGGTGACGTTAACTTTCGGCCTCCGTCCGTTTCGGCCTCCGTCCGTGGGGAGTTCAGCCGTGCAGGGCGGCTCCGCCGTCCACGTACAGGCTGTGCAGGGTGATGTGGCGGGCTTGGTCGGACAGGAGGAAGGCGACGGCGTCGGCGATGTCCTGCGGATCGGCGACGCGCCGCAGCGGGATGCCGGTCCGGTGGCTGGCCGGATTCCCGCGTATCGCGGCTGCGGCGGCGTCCGGGCCCATGGCGGACAGCATGGGTGTGTCGGTGGACCCGGGGCACACCACGTTGCAGCGGATTCCGAGCTCGGCGAGCTCCAGTCCCAGAGCGAGGGTGAACGCGGAGGCGGCCGCCTTGGACGCGGCGTAGGCGGCCATGCCGGTGCGGGGCACCCCGACGGAGTTGGAGGCGACGGTGACGATCGCTCCGGCCCGCCGTTCTGCCATCCGCCGGGCCGCTGCCCGGGACCACAGAAACACCCCGGTCGCATTGACGGCCAGCAGCTCGGACCAGTCGTCCTCCGGACAGCAGACGGCGGGGCCGGTCCGCAGCACGCCTGCTGCGTTGACCAGGGCGTTGACCGGCCCCAGCTCGGCATGCACCCGGTCGAGCACCTGCTCGGCCGCTGACGCGAGCGTGACATCGGCCGGACATCCCATCAGCTGCGGGCCGTCATCCGTGCCGTCCTTGTCCAGCAGACGTCGCAGTGCCTCCTTGTCCCGGTCGACAGCGGCGATGCGGGCACCGCAGGAGGCCAGCGTGCGGCACACGGCTGCGCCGATCCCGCCACCGGCACCGGTCACCACGATCACCCATCCGTCGAGCCCCGACAGCCGCAACGCGCCCTCCCCGTTCGTCGCACGGACCTCCGGAGCTGCCAGTCCAGCACCGTGAACCGACGCGGCGCCAGGGGGCATGAGTGGTGGCGCGCCACCTGCCGGAGGGGCGCAGGGCCGGGGGACGCGCCTGGATGTGAACGTCCGCCGCACCGGGGAAGCATGGCGGCCATGAGCCTGCCGAGCATTGACCCGTACCCGCTGCCGGACCAGCGCTGTCTGGAACACAACCGGCTCAGCTGGCAGTTGGACCCGGACCGTGCTGTGCTGCTGATCCACGACATGCAGAACTACTTTCTGCGCGCCTACACCCACGGCGCCCCCGCCCGGCGGGCGATCGGCAACATCAGCTCCCTGATACAGACGTCCCGCAAGGCCCGAGTGCCCGTCATCTACACCCGCCAGCCGCCGAACCAGAGCCGTAGCCGACGCGGACTCCTCGCCGAACTCTGGGGCCCTGGCCTGGGCGCGGAGGCAGACGACGCCGAGATCACCGCCCGGCTCCGCCCCGCGCCGGAAGACACCGTGCTGACCAAGCACCGCTACAGCGCCTTCCACGGCACCGGCCTCGCCATCCGGCTGCGGGAGCTCGGACGCGACCAGCTCGCCGTCACCGGCGTATACGCCCATCTGGGCTGCCTGCTCACCTGCGCGGACGCCTTCATGGCCGACATCAAGCCGTTCCTGGTCGCCGATGCCACCGCTGACTTCGACGCCGACCACCACACCTGGGCCCTGCGCTACGCCGCGACCCGCTGCGCCGTCGTCACGCTGACCGCGGACATGACGCGGGCGCTCGGTGTCGCAGGGAGGACGACGCGCAGCGCCGGCGGCGACCGGCCGTGCTCCGATGCGCCCGAGGCCGGCACTGGACCGGCTCGGCACGTTCCCGGGACGGTGGACACCGGGAGCCCTGGCAGCGTCGACCGTGGAGGAGACCTGTGATCCACATCAGTGAAACCCTTGTCCTGCAAACCGTCGAGGACTTCCTCACGACCGACGAGCTGGCCCAGCTGCGCAAGATCATGGACGACGAACGGCATGCCGCCGGATGGGCACCGCGATTCCAGGCAGAGGTGATGGCGGCCCCTGCCATGGCAGAGGAGATCCTGCAGCACGCGACGGAACGCGCGCTGCCCGCCATTCGACGGGCCATGCCGTCCATCAAGGCCGCCGCGCCCTGGGGCTACACCGAGCTGACGGCGGGCCACCGGGTCCCCACCCACCTGGACGGGATCCCGGACCCGGGTGCCGTCCCGCACCGCCTCGGTCGCATCGGGGTGGTTCTTGAAGAGGCGGACCGGGGCGGAGAGTTCTATGTCGAGAGCACCTCCAGCGATGACGTCTGGACAGGTGAACTCGTCGGTGAGGCGGAGGGGTTCCTGCCGGGTACGGCGCTGACCCACCGGCTGCCGCACGCTCCCAAGCCGGGGGTCCACCCGCACGAGAGCGAGCCCGCCTGGCTGGGTGCGGCGCGACGCACCCGCTGGATCACCGATGCCGGGGCGGGTACGGCCGTCGCCTACGGTGCCCAGGTGATCCACGGTGTTCTGCCCGTACGCTCCGGACGGCTGGGCAAGTTTGTCACCGATCTGCTGGACGGTCCGGGGGCCTGAGCTGCCTGGGGGCTGGGCGTCGGCTGGTCAGCCGTACAGCGCATGACGGGCCTCGGCATAGCGGAGGCGGATGCGTTCGCCGGTCGTGCCGTCGGCCGGGCTGGGGATCTCCATGGCGGAAGCCAGCGGCCAACGTGGTGGCTCCGCCGCACCGGACAGGGCCCACGCCGCCTGGCGTGCCGCACCCAGGGCGACATATTCCTCCGGCTGCGGCACGCTTACCGGGCTGCCGAATACGTGGGCCGCCACCTGTCCCACGGCGTGGGCTCTGGCGGCGCCCCCGATCAGGACCACCCGGTTCACCGCGAGTCCCTGTCCGCGGAGCTCGTCCAGTGCGTCGGCCATGGCGCAGAGCATGCCCTCGACGGCTGCCCGTGCCATGTTGGGCGGATTCATATTGGCGTTGCGCATGCCCAGCAGGCTCCCGGCCGCGTTGGGCAGGTTGGGGGTGCGCTCACCGTCCAGATAGGGCAGGAGGACCAGCCCCTGGGCACCGGGCTGCGCCTGCTGCGCGAGCTGGTCGAGCTCCTCCAGACCGACACCGAGCAGCCGGGCTGTCGAGTTGAGCACCCGGGCCGCGTTGAGGGTACAGACCAGGGGCAGAAACTGTCCGGTGGCGTCCGCGAATCCTGCGACGGCACCCGTCGCGTCGGCGGTGGGCCGGGGGGAGACCGCGAAGGCCGTTCCACTGGTGCCCAGTGAGATCACCGCGTCTGCGGGGCCGATGCCCAGTCCCAGTGCCGCTCCCATGTTGTCACCGGTGCCGGCTGCCACCAGCGCGCCGTGCTGGGTGCGGCCGGCCGGTTCGGCCGGTTCGAGCACTGTGGGCAGGGCGGGCGTGCGCCCGGCGAAGGCGCGGCCCAGCAGGTCCTTGCGGTACCGGCCTTCGGCGGGCGACCAGTAGCCCGTCCCCGAGGCGTCACCGCGGTCGGTGACCGGTTCCGCACCGGTTCCCGGGCCGCCGCACAGCCGCCAGGTGAGCCAGTCGTGCGGCAGCATCACCGCGGCGGCGCGGTCGGCCGCGTCCGGCTCGTGCTCGGCCAGCCAGCGCAGTTTGGCGACGGTGATGGCGGCGACGGGTACGGTGCCGACCGCGTCCGCCCAGTTGCGTGCGCCGCCGAACTCGGCCACCAGGTCCGCGGCCGCCTGCGCGGACCTGGTGTCGTTCCACAGCAGCGCGTCACGCACCGGCCGGCCCGCCTCGTCCACCGTGACCAGGCCGTGCTGCTGACCGGCGACGGCGATCGCGTCCACCTGTTCCACCAGGCCCTCGCCCGCTGTCCGCAGAGCGCGCCACCAGCCGTCGGGAGGGATCTCGGTGCCCTCCGGGTGCGGGGCCCGCCCGCGGTGGAGGATTCGTCCGGTCTCGGCGTCGCAGACGACTACCTTGCACGACTGGGTGGACGAGTCCACCCCGGCGACCGTTGGCATGGCCGGATTCTCCTCTGAGGGGTGATGACGCTGGACACTGCCTGGGTCAGGGCAGTACGACGATCTTGCGGCCCTTCCCCGCCGCGAAGCGCTCCAGCGCCTCCGGGTAGGTGACCAGGGGCAGCCGGTCGCTGATGAAGACCGCCGGATCGATCACCCCGGTCGCGAAGAGCTCCGCCGCCCGCTCGTAGCTGTGCAGGACCGCCATCGACCCGGTGATGGTGATCTCCTGGTTGTAGATCCTGTACGGCTCGATGGTGACCGTCGTGGCGTAGTCGGAGACGCCGAACTGCAAGAAGGTGCCCGCCTTGGCGACGCGCCCGAGGCCGTCCTGGATGGCTTTGGCGTTGCCGGTGGCGTCGATAACGATGTCCCAGCCCTGGGGTCGGTCCAGCTCGTCCGCGTTCACCGCCGCGCCGGAACAGCCCAGGGCACGGGCGGTGGCCAGCCGGTCCCTGTTGAGGTCGACGACCTCGACCGAGGCCGCGCCGGTGCGTTTGGCGAGCTCCAGCATCATCAGGCCCATGGTGCCGGAGCCGTAGATCAGCACATGGGCGCCCATCCGCGCCGCCAGCACGTCATAGCCGCGCACCGCGCAGGACAGTGGCTCGATGAGCGCCGCGTCCTGCAGGCCCACATGGTCGGGGAGTTTGACGCAGTTGGCGACCGGTGCCACGGCGTACTCGGCGGCGCCGCCCGCCGTGCTGACACCGATCGCCGCCCAGCGTTCGCAGAGGTTGTTGTGACCGTTACGGCAGTAGCGGCATTCGTAGCAGTACAGCGAGGGGTCGACCGCGACCCGGTCACCGGTCCTCAGCTCGCGTACTTCGCTGCCGACGGCCGCCACCTCGCCGGCGAACTCATGCCCCGGCACCACCGGCAGTGTCGGGGCGAACTCTCCTTGCAGGATGTGCAGATCGGTGCCGCACAGCCCGCATGCGGCCACCTTCACCACCACGTCGCGGGGGCCGGGTGCCGGGTCGGGAAGCGAGGTGAGGGAGACCTTGCCGGGCGCTTCGATCAGGGCGGCTTTCACTTGACGGCTCCTAGCGACAGACCCTGGACCAGCTTGTCCTGGGCGGCGAATCCTGCGGCGAGCACCGGCAGGGAGATGACGATGGACGCGGCGCACACCTTCGCCAGGAACAGGCCCTGGCTGGTGATGAAGCCGGTCAGGAAGACGGGCGCGGTCTGTGCGGTCACCCCGGTCAGCACCCGGGCGAAGAGCATCTCGTTCCAGCTGAAGATGAAGCAGATCAGCGCGGTGGCGGCGATCCCGGGGCCGGCGATCGGGGCGACGACCCGGGCGAGGATGGCGGGCAGCCGGGCACCGTCCATCTGGGCCGCCTCGATGATGGAGACGGGCACCTCGGCCAGGAATGACTGCATCATCCATACGGCGATCGGCAGGTTCATCGCTGTGTAGAGGATGACGAGCAGCCAGATGTTGTCGAGCAGCCCGGTGTTCTTGGCGATCAGATACACCGGCAGCAGCCCGGCCACGACCGGCAGCATCTTGGTGGAGAGGAAGAAGAACAGCACGTCCCGCCACTTGCGTACCGGCCGGATCGACAGGGCGTAGGCCGCCGGAAGGGCCAGCAGGAGGACAAGGAGTGTGGAGAAGACCGACGCCATCGTTGAGTTGATCAGCGAGGGCCAGGGGCTGGCACCGCCGGCCGCGCCGAAGAACTCCCGGTAGCCGTCCAGGGTGAGCGGCGCGGCCAGGGACGGCGGGTTGGTGGCGGCGTCGGACTCGGCGTGGAGTGAGGTCAGCACCATCCAGGCGACCGGCAGGAAGAAGAGGATGCCGGTCAGCCAGGCCAGCAGGCCCAGGGCGGCACCGCGGCGCCGGGCTCGGCGCAGGACCGGGGGCAGGGTTGTCACCGTGGCGGTCATCAGCGGGACACCTCCTGGCTGAAGAGGGAGGAGACCACCCGCAGGGCGAAGGTGGCGAGGATGATCGATCCGATGACGACGAGTACGCCCGCGGCGGAGGCCAGTCCGTACTCATGGGCCCGGTAGAAGGTCTCGTAGATCGTGTACGGCAGGTTGGCGGTGCCCAGGCCGCCGGAGGTGATGGTGAAGACCGCGTCGAAGTTCTGCACGATGTAGATCGAGCCGAGCAGGGCTCCCAGCTCCAGATAGCGGCGTAGATGCGGCAGGGTGAGATAGCGGAAGACCTGCCAGTTGCCGGCGCCGTCGATGCGGGCGGCCTCGATCACATCCAGCGGCCGGCTCTGCAGCCCGGCCAGCAGGATCAGCATCATGAACGGTGTCCACTGCCAGATCAGCGAGGCTTCCACCGCGATCAGCGGCATCTCGGAGATCCAGTCGGGCTGGGCCGGGCCGTCGATGCCCAGCAGCCCGCCAAGCCAGGTGAGCAGGCCGTTGAACAGTCCGTACTCGGGGTTGTAGAGGACGTGCTTCCACAGCAGTGCGGCCGCGACCGGGACCAGCAGGAAGGGGGCGATGAGCATGGTGCGCACCACACCGCGGCCACGGAACTTCCGGTCCAGCAGCAGGGCCAGGGCCAGGCCGAGCACCAGGCTGACCAGGACCACGCTGGCGGTCAGCAGCGCTGTGGTGAGTACAGAACCGCGCAGCTCCGGATCGGAGAGCACGGCGCCGTAGTTGGACAGGCCCGCGAACGCACGGTCATCGGGATAGAGCGAGTTCCAGTTGAAGAGGGAGATCACCAGCGTTGCCACAAAGGGCAGTTGGGTGACGATGATCAGGAAGATCAGTGCCGGGAGCAGCGGGGCGCGGGTGGCCCAGGCCCGCAGGTCGCGCCGTGCGGCCTGCGGTGGGGGCGCGGGTGGCCGCTGGGCGGCGACGGGGGTGGTGGGCGGCGGCGAGACCGCCGCCCGCAAAGACGTACTCATCGGTTCTGGTACTCCTTGCCGACCTTCTCGGCCAGCTTCTGCGACTTCTGCAGGGCCTGCTCAACGGACTGGCGTCCAGCGATGGCGGCGCTGATCTCCTGGGAGACCTTGGTGCCGAGGTCGGTGAACTCCGGGACGCCGACAAACTGAACGCCGGGGGCGGGCCGCTTCTGCACTCCGGGGTTACGCGAGTCGGCCTCGCTGATGGCCGTGTGGGTCACCTCGTAGAAGGCCTTGGCCGCCTTCTGGTAGTCGGGGTTGTCGTAGGTGGAGGCGCGCTTGCCCGCGGGGACGTTGGCCCAGCCGATCTCCTTGCCGACCAGCGCCTCGTACTCCTTGCTGGCGGCCCAGGAGATGAACTTCCAGGCACTGTCGGGGTTCTTGGACGCCTTCTGCATGCCCCAGGCCCAGGTGTAGAGCCAGCCGGAGCTGTCGGTCTTCTCCACCGGGGCGGGTACATAGCCGATCTTGCCCTTGACCGGGGACTTCGTAGCCTCCAGGGATCCGGCGCCGGCTGTGGCGTCGTACCACATGGCGGTCTTGCCCTGGGTCATGTTGTTCAGGCACTCGGCGTATCCGGCCTGGGCCGCGCCGGACTCACCGTGCTTGCGGACCAGATCGACATAGAACTGGGTGGCCCGGGTGAACTCGGGAGCGGTGAGCTGGGCTTCCCATCTGTCGTTGAACCAGGTGCCGCCGAAGGTGTTGACGACGGTGGTCAGTGGGGCGATCACCTCGCCCCAGCCGGGCAGACCGCGCAGGCAGATGCCCTTCATGCCCTTTTCGGCGCCGTCCGCCTTGGCGGCCAGGCCGGCCACCTGCTTCCAGGTGGGCTTGTCGGGCATCGTCAGGCCTGCTTTGGCGAAGACGTCCTTGCGGTACATCAGGAAGGACGACTCGCCGTAGAAGGGCTGGGCGTAGACCTTGCCGTCCTCGCCGCTGAGCGAGAGCCGCATGGGGGTGAGGATGTCCTGCTCGTCGTAGGCGCTGTCCTGCGTTATGTACGGGTCGAGTGCGTGCAGCCAGCCGTTCTTGGCGTAGATCGGCGTCTCGTAGTTGCTGATGGTGGCGACGTCGTACTGTCCGGCCTGGTTGGCGAAGTCCTGGCTGATCTTGTCCCGGACGTCGTTCTCCGGGAGCACGGTGAAGTTGACCTTGATGCCGGTTTCCTTGGTGAAGTGCTGCGCGGTCAGCTTCTGCAGATCGGTCATCTGCGGGTTGTTGACCATCAGGACGTTGATGGTCTCGCCGTCTGCCGTGCCGGTCCCGCCGGCTCCGGCGCAGGCGGTGAGCAGAAGACCGCCGGTGACGGTGAGGGCGAGGAGTGCGCGGGTCCGGTGTCGGCTCTGACTGCGCATGGAGGCTCCCAGTGGGTGAAGAAGGGCAGACGGTGCCACGCCGCCCGTAGGGGTGGTTGATGAGGTGGGGCTTATGGAGGTTGTGCGGCCGGGCCCGCAGGTCGTCGCGGCTCAGGCGCGGATGACCTGAGGGCCCAGGAGCTGGTAGCGGTGTGCCTCGGCGGAGGGCAGTCCGGTGCTGGTGACGAGCGCCTCGAAGTCGGACACCGCGGCGAAGCGGCAGAAGCTGACCGCGGCGAACTTGGTGTGCATCCCGACGAAGATCCGGCGCCGGGACACCCGGACGGCCTGCGCCTTGACCTCGCTCACGGCCGGGTCGGGGGTGGTGAGGCCGTGTTCACGCGAGATGCCGTTGGCTCCGAGGTACGCCAGGTCGATGACGAAACCGGAGAGCATATGGACCGTCCAGTGGTCGACGGTGGCCAGTGTTCCGCCGCGCACCCGGCCGCCGAGAAGCAGCACGGTGAACTTCTCCTCCTCGGCGAGGGCGCCCGCGGTCGCCAGTGAGGTGGTGACGATCGTCAGGGGCCGGTCTTTGGGCAGCGCCTCGGCGATCAGCTGCGGGGTGAATCCTTCGTCGATGAAGACGGTCTCGGCGTCACCGAGCAGCCCGGCCGCGGCGGTCGCGATCCGCCGTTTTTCGGGGACGTGCATGGTGGTGCGGAAGGCGAGGGTCGTCTCGAAGCCCGCGCTCTCCACCGGATAGGCGCCGCCGTGGGTGCGCCGCACCAGACCGTGGTCCTCCAGCAGCCGCAGGTCGCGGCGGACGGTCTCCTTGGCGACACCGAGCTCCGCCGCGAGCTCGGCGACGTCGACCGAGCCCGCGCGTCGGGCGGCGGCGACGATCTCTCGCTGACGTTCCTCCGCACTCACGGCGTACGCACCTCTCCTGGCCGGTGCCCGTTCGGGCCTGTAGAGAGAGTTGTACAGCCGGTCGAACACGGCCACCAGGTGTGCCATCGGGTTGATGGTGCCCGTATGTGCCCGTTTACCGTGTGCCTCGGCGGTGTGACGACCGGCTTACCGGCGTTTCCGGGGTGTTCGGGACTGCCCGTATGCCCGGTGTGAATGACCGTTTACGGTCCGGATGGCGTACGGGGCGAGCGCCCGGTCGGGCAGGACCGGCCGGTTTCGGTCATCCCGGCCGTCAGACGCGCCAGTACGGCAGCGGTCCGAGGCGTACCAGGGTGTGCAGGAGGGCGGCCGCCCGCCAGGCGGCGTCCGGATCGGCGGTGGCAGGGCGCGGTATGCGGGTCTTATGGCGGGCGACGGCCGCGACGAGAGCGGAGTAGTCGGCGACGGATACATCTTCGGGTACGTACCAAGTAGGTACCTGCCTGGGCAGCCGTATGGGTGAGGGCTTCAGCCGGGCTTGCGGTAGGCGTACCCCGATCCCTCGGCAGGAGCGCTGTCCGCGATGGTGCGGACGAGACGGTGATCGGGTGACAGACCGCAGGCCGGGTCGGTGCGGGCGGCGTCACCGGTGAGCGCGTACGCCTGGCAGCGGCAGCCGCCGAAGTCCGTCTCGCGGCGGCAGCAGCTGCGGCACGGCTCGCCCATCCACTGCGTGCCCCGGTAGCGGTTGAAGGCCGTGGAGCGGTCCCAGATCCACTCCAGCGTGTGGTCGCGGATGTTCGGCGGGCCCAGATCCGGCAGGGCGGCCGCCGCCGGGCACGGCAGGACGGTCCCGTCCGGGGCCACGGTCAGCGAGACCGCGCCCCAGCCGCCCATGCACGGCTTCGCCACGCCGTCGAAGTAGTCGGGGACGACCCATACCAGCTCGGTCACTCCGGTCAGCCGCTCCCGGCGGTGCTCGATGACCTCCCGGGCGTGTGCCAGCTGGTCACGGGTGGGAAGAAGCGCGCTGCGGTTGCGCAGGGCCCACCCGTAGAACTGGGTATTGGCCAGCTCGATCCGGTCGGCGCCCCAGGCCACACCCAGGTCGATGATGGCGTCGATCGCGTCGAGGTTGTCGCGGTGGAGTACGACATTGAGCCCGAGGGGAAGGCCTGCTTGCCGGATGAGCGCGGCGGCCGCCTCCTTCGCCGCGAAAGAGGCGCGCCCGGCGATCCGGTCGGAGAGCTGTGGGTCGGCGTGCTGCACGGACAGCTGAACACTGCGCAGTCCGGCGGCCACGAGTCCGGAGAGCCTCGGGGCGGTGAGACCGACCCCGCTGGTGACCAGCTGGGTGTAGATCCCGGCGGTCTCCGCGGCGGTGACGATCGCCCCGAGGCCGGTGCGCAACAGCGGCTCGCCGCCTGAGAGATGGGTGTGCACCACGCCCAGTTCCCCGGCCTGCCGCATCACGTCCTGCCACTCCCCCGTGGACAACTCGCGGGCGCGGCGGACGAGTTCGAGCGGGTTGGAGCAGTAGGGGCAGTGCAGCGGGCAGCCATGGGTCAGTTCGGCCAGCAGGGCCCAGGGGCGCGGTCGTGCGGTCATCGCAGCCAGCCCTCCTCGCGCACCCGGTGGAGAAACTCCGGGACCTCGGTGGCCACCGGCGCGCCGGGGAAGCGCGCGGCCAGCTCCTCGGTGATCGCCTGGACGTCGCGGCGGCCGTCGCACAGCCGGATGATGCGGGCGGCCTGGGGGTTCAGCACCACGACCCGTTCCGGCAGGACCAGCAGATCGGCCCGGCGCACCCTGTCGTACCGGAGCACGACCGCGCGCGACAGGGCGGGGCGCCATCCGGCGCCCGACGCATCGGTCATGGCTGCTCCTTGCCGTCGGCGTGGTCGACGGCGTCAAGCAGCGACCACAGCACATCGCACTTGAAGGTGAGGGCTGCCACGGCCCGTTCCTGGTGCTCCTCGGTGCGCGCCCAGGCCAGGACGAGGTCGAGAGCTTCCCGGCTGTCCTGGCGGCCCTGGGCCTCGCGGGAGCGGAAGTAGGCGAGTCCGTCGGGGTCGATCCACCGGTAGTGGCGTTCGAACGCGGCGGTACGGACGCGCATGAGGTCCGGGGCGGACAGCTCGGTGAGGGAGGCGGCTACGGCCTCCAGCGGGGAACGCAGGCGACAGAAGTTGACGTACCCGTCGACGGCGAGGCGCACCCCGGGCAGGACGTCCTGGCCGGACAGCAGCAGGGACCGGTCCAGGCCCGCTGCCCCGCCGAGCCGCAGCCACCGCTCGATCCCGCCCTCGCCCTCGTTCCGCCCGTCGTGGTCCTGGATGCGGCGCAGCCACATGCGGCGCAGCTGCGGGGTGTCCAGCTTGGCGGTGATCAGGGCGTCCTTGACGGGGATATGGCGCTGGTAGTGGAAGCGGTTGCGGATCCAGCGGCGCATCTCGCCGGGGGTCAGTTCGCCCTGGTGCATACGGACGTTGAAAGGGTGACGGTCGTGGTAGTGCTCCCGCGCGACGTTCCGCAGCCGGTCCTCGAATGGCGTCGTAGAACTCGTAGTGCTCGTCGTGCTCGTCGTAGACCTGGGCATGCTCACAGCTCGATCACCATTCCGTCGGCGGCTACCCCGATGCCCCGCTCGGCCAGCAGCGTGTGCTGCGGCGCGCCCGGGTCGACGAGGGGATTGGTGTTGTTGAGGTGGGTGTAGAAGCAGCGGGCGCGCAGCGGTGCCAGGCGCTCCGCCGTTCCACCCGGGCCGTAGACCGGGAGGTGCCCCATGCCGGTCGCGGTGCGATCGCTGATACCGGTGCGCCGTGGCTCCTCGTCGTCCCAGAACGTGCCGTCGATGATCACGCAATCGGCGTCGTTCACGGCCGCTTGGAGGGTGTCCGGCCAGGCGGCGACGGCCGGGGCGTAGACGGCGCTCGCACCGGTGGCACGGTCGGTGAGGCGCAGCGCCACGACCCAGGACGCGTGGTCGGGGCCGGTGCCCGCTGCGTAGCGGGGGCGTTTGGCGCAGAGCGGGACACAGTCGATGTCGGTCCCCGCGTCCGGGGTGAGCGGTTCGGGCCGCTCGCCGGGCAGTTCCCGCCAGGTGAGTGAGGTGTAGGACCCGAGAACCGCCCCCAGGTGCAGCCGAGTGAGCAAAGCCTCGCGTACAACCCCGGTGGTGAGCACCTCCAGGCCCTCGGCCTCGCGCAGCCGGGCGATGCCCAGGGTGTGGTCGAGCTCCGCGTCGGTGAGCACCAGGCCCGCCAGCGCGGTCTGCCGGGCCCCCGGTCCGGGGTGCAGTGCCGGGCATTCCTCGATCTGGTCGCCGATGTCGGGAGTGGCGTTGACGATGTACCAGCGGCCTTCGGCGGCCCGTACGGCGAGCGAGGCGTGACGGCGGCGCCGGTGCGGATGGGCGCGTGCCCCGGAGCAGCCGGGGCACGCGCAGTTCCACTGGGGGACGCCGCCGCCCGCCGCGGTGCCGAGCACCTGCAGCAGCATGGCGGCGCGGCTAACGGTCGCTCAGGAGGTAGGCGGTAACCTCGAGACCGGTCTCGACCACCGTGTAGTCGGGGGTCTGCCAGGTCGCGCTCTCCTCGGTACCAGCCACCGGCTGCTGTGCTGCCTGCTCCACTGCCTGTTGTACGGAGTCGGTCATGAGTGGTCCCTGCCCTTCGGAGTGGGGGGTCACTGCGTTTCTTCCCGCGACAGCGGGGGGCAATGCCGACTTGAGCCGCCCCGGAGCGTCAGCGCGCCACGGAGGTCCGTTGGTGTTGACTAGTTAGACAGGTTTCCTTACCTTCACCGGCAACCACAGAAGCACGGGCCATCAGCGTCATGCTCGCGGCATCCACTGACCTGAGCAAGAGTCAGTCAGGAGAATCTGATGGAGCGTTACACCACCCCCCACACTCCCCCCACCCTCCACGCCCCCGGCAAGCCCGCACGGCGCGCCCTCATGGGGGCCGCCGCTGCCACCGCGATCGCGGCCGGGCTGCTCGTCGCGGCCCCCGGGACCACAAACGCCGCCGTGGACTCGGTCCCCTCCGGCATCCGGACCATCTCCTCCGGCTGGACGATCCCGTGGGGCCTGAGCTGGCTGCCTGACGGCTCGGCCCTGCTCACCGAGCGGGATTCGTTCAAGGTGTTCCGGCTCACGCGGTCGGGCGACAAGACCGAGATCGGAACGGTACCCAACGTCGAGACCACGGGCGGCGAGGGCGGTCTGCTGGGCATCGCGGTCTCGCCGGACTGGGACAGCGACCACCACATCTACCTCATGCACTCGGCCTCCCGCGACAACCGGATCGTCCGGATGACCTACGACGGCTCCTCGCTCGGCGACTACACGGCGCTGGTCACGGGGATCAAGAAGAACCGGTACCACAACGGCGGCCGTATCAAGTTCGGCCCCGACGGCTACCTCTACGCCACCACAGGAGACGCACAGAGCGCCGGCCTGGCACAGGACAAGAACTCGTTGAACGGCAAGATCCTGCGGATGACCACCGACGGCGAACCCGCCCCCGGCAATCCATTCGGCACGCTCGTCTACTCTCTCGGCCACCGCAACCCGCAGGGCCTCACCTGGGACCCGGACGGCAGGCTCTGGGAGGCCGAGTTCGGCAGCAGCAAGTACGACGAGCTCAATCTGATCGAGCCGGGCAAGAACTACGGCTGGCCGGTCTGTGAGGGCGAGTGCTCCACCTCGGGGATGACCAACCCGAAGCGGCAGTGGCCGGTCAGCGAGGCCTCGCCGAGCGCGGTCACCTACGCCGACGGGGCCATCTACATGGCGGCCCTGCGCGGCCAGCGGCTGTGGCGTATCCCGGTCGACGGCAGCCACGCCGGTGACCCCAAGGCGTACTACGTCAACGACTACGGCCGGCTGCGCACGGTGGAGAAGGTCCCGGGGAGCAACGCCCTGTGGCTGTCCACGACCAACGCCGACAACAACGGCCGCCAGCCGGACGGCGCCGACAAGGTCTTCCAGGTCGACCTCGGGTAGCTTCGCGGCGACCGACCCGCGGTCGCGACCTTACGAGCCACGCACCACAAGCCCCGTGTCCTCACGCATCCAGGCGTTCGCCAGGAGGTTTGCCCAGGAGGTTTGCCCATGCGATGGTCCCGCCCCGCGCGCTGGCGCGGTCGTTTACTGCTGGCCGCGGCCATGCTGCTGACGACCACGGTCGTCACCGCCCCCGCCCCCGCGTCGGCGACAGCCGATCCGACCTACAAGGACCCGAGCCGGCCCGTGCCGCAGCGGGTCGACGACCTGCTCGGCAGAATGTCGCTGGACGAGAAGATCGGCCAGATGACACAGGCCGAGCGGACCGCGGTCTCCGCCGCCGATCTCACCACGTACCGGCTCGGCTCGCTGCTGTCCGGCGGCGGCTCGGCCCCGTCGCCCAACACCGCGACGGCCTGGGCAGATATGTACGACGGCTTCCAGCAGGCCGCGATGGCCACCCCGCTCGGCATCCCGATGATCTACGGTGTGGACGCGGTGCACGGTCACAACAATGTGCACGGGGCGACCATCTTTCCGCACAACATCGGCCTCGGCGCCACGGGCGACCCCGCACTGGTGCGGCGCATCGGCAGGGCCACCGCCGAGGAGGTCTCGGGCACCGGCATTGACTGGAACTTCTCCCCCTGCCTGTGCGTCGCGCGCAACGACCGCTGGGGCCGGACCTACGAGTCGTACGGCGAGAAGCCCGAGATCGCCACATCGATGACCACGCTCATCACCGGGCTGCAGGGGGCCAGGCTCTCCGACCCCGGCTCCGTCATGGCCACGGCCAAGCACTACCTCGGTGATGGCGGCACCACCGGAGGCAAGGACCAGGGCGACACCGAGGTGAGCGAGGCTGAGCTGCGCGCCGTCCATCTGCCGCCCTTCCGCAAGGCCATCGCCAGGAACGCCGGCTCGGTGATGATCTCCTACAGCAGCTGGAACGGCACAAAGCTGCACGGCCACCGCTACCTGATCACCGATGTCCTCAAGCAGGAGCTGGGATTCGAGGGGGTGGTCATCTCGGACTGGAACGCCATCGACCAGATCGACGGCCAGCCCGGCTTCACCGCCGAAGAGGTGCGTACCTCGGTCAATGCGGGCCTGGACATGATCATGCTGCCGTATGAGTGGCGTTCGTTCATCTCGCTGCTCAGGGACGAGGTGCGGGCCGGGCGTGTGCCGATGTCCCGCATCGACGACGCCAACCGGCGGATCCTGACCAAGAAGTTCGAACTGGGGCTGTTCGAGAAGCCGTACACCGACCGCTCGTACACCGGCAAGGTCGGCAGTGCGGAGCACCGGAAGCTGGCCCGTGAGGCCGTGCGCGCATCGCAGGTGGTGCTCAAGAACAAGCACGGCGTGCTGCCGTTACCCAAGACCGCCGGCAAGGTCTTCGTGGCCGGCAAGAACGCCGACGACATCGGGAACCAGAGCGGTGGCTGGACCATCGACTGGCAGGGCAAGAGCGGCCCGATCACACCGGGAACCACGATCCTGCAGGGCATCCGTTCGGCCGTATCTCCCGCCACGACCGTCACCTACGGCCGTAACGGCAACGGCGTCGACGGCAGTTACCAGGCCGCCATCGCCGTCGTCGGCGAGACGCCCTACGCGGAGGGCCAAGGCGACCGGACGGGCGGACTCGGTCTGGACCGCGAGGACCTGGACACGCTCGCACGGCTGAAGGCATCCGGCGTACCGGTGGTCGTGGTCCTTGTCTCCGGGCGCCCGCTGGGCATCGCCGCCGAGCTGCCGTTGTGGGACGCGCTGGTGGCGGCGTGGCTGCCCGGTACCGAGGGCGGCGGAGTCGCGGACGTCCTCTTCGGCGACCACCAGCCGACGGGGAAACTGCCGGTGACCTGGATGCGGAGCGCGAGCCAGCTGCCGATCAACGACGGCGACGGCAAACCGGCGCTGTTCGCCTACGGCCACGGCAAGCAGTTCCCACAGAAGCAGAACCCCTACGACGTCATCGGCGCGGCCTACTACGACGAACAGCGCGGCGTCCGGCTGGAGCGCTGCACCGACGTTGGCTGCGGGCAGAACATCGGGTGGATCGCGGACGGTGACCATGCCGGCTACGCCGATGTGGACTTCGGCAGCTCCGCCCCCACCCGGGTGACGACCAGGCTGGCGTCCGGCTCCGGCGCCACGGGAGCCCTGGAGTACCGGTTGGACAGCCCCACCGGGCCGCTGCTCGCCACCGTTCCGACGCGCAACACCGGTGGCTGGCAGTCCTGGACGAGCCGCACGGTGAACACCAGCGGCACGGTCACGGGCGTGCACCGGCTGTACGTGGTGGCAAGCGGAGGCGGTGACGCCGACCTGGTCAACCTGAACTGGTTCCAGTTCAGCCGATAGGCTTGGCACGGGGGTGACGGGGCGACAGCGTCATCTCGCAGCCGATGGAGTCATGTACCGACGCCAGCTCGGACAGGGCGACCGCGTAGCACCCCCGGTCCCCCGGGCATGTCTCATCGGGCACGCATCAGCGGCTCGCTGCCCAGGAGTGGGCTACGTCCACGACCACGCGGTCGCCCATCTGGAACACCCGGAACGGCAGCTTTGCCCGTACGCCCAAGCCCACTTGGGTATCGCCTTCGAAGCTGCTCGCGAACCGCGCGTCCCTGAACGTCTGGTAGCCGGTGAGGTCCACACCGGGGAGTGCCTGTCCGGCCTTGCCGCCATAAGTCGGCTTGCCGGTTTGCGGGTCGTAGCTCGGCGCGGCGACCCGTAGCTCAAGGACGGCACCGCCGCTCACCGGGATGTGGTCCCCGGTTCCGTCCTGGTGCAGCTCGCTTACATAGCTGACGTGGTAGCCGATCGCGTTGCTGGACGTCGCGTCGGGCACGTCGAAGACGATTCTGTCGTAGCAGTCGTGGCGCCCGGTCCGGATGTTCTCAAGCGGCTTGTACGCCGACTCGGGGCTGGCCTTCGGCAGGCTTCCCCAGTCGGTGGCGCAGTTCGCCGCGTTCGCCGGTGTGGTCATCCCGGCCGAGAGCCCCGATCCCAGCAGCGCTATCGCAGCCAGCGCTGTCAGCATTCGTCGCATATATCCCACCCCTTCTCATATCACCCTGCGATTGCCCACAGGACCGGTGATCAAACATTCGAAACGCCAGTCCGCTTTGCCCCGCCCCTCAAACAGCTGGTTTCGACCCACCGGTTAACGAGTCTCACAGCCAGCCTCTCCACAGGCTAGAGGGGAAGCGCAGGTCAGGTATCCCTTTAAGACGATCATGATGGCGCGTGACGCCCCCGGGAGCGTGAAGCGATCCCTGGGCACGCCGACCTGACGTCGCGATATGACGGTCCGTAAACGTCCTGAAAAAGATGCCGCACCTCGAAAATCACTGGACCCTCTGTCAAGGTCATGGCGTTTCGTCCGTCAACGAACAGGGAGGGATTGTGGTGAGGGGTACTGTCCTCGCCCGAATACGCGGCATCTTGGCCATGGGAACAACCGGGATCCTAGCCGCCGGACTGTTATGGGGAGGCTCCCCGGCCCCGGCCGTCGAACCGTCATCCGCCGCCGACGAAGCGCCACTGCTGGATGCCGGCTCCCCTGCCGGGAAGAAGTTCCGGGCCTCCGGACGTCTCATAGGCGGCAACGGGACAACCTGTACAGCGACGCTTATTCACGCCACCGGAAAGCCGGACCCGGCCGATAAGGCGCTCGTCCTGAGTAATGGGCACTGCGTCAGCGACTCCATGAAGACCAACGAGGTCATCGCCAGCGAGAGCGCGCCAGCGGGCTGGAGTTTCACACCCGCGTTCTTCCACGACAATGTCTCCGAGCACCAGCGGTTTCCCGTAGAGCGCATCACCTACGCGACGATGAAGGACATCGATGTCTCGGTGCTCCAGCTCTCGGCCACCTACGGGGATCTCCAGAAACTTGAGGTAACGCCGCGGACTCTGTCAGCCGGCCGGCCCGCTGTGGGTTCGGCTCTGCAGGCGGCGCACGCGCCGACCGACGGTGTGCAGGACGGCAAGCGGTTTCTGCGGCTGTCCGACTGTGCGGTCACGGCCTCCTCGGTGTCCCTGCATGAGTACACCTGGCTGTGGGAGGGCGCCACCCGGACCGACTGCCTCGGCATCAGCGGCGGCTCCTCGGGCGGCGCCGTCACCGCCACGGACGGAAACCAGCTCGTCGGGCTGATCAATACCGTCTCCACCTCCGGATACCTCGGCTGTGGACTGGGGCGGCCCTGTGAGGGAAGCCCGTCGGGACTGGTGGTTCCCAAGGACAACACCGTCTACGCCACCCCGGTCGATGCGGTCGCCTCATGCCTGGACGAGCGAGGGCTGCGGCTGGACAAGCAGGGGTGCCGGCTCGATCGAGGTCAGCAGGTGAATGTCACCGCGTCGGGACAGCACACACAGAGCGAGACCTCCCAGGGGCGGGCCCGCTGGGACGCCCACATCACACCCGCCGGTGACCAGGCACACGCGTACGTCACCTTCAAGAGCGGCCCATTGGGTGTCATCGACTGCAAGAAGCCGGAAGGGTATGCCAAGCCTCAGCCGCTGACCTCCGCGGGAGTGGACTACGACGAACTCCTGGCGGAAGAAGACAACATATACGTCCTCTGCGTGGTGGGCGGACCGGATAACACCCTGCGGGGACACGGCTGGGATACCTCTTTCGCGCACCCGTCGTACGCCTACGCCCGCGTCGACAACACCGCGCCGAGCGTGCCCCCGCAGGTCGACATCGAACGTTTCGGCAGCGGAGCGGAAGCCTCCTACTGGGTACGGCCGGTGTACGCGCCATGGGAGATCACCGCGTACAAGGTCAAGTACGGGCCGGAGGCGACCATCGACTGTGCGGACCCCGAGGGCTACCGGCACTATCTGGGCGTCCCCACCACCCTGAAGGCGTCCGAAGGCCCCTGGACATACTGCGCCATCGGCTATGACAACGCCGACAATCCCACAAAGCCCGCGGCATTCGCTCTGCCGTCCACCACCCGCTGAAGCCCACCCGGCACATTCAGCATCGCCCGTCTGGGGCCCCGCACGTCATCGGACGTGCGGGGCCCCAGCGCGGTGACCGGTACCCGTGCACACCGGCGCCGATGAGTTTCGGATCGCCGTGGCGTCTGTCTCTTCGACAGCTCGACAGCCAGGCCACTGGTCACACCACGAGAGAAACGAGACAACTCATGCCCAAGAAGATCTTCGTCAACCTCCCCGTCAAGGACCTCGACAGGTCGATCGCGTTCTTCACCGAACTCGGCTTCTCCTTCGACTCCCAGTTCACGGACGAGAACGCGTCCTGCCTGGTCATCAGCGATGACATCTACGCCATGCTGCTCGTTGAACCGTACTTCCGGACCTTCACCAAGAAGGACATCGCTGACGCCACGACCAGCACCGAGGCAATCCTGTGCCTGGGAGTCGACAGCAGGCAGGAGGTCGACGAGCTGGCCGACAAGGCCCTCGCCGCTGGCGGACAGCCCGCCATGGACAGCAACGACCAGGGGTTCATGTACGGACGCAGCTTCCAGGACCCTGATGGACACCACTGGGAGGTGATGTACATGGACATCGCCTCGGCGTCGTAGGGCTGGGCTTGCTTCATCGGGATCGGGTGTCACAGAGCTATGCGTCCACCGGCCCGACGGCAGCCGAGATGGTTGCCGTCGGGCCGGTGGGGGCTATGTGGCCGGGGGGTCCGCGGGCAGGGGGCTGCTGCGGTCAGGGGCGGTGAGGGGGGCCATCAGGTCGCCATGGTCCTCCAGGCGGTCGAAGATATCGTCGATCTGGAAGGCAAGCTGGTCAGGCTGGGTGCAGGCCTCGATCTCGGCCCATGTGACGGGAGTGGACACGGTCGGGGTCTGACGGGCGCGCACGGTGTAAGCGGTGGCGGTGGTCTTGGCTGCGGCGTTCTGGCTGTAGTCGATGAATACCTTCCCCGGCCGCAGAGAGCGGGTCATCCGGTGGACGACCAGGTCGGGCAGGGCCCTTTCGGCCTCCTCAGCGAGGGATTTGGCGTACGCGGTGGCCCGCTTCGCGGGCGTGAGCGTGATGGGGACCAGCACATGCAGCCCCACGGAGCCGGAGGTCTTCGGATAGACGGACAGGCCGTCGGCCGTGAGGCGGCCATGAAGCCACTGGGCGACGGTGCAGCAGTCCACCACGGTTGCGCCCTTGCCCGGGTCGAGATCGAAGACCAGCAGGTCCGCGAGGCCGCGACCGGCGGTGGTCCGCCAGGTGGTGGTGTGGAACTCCACCACGAGGTTGGCCGCCCACAGCAGTGACGGCACATCCTGGACGAGGACGTGTTCGTTGACGGTGCCGTCGCTCCTTGGAATCTCATAGGTCTGCACCCACTCCGGAGCGTGGGGCGGCACATTCTTCGTGAAGAACTTCTGGCCTTCGGGCCCGTCCGGGTAGCGCAGAAAGCTCACCGGACGCCCGTACAGATGCGGGAGCATAACGGGAGCGGTCCGGGCGTAGTAGTGGACCAGCTCACCCTTCGTCGTACCGCTGCTCGGGTAGAGGACCTTCTCCAGATTGCTCAGGGCCAGACGTCGCCCCTCCACGATGGTCATCGGAGCCATACTCCGAGAATCGCACGCACCCTGACTGCCGCCCTGGACTGTCGCGGTGCGGCGCCCCGATCTACCCTGAAGATCGCAAGAAAGGAACAAATTATGCGATCTACCTGGAAAGGGTCAATTTCGTTCGGGCTAGTGAACATCCCGGTTCAGCTCTACACCGCCACCCAGGAGCACGACATCCCGCTCCACCAGGTCCACGAAAAGGACGGCTCGCGGGTGCGCATGAGACGGTTCTGCGAGGCAGAGGACAAGGAAATCCCCTACGAGGAGATCACCAAGGGCTACGAGGCCCCGGACGGCACCACCGTCAAGCTGACCGATGAGGATCTGGCGGAGCTGCCGGTGCCCAGTAAGAAAGTGATCGACGTACTGGCCTTCGTGGACGCCGACACCATCGATCCTCTGATGTTCTCCAAGCCCTATTACGTGGGTGTCGCCGACCGCTCCGCCAGCAAGCCCTACGCCCTGCTCCGGGAAGCGCTGTCGGAGTCCGGGCAGATCGCCGTCACCAAGATCGCCATGCGGACCAGGGAGTCTCTCGCCGTTCTCCGTGTAGTGGGAGACACACTTGTCCTGCAGACATGTCTATGGCCGGACGAGGTCCGCCCCATCAGCGACATCGCCCCGGAAGAAGATGTGGCGGTGCGGCCACAGGAACTCAAGATGGCCCGTTCTCTGATGGAAACCCTGTCCGAGGATTTCGACCTGACCGAGCTCCACGACGAGTATCAGGAGGCGCTGCGGCAAGTGCTCGAAGCCCGCCTGCAGGGTGTGGAGCCGCCGCACGCCGAGGAGGTGCCGGCGGCTGGGGGCAAGGTCATCGACTTGATGGCCGCCCTGGAGAAGAGCGTCGAGGACGCCAAGACGAGCCGCGGCGAGCAGGCCCCAGCGAAGAAGACGGCCAAGAAGGCGGCCGGCTCAAAAAAGTCCAGTACCGCCAAGACAGCCAAGAGCACAGCCAAGAAGACAACGGCGAAGAAGAAGGCTCCGGCGAAGAAGTCCGCCGGCCGCCGCACTGCTTCCTAGACTCCGCTCAGCCCCTCCCAAGGCGGCGAAGGTCCTCATGGTGGACCAATTGCGTCGTTTCGCTCACGCCGCCTGTGCTTCCTCCCAGCGATAGTTGGGGGAGGCCATAGCGGGCGTCGTGAGCCCGCGTTCACCCATCAGGCCCCCGATCGCGTGACCCCCGCACCCTCGGACCAGGAGCGCACTCATGGCCCTGTCGATCTCCGGCGTCCTCCTCCTCGGCATCGTCATCTTTCTGCTCACCCGCAAGGGCGGTCTCAAGGTTTCCCATGCCGTCATCTGCGCACTTCTTGGCTTCTACCTCGCCGACACCGCTATCGCCCCCGGCATCGAAGCCAGTGGGGCGACCTTTGCCAGCCTCCTGAGTGACCTCAACCCCTGATGCCCGGCACCCGTCTCACCGCACCGTCACACCGGAAACGGTCCGTGCGATCACCAGACGCTGAATCTCGCTCGTACCCTCAAAAATGGTGTAGATGGCAGCGTCCCGGTGCATCCGCTCGACCGGGTACTCGCGGGTGAATCCGTTACCGCCCAGGATCTGCATGGCCTGTGACGTCACCGACTTCGCCGTCTCCCCCGCGAACAGCTTGGACATCGATCCCTCCGCGGAGTCGAATGGCTTGCCCGCGGCCGCCATCCAGGAAGCGCGCCACACGAGAAGGCGAGCGGCGTCGATTCGCGTGCGCATATCAGCGAGCTGGAAAGCGATCCCCTGGTTGTCGATGATCGGCCGACCGAACTGCACCCGCGTCTTGGCGTAGTCCAGGGCGACCTCATAGGCGGCGCGGGCGATACCGACAGCCTGGGCGCCGACAGCGGGGCGGGAGGCCTCGAAGGTGGCCATGGCTGCGTTCTTGGTGCGGGCACCGCCCGTACGGGCCCGTTCGCGGGCGCGGGCGAGCCGCTCGTCCAGCTTCTCCTTGCCGCCCAGGAGGCAGTGCCCAGGGATACGGACGTCCTCGAGGACGACCTCAGCGGTGTGTGAGGCGCGGATACCGTGCTTCTTGAATTTCTGGCCCTGGGAAAGGCCAGGGGTATCGGGGGGAATGATGAAGGAGGCGTGGCCCCGGGCGCCCAGTTCCGGGTCGACGACCGCGACGACGACATGGACGTTGGCGATACCGCCGTTCGTCGCCCAGGTCTTGGTGCCGTTCAGCACCCATTCATCCTTGGCCCCGTCGTAGACGGCGCGGGTGCGCATGGCGGAGACGTCAGAGCCCGCGTCGGGCTCGGAGGAGCAGAAGGCAGCGACCTTGACGTCGTCCGCGTCCCCGTACATCTGCGGAATCCAGGTTCCTACCTGCTCCTCGGTGCCATTGGCCAGGACACCGACAGCGGCCAGGCCGGTACCGACGATCGACAGACCGATGCCGGCATCGCCCCAGAACAGCTCCTCCATGGCCATCGGAATTCCCAGACCCGTGGGGTCGAAGAACTGCTGGGCGTAGAAGTCGAGGGAGTAAAGGCCGATCTTCGCGGCCTCCTGGATGATGGGCCAGGGCGTTTCCTCGCGCTCGTCCCACTCGGCGGCGGCCGGGCGCATCACATCGGCAGCGAACCCGTGGATCCACTCTTGTACGGCCTTCTGGTCATCGTTGAGATCCAGCGCGAACTCTGCCATAGAGGCCCCCTACAGTGACTTGCTACAGTGGCTTGTTACTAGCGGTAACACAGTCTGTTACCCGTCAGTAAGCCATGTCAACTCCCTCCGTGCCCCCGATCTCCTCCCCCCTGCGGGTGTTACGTTGCGCAGGGGCAAGGCAAAAGCACGGGCGGGGAGAGACGTCATGAACACCAGTCAGCAGAGCGACCAGCGCAGCGCCGCCGAGCGCAGACGTGCGGAGTTGCTGGAGGCCGCCGACCGGGTGGTGATGCGGGAGGGCCCCGGCGCCTCCATGAACGCCATCGCCGCCGAGGCCGGTATCACCAAGCCCATCCTCTACCGCCACTTCGGAGACAAGGGAGGGCTCTACCGAGCCCTGGCGATACGGCACACCGATGCCCTGCTGGAGGCCTTGCGCGCCGCGCTGGACGCTCCCGCCGGACGACGCGAGCGGGTCGAGTCCACGCTGGACACCTACCTCGCCGCGATCGAGGCCCATCCGCAGGTCTACCGGTTCCTGATGCACCCGGCCGAGGAGGAGGCGGGCAGGGATCAGGGATTTGATGTCGGGCAGCACTCGGCCCCCCTGCTGCGCAGACTGGGCGAGGAGCTCGGCAGGGTCATCGATGAGCGGGTCGACCTCGGCCCGGGGAGCGATGAGCTGGCCCGGGTGTGGGGTCATGGCATCGTCGGGATGATGCACGCGGCCGGGGACTGGTGGCTCAGGGACCGCCCTTGCCCACGTGCCCAGCTGGTCAAGCATCTGGCGGATCTGCTCTGGGGACGCCTGGCCGCGGCCGGCGACCGGCTCGGCGGACCGGCGTTCTGAGGCTAGGCGCCCGACCGGCCCGCCCAGGAGGTGCGCCGGATGGCGCGCAGCAGCGCCCGGCGCCGCAGTCCGCCGAGCCGGTCCGCGTACACGGTCCCGTCGAGGTGGTCGCACTCGTGCTGCAGACACCGGGCGAAGAAGCCGGTGCCCTCGACCCGGGCCACGCTGCCGTCGGAGCGCAGTCCTTCCACGACGGCGTGGTCGGAACGGGCCGTCGCGGCCTCCAGACCGGGAAGGGACAGACAGCCCTCCGGGCCACGGATGGCCAGGTCACCGGTCCCGGCAAGGCGCGGATTGATCAGATGGCCAATATGCCGCTGGTCATCGTCGTCCGGGCAGTCGTATACGAATACCCGCAGAGGAAGGCCGATCTGATTGGCTGCCAGCCCCACTCCCCTGGCCGCGTACATGGTGGCGAACATATCCTCGATGAGCCGCGTGAGCGGTGCGCCGAAGTCCGTCACGTCCTCGCAGGCGGCGTGCAGTGCCGGATCGCCGAAAAGACGCAGAGGCCGGATGCTTCCGGAACTGCCGGGTATGGCGCCACGTCGCATGTCCACAGCCTACGGGTGGCTGGTCACCGAACGATGACGCGGTTCGGGTTAGCGACCGGGATCTCGGTAGGCTGCACTCTGACCGAAGCGCAAGGAGGATCAAGGACGATGGCAGGCAACTCGGAGCCGCTGTCGCCGCGGGCCAAACTGGCTGTGACGGCGGGCAGGGCCGCGGCAGCGGTGTCGCGAGCCGCAGGCCGTGGAAGCGGATCAGTCATCGGCGGCCGGGTGGCACTGAGACTCGACCCTGATCTACTGGCTCGGCTGGCTGGGCATCTGGACGTGATCCTGGTGTCGGCGACCAACGGTAAGACGACGACCACCCGGCTGATCGCTGAGGCCCTGCGGGCCAGTGGCGAGGAGGTCGTCTCCAACGCGCTGGGGGCGAACATGCCAGCCGGTATCACTTCGGCCCTGGCGGGTGGCTCAAGCGCACGCTATGGCGTGATCGAGGTGGATGAGAAATACCTGGCCGGGGTGGCCGGTGATGTGACGCCGAAGGCCATCGCACTGCTCAACCTCTCCCGTGACCAGCTCGACCGCGCGGCTGAGACCCGGATGCTTGCGGAGCGGTGGCGGGAGGGGCTGTCCGACTCGAAGGCCGTCATCGTCGCGAACGCCGATGACCCGCTGGTCGTATGGGCCGCGTCCTCCTCGCCCAATGTTGTGTGGGTGGCCGCCGGGCAGGAGTGGAAGGACGATGCCTGGTCGTGCCCGTCGTGCGGCGGTGTGATGCAACGGCCCGGTGATGACTGGTTCTGCGGTGAGTGCGGATTCCGCCGCCCGACGCCGAGCTGGGCGCTCTCCGGTGATCATGTACTGGACCCGCACGGCTCGGCCTGGCCCATCCAGCTGCAGCTGCCGGGACGGGCGAACAAGGCGAACGCCACCACCTCGGCGGCGGTAGCGGCCGTCTTCGGGGTGCCGCCGCAGATGGCGCTGGAGCGTATGTACGCGGTCACCGCGGTCGCCGGGCGGTACGACGTCATCTCGTACCAGGGCCGGGACATCCGGCTGCTGCTGGCCAAGAATCCGGCGGGCTGGCTGGAGACCTTCTCCCTGATCGATCCCCCGCCCGCACCGGTGATCCTGTCCGTCAACGCCCGCGGCGCCGATGGCACCGACACCTCCTGGCTCTGGGACGTCGACTACTCACGGCTGGCCGGGCATCCGATCTGTGTGATCGGTGACCGGCGTCTCGACCTGGCAGTGCGTCTTGAGGTGGCCGGTGTCGACTTCCAGGTGTGCGAGAGCGCCGAGGAGGCCGTGCGGAAGTGTCCGCCCGGCCGGATCGAGGCGATCGCGAACTACACCGCGTTCCAGGACCTGCGCCGCGTTGTCGGCAACTGACCCATCGTCGCGCTGACGGCGCTGAAGGAGTTGGCGAGCATGAGTAATTCGAGCCTGCGGCTGGTGTGGGTCTACCCCGACCTGCTGAGCACGTACGGTGACCAGGGCAATGCCCTGGTGGTGGAGCGGCGCGCGCGGCAGCGCGGGCTGGACGTCCAGCGCATCGACATCCGCTCCGACCAGCAGATCCCCACATCCGGGGACATCTATCTGATCGGCGGCGGGGAGGACCGCCCGCAGCGGCTGGCGGCTGAGCGGCTGCGGCGTGACGGAGGGCTGAACCGCGCGGTGGACAACGGCGCGATCATCTTCTCGGTGTGTGCGGGCTACCAGATTCTGGGACATGAGTTCATCAACGACCTGGGCGAGCGGGAACCTGGGCTTGGGCTGCTGGATGTGACCAGCAGCCGCGGTGAGGCGGACCGGTGCGTCGGTGACGTACTGGCCGATATCGACGAGCGGCTGGGGCTGCCCCAGCTCACGGGCTTTGAGAACCACCAAGGGGTGACGCATCTGGGACCGACCGCACGGCCGCTGGCCCGGGTGCGGCTGGGCAGGGGCAATGGCACGGGTGATGGAACCGAGGGGGCGTGGAACGACACGGTCTTCGGTACCTATATGCACGGTCCGGTGCTGGCCCGGAACCCGCACATCGCCGATCTGATGCTCAAGCTGGCGCTGGACGTCAACGCGCTGCCGCCCGTGGACGACCGCTGGTACGAGGCGCTGCGCGCCGAGCGGATCGCGGCGGCGACCCAGCCCGCCTGACCGTTCGCCGCTTGCCAAGGGCGTCCGGGACCGCCCCCGGCCGGTGTTCCGGCCGGGGGCGGTTCTACTCTGGTGCGGGCGATCGGCGCGAATCAGGAGAGTACGGATGGATCACAGCGACCACGGCATGACCATGGACCTGCCGCCGTTCACGCTGCAGCGGGGGCTGGAGTTCACCGGTGAGCCGTTCTTCCTGGTCAGCTGCCTGCTGGCGCTGGTCCTGTACGGCTGGGGGGTCATCCGGCTGCGCAGGCGCGGGGATGCCTGGCCGGTGGGCCGTACGGTCGCCTTTGTGCTGGGCGTGCTGATGGTCGCCCTGGTGATGTGCACCGCCCTGAACGACTACGGCATGGTGCTGTTCAGCGTGCACATGGTCCAGCACATGGTGATCAGCATGCTGGCGCCGATCCTGCTGCTGCTGGGCGCTCCGGTGACACTGACGCTGCGGGCGCTGCCCTCGGCGGGCCGCGGCCGCAAGGGGCCGCGGGAGCTGCTGGTGGCGCTGCTGCACAGCCGCTATATGCGGGTGGTCACGCACCCGGCGTTCACGATCCCGATGTTTATCGCCAGCCTGTACGCCCTGTACTTCACGCCGGTGTTCGACTTCCTGATGGGGTCCAAGCCAGGGCACATCGCGATGATGGTGCACTTCCTGGCGGTGGGGCTGGTCTTCTTCTGGCCGATCATGGGAGTGGATCCCGGGCCGCACCGGCCGGGGTATGTGATGCGGATGCTAGAGCTGTTCGCCGGTATGCCATTCCACGCCTTCTTCGGTATCGCGCTGATGATGGCGTCCGAGCCGATGGTGAAGGCTTACGCCAACCCACCGGAGTCGCTCGGGGTGAACGCGCTGGCGGACCAGAACGCGGCGGGTGGTATCGCCTGGGCGTTCAGTGAGATCCCGTCGGTCATCGTGCTGATCGCGCTGGTCTTCCAGTGGTACCTCTCCGAGCAGCGGCAGGCGCGGCGCCAGGACCGGGCGGCGGACCGGGACGGAGACCGGGAACTGGCGGAGTACAACGCTTATCTCGCGACGCTGCGGGCACGCGGGCGGTAGCGCTCCGGCACACGGTCGCGGGAGCATGGAATCCTGGCTGTATACCGGGCGGCGGGAAGCCGTCCCGGCTGCCGGAGGAGGTGGCTGCGATGCCCGGAGCAGCGAAGGGAATGGCCGTAACCACAGTGGTCGCCTTGGTGGTGGCGACGGCTTATTCCGTGGCGCTGGGCGGCAATGGTTGGGTGTGGTTCGCCTGGGTGGTGCTGGGCCTGGTGACGCTGGGCCTGGTATCGGCTGAGGGGAGCTGACGGGGCCGGATCGCCGGGTCAGCCGTTCGGCGCAGGCCGTACCCGAGACAGCGGCGTCCGTGCCTCTCCCCCGCCGTGCTGGCTGCCAGTACTGTGCGGCGGCATGGGGAGACACGGGGAGGTTCGAGCGGTGTTCTATTACGTGCTCAAGTACGTGCTGTTGGGGCCGTTTCTGCGGCTGCTGTACCGGCCGCGGATCGAAGGACTTGAGCACATACCGGCCGAGGGCGCGGCGATTGTCGCGGGGAACCATCTCTCGTTCTCCGACCACTTCTTGATGCCAGCGATCCTGCGGCGCCGGATCACCTTTCTCGCCAAGGCCGAGTACTTCACGGGGCCGGGGCTGAAGGGGCGGATGACCGCGGCGTTCTTCCGCAGCGCTGGGCAGATCCCCGTGGACCGCTCCGGGCGGCAGGCCGCGCGTGCCGCGATCGAGGAGGGGCTCGGGGTACTGCGGAGGGGTGAGTTGCTCGGCATTTATCCGGAGGGGACGCGGTCACACGACGGACGGCTGTACAAGGGGCGAGTCGGGGTAGCCGCTATGGCGCTGGGCGCCGGGGTGCCGGTGATTCCCTGCGCCATGGTGGGCACCTTCGAGATTCAGCCGCCTGGCCGGGTGGTGCCACGGATCGGGCGGGTGACCATCCGGTTCGGCAAGCCACTCGACTTCTCGCGTTTCGCCGGGATGGCTGAGGAGCGAGCGGTGCTGCGGGCGGTCACGGATGAGATCATGTACGCGATTCTGGGGCTGTCCGGGCAGGAGTACGTCGATATGTACGCGCCTGATGCCAAGGCCGAGCAGTCACGGCGGAGCACAGACACATAGCCAGTCGCCGCCGTGCCCGGCCATCTCTGGCCTCGGCAAGATGGAGCGCAGGCGCAGGACGGCTGCCGCGCCGAACGCGGGGGTCATCGCCCCGCCGTCTGCCCGGGGAACTGGGCCGGGTCGAGAAGGTGCTGCGGGCACGGAGCGAGCAGGCTGCTGGAGGTGGCGGCGTATGCGGTTACCGGCGTCTGGTGCTTTGAGCGTGGGGTGCGGTGTCTCCCAGAACGATCCTGGACAGGTGGCCGCCGCGTTCGGGGATCAGCTGAGGGCTGAGGCGCTGAGGTCGTCGAGGGCTCGGCGCAGCTGGAGCGCGTCCGGGGCGACGGCGGTGATGAGCAGGGCAGGGCCGGACAGCGGGGTGAGTACGGCGGTTTCGCCCAGGAGCCGTGGTGCGGCGGGTCTCTTCTCCAGGGCGGGGTCGACGAGGAGGAACTGGCCGACAGCACGGTGGCCTGCGAGGACAGCGCCACTGTCCCAGCCGGGAACTCCGGGCCCGTAGGAGAGTTCCTGGTCGAGAAGGGGCCGCCCGTCGCGGTGGACGGTGAGGCGGGTCGTGAGGCGGCCGGAGGTTTCTCCTGTGCGGCCGAGGATCTGTTCCTCGCGCAGGACGAGACGGGCGGTGGCGGCGAGGTGGACGCGGGTCGTCATCCGCAGGTCGCAGCCGTGTGCGGAGATGAGTGGTTCGGGGAGCCAGCGGAGTTCGGCTCCGTCGCCGACGGTGTGTGTGGTGTCGTAGTGGGCTGGGTCGGCGGTGCGGCCGGGCAGGGCGACGGTGGCGGCGGCGGTGGTGATGTGCAGAACGGCGTGCGGCCGGACGGTGGTGACGAGACTGAGCCGGTCGCCGCCGAGGGGTGCGCTCATCGCGCCGACGAGGGTCACCTCGGCGTGGCGGCCGTGGGCGCGGGTGCGGCGCAGGGCGAGTGGGCCGTCGCTGACCAGGTCGGGCAGGGTAGTGCCGCCTCGGCCGTCGGGGGCGGCGGTGATACGGGCGGTGGCGGTGACCCCGGTGCCAGGGCAGACGGTCATGCGGCGAGGGGGGCGGCGGTCCAGGCGGCGAGCTGGCCGCGCACCCAGTCGGTGACGGGGCGGACGCCGTCCTCGGTGGTGAGGGAGGTGAAGGCGACGGGGAGGCCGCCGCGCTGGGCCTTGGCGTCGCGGGCCATGGTGTCCAGGTCGGAGCCGACGTGCGGGGCAAGATCGGTTTTGTTGATGACGAGCAGGTCGGCGGTGGTCACCCCAGGCCCGCCCTTGCGCGGGATGTCATCACCGCCGGCTACATCAATGATGAAGATCTGAGCGTCTACGAGGCCCTTGGAGAAGGTGGCGGTGAGGTTGTCCCCGCCGGATTCGACGAGGATCAGATCGAGACCGCCGAGGGCGGCAAGGTCATCTTCGAGGTCTTCGATGGCTTCGAGGTTGGCGGAGATGTCGTCGCGGATGGCGGTGTGCGGGCAGGCGCCGGTTTCGACAGCGGTGATGCGCTCGGGTGGGAGCACGGCGCTGCGCAGAAGGTATGCGGCGTCTTCGCGGGTGTAGATGTCGTTGGTGACGACGGCGATGGACAGTTCCTCACGCAGGGGGGCGGCACAGGGCGGCGACGGTGGCGGTCTTGCCGGACCCGACGGGACCGCCCAGGCCGATGCGCAGGGCGCGGCGGGTGCCGTCGGGGCGGGTGGGGGCGGCGCTGTGGGTGTGGCGGTGGGGGCAGGTGTCGGCGCGGTCGAGGTGCATGGCGGCTCCTGGGGTTGCGGGCTACGAGGCGAAGAGGCGTACGGGCCAGGTGGCGTGCTGTTCGGCGGTGAGGTCGAGGAGCGGGGTCGATGCGGCGGGGAGCGTGTCGATGGTGTCCGCCTGTGCTGCCTCAGCGGCGCGCTGGGCGACCGTGTCGAGGTCGGGGGCGAGCCGGGCGAGGACGGCGGTGGCATCGAACGGGTCGAGGCTGAGGAGGCGTACGGCGGCGGTGGCGGGGCCGGAGACCGACTCGTACGCGGCGGTGTGGGCGGCGTCCAGGGGCTGGAGTCCGGCGGCGCGGGCGGTGAGGCCGAGGACGACGGGCTGGTGGGCGCCGCGTGGGTGGGCGGCGGCGAGGGCGTCGAGCTCAGCGGAGGGCCAGGTGGCGCGGGCGGCGCGCATCAGCTGGCGGCCGAGCTTGCGGGCGGTGCGGCGCAGCGCGGGTGAGGCGGTGCGGGCGTCGGCGGCCGTGTCGAGCGCGAGGGGGTCGTGACCGGCGCAGGCGGCTGCGGCGAAGGCCGCGGCGGTGAGGCCGGTGGTGTGGAGCCGGCCGTGGCAGAAGTCGGCGAGGGTGGCGGCATCGGTGATACGGCCTGCCGCGACGGCCGCTTCGGCTCCGCCGGAGTGGGCGTGTCCGCCTGCGGGGAAGCGGCCGTCGGCGAGTATGAGCAGGGCTGCCCGGGTCATGGTGCTCGTCAGCTCGCCGTCAGAACAGGAAGTAGCGCTGGGCCATGGGCAGTTCCACGGCGGGGGCCGGGTCTACCGGGTCGCCGTCGATGGTGACCGAGAAGGTGTCCGGGTTGACGCGGACGTCGGTACGGGTGTCGTTCTCGCGCATATCGGCCTTGGTGACGGCCCGGGTGTTACGGGCGGGCAGGAAGGACTTGCCCAGACCGAGTCGGCCGGCCAGGCCGTCGTCGAGGGCCAGTTCATTGGTGAAGTTGATGGAGTTGCTGGCGGGGGCGCGGCCGGTGGCGCCGAACATGGGGCGTGGCAGCACGGGCTGAGGGGTGGGGATGGACGCGTTGGCGTCACCCATCTGGGCGTAGGCGATCTGACCGCCCTTGATGACCAGTTGGGGTTTGACGCCGAAGAAGGCCGGTTCCCACAGGTTGAGGTCGGCGAGCTGGCCCGCTTCTATCGAACCGATCTCATGGTCAATGCCGTTCGCGACAGCCGGGTTGATGGTGTATTTGGCGACGTAGCGGCGGACCCGGCGGTTGTCGGCCCGGTCATCGCCGGGCAGGGCGCCGCGCTGCCGCTTCATGACATGGGCGGTCTGCCAGGTGCGCAGCACTACCTCCCCGATGCGGCCCATGGCCTGTGAGTCGGAGGAGATGATGGAGATGGCGCCCAGATCGTGCAGGACATCCTCGGCGGCGATGGTCGAGGGCCGGATGCGGGACTCGGCGAAGGCGAGGTCCTCGGGGACGGCGGGGTTGAGGTGGTGGCAGACCATCAGCATGTCGAGGTGTTCCTCAGCGGTGTTGACGGTGTGCGGCCGGGTGGGGTTGGTGGAGCTGGGCAGGACGTGGGGCTCGGAGACGACGGTGATGATGTCGGGCGCGTGGCCGCCGCCCGCGCCTTCGGTGTGGTAGGCGTGGATGGGGCGTCCGGCGATGGCGGCGAGGGTGTCGCCGACGAATCCGGCCTCGTTGAGGGTGTCGGTGTGGATGGCGAGCTGTACGCCGGTCTCCTCGCAGACCTCGAGGCAGGCGTCGATGGCCGCGGGAGTGGCGCCCCAGTCTTCGTGGATCTTGAAGCCGAGGGCGCCGCCACGCAGTTGGCTGTACATCGCCTCGCGGGAGACGGTGTTGCCCTTGGCGAGCAGCCCGAGGTTCACCGGATATCCGTCCATCGCCTCCAGCATGCGGGCGGTATGCCAGGGACCGGGGGTAATGGTGGTGGCCTTGCTGCCCTCGGCTGGGCCGGTGCCGCCGCCGATGAGAGTGGTGATACCTGCGGCGAGGGCTTCATCGGCGAGCTGTGGACAGACGAAGTGGACGTGAGCGTCGATCGCTCCGGCTGTGAGGATTCTGCCGTTGCCCGCGATGATCTCGGTTTCCGGCCCAATGACGAGACCGGGGTGGACGCCGTCCATGGTGTCGGGGTTACCGGCTTTGCCGAGTGCGGTGATACGGCCGTCGCGGATGCCGATATCGGCCTTGATGATGCCCCAGTGGTCAAGGACGACGGCGCCGGTGATGACCGTATCGGGGGTGCCTTCGGCGCGCGTCGCGCGGGCTTGCCCCATGGATTCACGGATGACTTTGCCGCCACCGAAAACGGCCTCGTCTCCGGCCCTGCCGGGACCGCCGCACAGATCCTGCTCGATCTCGATGAGGAGATCGGCGTCAGCCAGTCGTATCCGGTCCCCCACGGTGGGTCCGAAGAGGTCGGCGTAGGCGGCGCGGCTCAGCTCAGTCATCAACGGCTCCCGCGGTCTCGCCACGCAGCCCCGCCACAACGCGCCGACCGGTGAGGGGTACGAGGGAGATCTCTACGGGTATGCCGGGTTCAAAGCGGACAGCAGTGCCGGCGGGGATGTCAAGGCGTTTGCCGCGGGCCGCGCCACGGTCGAAGCCGAGGCCTGGGTTGGCTTCGGCGAAGTGGTAGTGGGAGCCGACCTGGATGGGGCGGTCGGCGGTGTTGAGGACCGTGAGCATCGTGGTGGGTGCGCCGTGGTTGAGAAGCACCGGTCCGTCGGCGTAAAGGATTTCTCCGGGGATCATCGGCGGTCTCCTTCTCGTCAGGCGATCGGCTCGTGGACGGTGACGAGCTTGGTGCCGTCCGGGAAGGTCGCTTCGACCTGGACGTCGTGGATCATCTCCGGGACGCCGTCCATGACGTCGTCCCGGGTGAGGACTTTGCGGCCGGTGGACATGAGTTCGGCTACGCTGCGGCCGTCGCGGGCGCCCTCGAGGATGTGTGTGGTGATGAGGGCGATGGCCTCAGGGTGGTTCAGCCGCAGCCCGCGGGCCCGGCGCTGGGCGGCCACGTCCGCGGCCACATGGATGAGCAAGCGTTCCTGCTCGTGCGGGGTCAGTTGCACGCTTCCCACCTCACTGTCCTGCGCGACCGCCGTCGCGCGTCACGCCGGGGCCTGGAGGTTAGTTCGCGTGCGTTTCGACGGCGTTAACTCAGATTCGGCGTGGTCGTCGCGCCGCCGCCCTGGCGGGTCTGGCCGGAGCGGCACTGGCGCACAGCTGGCTGGGCATTCTCACCGGTAACTGGTGGGCCAAGGCGGCTTCCCTGCGCCTGGCCACTCGGTGTCAGGGCCGCCGTGGCAGGCCTGGCGGCGTTGCTGCCGTCCGGCGCGAGCTGCGCACTGCTGCGGTCGGTGTCGTTCTTTGACGGAAGCGCGGCGTTGGCCCCGCAGTGATGCCGACCCTCTGATCCGTCCGGCCAGCATCCGACTTCCGTACATTCTCGTCCGATATGCGCTCTTGACGACGCACCACCACGGCACGATCCTCATGTCCGCGTCAATTCGCTCCGCACGACCCCCCACTCAGTATCGGAGCTCACCGTGACACATGGATCCCATCGCCGCGCGACGTTCGCCGCGGCCGTCTGTGCTGCCCTGACCCTCGGCCTCCTGGGCACCGCGTCCGGTGCGCGGGCCACCGCGCCGGACGCGGCCGCACCGGACATACCCGTCGGCAACGTTCAGCAGCATCTCAAGGAGCTGCAGACCATAGCCGAGACCCATGGCGGTAACCGGGCGCATGGCCAGCCTGGTTACCAGGCCTCCATCGACTACCTCCAGAAGAGCCTGGACGCCGCCGGATTCGAGACGACCGTGCAGGAGTTCAAGCACGGTGGCTCAGTCGGCTACAACCTCATAGCGGACTGGCCGGGCGGCGGCGGCGAGATCATCATGGCCGGCGCCCATCTGGACTCGGTCCGCCGCGGACCCGGCATCAACGACAACGGCTCCGGTTCCGCGGCGACTCTGGCAGTGGCACTGGCCGTCGCCGAGGAAGGCCACAAGCCGAGTAAACGGCTCCGCTTTGGCTGGTGGGGTGCGGAAGAACAGGGCCTCGTCGGCTCCCGCTACTACGTCAGCCAGCTCAGCGACAGGGAGCGCGCCGAGATCGGCGCCTATCTGAACTTCGACATGATCGGCTCCCGCAACGCCGGTTACTTCGTCTATGACGACGACGCCGCCCTGGAGTCGGTCTTCACTCGGTGGTTCACAGCCAAGGACATCGAGACCGAACCCGCCAAGGAGGCCAACGGCCGCTCGGACCACGCCTCCTTCAAGAATGCCGGGATTCCGGTCGGCGGCCTGTTCACCGGCGCGGGCTACATCATGACCGCCGAGCAGGCGGCGAAGTGGGACGGCACCGCGGGGGTCCCCTTCGACAAGTGCTACCACGCAGCGTGCGACGACATCACGAACATCAATGAGAGGGCACTCGACCTCAACAGCGATGCCATCGCCCACGCCATCTGGAAGCTCAGCTCCTGACCCCTCAACTCCCGTGGCCCGGCCCCCGTTCCCCGGCGGCCGGGCCACGGTGCTGAGCGGCGATACCGAAGCGGCCCCGTTCGCCCGGAGCGGACGTGGCGGGATGCACAGCCGACACGGTGCTGATCACCTCATCCGGCGCACAGGCGCCCGGCTCTTCAAGTCGTTCCAGGTCAGCGGCGGATACGAGGGCGACCAGGGGCTTCCCGTGGCGTGTCACCACCACGCGTTCCCCGCCGTACACCACGCGGTTAATCAACTCTGCGAGCTCTGCACGGGCTTGCGTCACCGGAATCTCGTAAGCCATGCTCCCCAGCATAACGCCATGTACGTCCTGTACATTTTTTACAGGTGACAGGGCAGAAGCTCTGAAGTGCAGAAGGAGCAAGGGAGAAAGGTGTCCTGATGGTCCGTCCGACCGCCCGCTACATCCTTCCGGAGTTCACGGAGCGCACCAGTGCCGGGAGCCGGACGCTGGATCCGTACTCAAAGCTGCTCGACGAACGCATCATCTTCCTCGGCACCCAGATCGACGACACCGCGGCCAACGATGTGATGGCGCAGATGATGCATCTGGAGCACGCCGCACCGGACCGGCATCTCTCCCTCTACATCAACTCCCCCGGCGGCTCCTTCACCGCGATGACCGCCATCTACGACACGATGCGTTTTGTGTCCTGCGAGGTCGAGACGGTCTGCCTGGGACAGGCCGCCTCCGCCGCCGCGGTGTTGCTGGCCGCCGGTACTCCGGGCAGGCGGCTGGCGCTGCCCAGCGCACGTGTGATCATTCACCAGCCCTCCTTCGCCGAGCCCCTCGAAGGACAGACAGCCGACCTCGAAATCCAGGCCAACGAGCTGATGCGTACCCGCGACACCCTCGAATCCCTGCTCGAACGGCACACCGGGCAGCCGGTGGAGCGGATCCGCGCCGACATCGAACGCGACACCTTCTTCGACGCCCACGGTGCGGTCGGGTACGGGCTGGTCGACCAGCTCACCGTCGAGCGCGGCCGCCCCGGCGCACAGCGCATTCTGGGGTGATGGCGGTGCTGCCACCGGAGTTGCCGCCGTTGCCCGCGCTCACCCGGGCGGAAGGGGAGCTCATCGACCGCTATCTGGAGGTGCTGGATCTGCTGGGCCGGATCAACCCGGCCCGTGGTCAGCACACTTACGGTTGTCTGCGGGCCGCACAGGCCCTGGTGGGCAGTGCGATGGCGCTGCGTGACGCGTTGGCCGTGATGCATGAGCGCGGTGAGGCGGAGGTCCACGCGGCGACCCTGGAGCAGGCGCTTCGGGTCCTGGACGGTGAGCGCCGGGCGGCTCGGGTGGCGCTCCCGCCGGAACATAGGGACTGACCCGCCCGGCGGGGGTGATCGCGTTCAGCGGCTGCGCGGTGGTCTTCGTCGATGTGCCGGAGCGGTGGGTACCGGAGCGACTGCCCTGAAGGCGAGCAGCGGTGGTGACGCCGCTGGGAGTGCGGGGGCTGGATCCGCCGGAGTTGCGGCGTACCGTGTCGGTCGCCTATCAGGAGGGGGAGAGTGCGTCCGCCTCGGCGACGCTGCGGGCGCCGTTGCGCGGCGGCTTCGGCAGTTGCTGAGGGGTCACTGGACGGGGGTACGCCAGGGGAGGACGATCCATACGGTCTTGCCGCCTTCGCGGGTCGGTACGACGGTCAGCTTGCCGCCGGATTCGGCGGTCAGAGAGCGGATGATGACCATGCCACGGCCGTTGTCCTGCTGGACGGCGGCGGGCAGCCGTCTGGGCCATCGGGGGTGGCTGTCGGTGACGCCGATGCGCAGTTGCTCGTCGCGCTCCAGGCGGACGTCGACGGTGAAGGTGGGTGACTGCCCCAGGGTGTGCTGAACGGCGTTGGTGGCCAGCTCCGAGACGATGAGCCGGACGGTATCGGCGGTATCGGCGCTGTCCGGCATGCCCCACTCGGTGAGGACTCCCGTAACGTATCTGCGCGCCGCGGTGACCGAGGCCGGAGCGCTCGGCAAGGTGACGGATGCTTCCTGATGGTCTGCCATTGCGAGGCTGTCCCTTTCCCATCGGGGCGGACTCCGGCGGGGTTTGGGGGGTGGGGGGCGGAGCCGCCCGCGGATGGCTGCTTCGCGCCAGAGTGCCATCATGCCGACGCGGATGCGGCCGATCCCCCAAGATGTGCTGGTATCTGTCGCCCGAAGCGGTGAACTCTGCGACGGGAGACTGTGCTTGGTTTCTGAGCTCGGGGGTCTGGGCTTGGGGTCTGGGCTTGGGGTCTGGACTTGGGTTTTTGGTCAAATTTTCGGGTTCGTCCGGGATATATCAGGGCAACTCGACGGGCAGAGCCGAACGCTCAGTGGACAGCCGGGGCGGTCCTGATGATCGCCCCGGCTGCCTGGGTGAGCTGGGCATCGCTGAGGTCGGCGCGGGCGGTCAGCCGCAGCCGGGAGACGCCGTCGGGTACGGACGGCGGGCGGAAGCAGCCGACCGAGAGTCCGGCCGAGCGGCAGTCCGCGGCCCAGCGTACGGCCGCTTCCGGAGAGGGGGCCCGTACGGAGACAACCGCGGCGTCCGGCCGGGCCGCCACCAGGCCCGCGGCGGTGAGGCGGGTGTGAAGTTCAAGAGCGACCTGGTGGGCGCGGGCCGCCCGCTGCGGCTCGCGGCGCAGCAGCCGCAGTCCCGCCAGGGCGGCGCCGGTGGCGGCGGGGGCCAGGCCGGTATCGAAGATGAAGGTACGTGCGGTGTTGAGGAGATGCTCGATCACCCGGGCCGGGCCCAGTACCGCGCCTCCCTGGCTGCCAAGGGACTTGGACAGGGTGACGGTGGCGACCGTGTCGCCGGATCCGGCCAGGTCGGCGGCGTGCGCGGCGCCCCGGCCGCCGTCACCGAGGACGCCGAGGCCATGGGCGTCGTCGATCAGGAGAGCAGCGCCATGGTCACGGCAGGCGGCGGCGAGCGCGGGCAGTGGCGCGGCGTCGCCGTCGACGGAGAAGACGGAGTCGGTGACGGCGAGGGCCGGGCCATCGTGTCCGTCGAGGGCTTTACGGACCGCTTCGGGATCGGCATGCGGGACGACGGTGGTCCCGGCGCGGGAGAGGCGGCAGCCGTCGATGAGGGAAGCGTGGTTTCCCGCGTCGGAGACCAGAAGGGTGGCGCGGGAGGTGAGCGTGGTGACAGCGGCGAGGTTGGCGGCGTAGCCGGAGGAGAGAACAAGGGCGGCTTCGAAGCCGCAGAAGGAGGCGAGCTCGGTTTCAAGTTCGGCGTGCAGCTCGGTGGAGCCGGTGACCAGCCGGGAGCCGGTGGCGCCCGCTCCCCAGCGGCGGGCGGCGGCCGCCGCGGCGGCGGTGATCTCGGGGTGGCGGGCCAGGCCGAGATAGTCGTTACTGGCCAGGTCCAGCAGCGGTGAGTCGGCGGGGCGGGGGCGCAGGGTGCGTACGAGTCCGGCGCGGTGGCGCCGGTCGCGGGCCTCGTCAAGCCAGCCGAACGGGTCCTGGGGCATGGGTGAGCCGTCCCTTGTATCTGTAGGGTCCGAATAGAACCTAGTGCCGTGGAAGGTCGGGCAGGGTGTGGCAATACACACACCTGAATCCGCCGCTGTTGTGGGCTCTCTCCTTGGCCGAAGGCTGCCCGGTAGGCGAGGATCTGCGCCATGGACCTGCTGAACACGCTGGTGGACAAGGGATTGCGGCGCGAGCTGCCAACGCGCGAGGAAGCGGTCGCCGTGCTGGCGACCTCCGATGACGAACTGCTCGATGTGGTGGCCGCGGCCGGAAAGGTGCGCCGCCAGTGGTTCGGGCGGCGGGTGAAGCTCAACTATCTGGTCAATCTGAAGTCAGGGCTGTGCCCGGAGGACTGTTCTTACTGTTCACAGCGGCTGGGTTCGAAGGCCGAGATCCTGAAGTACACCTGGCTGAAGCCCGAGCAGGCCGCTCAGGCCGCCCGTGCCGGTGTGTCGGGCGGTGCCAAGCGGGTGTGTCTGGTGGCGAGCGGGCGGGGACCGACCGACCGCGATGTGGACCGGGTGTCCGAGACCATCTCCGCGATCAAGGAGCAGCACGAGGGTGTCGAGGTGTGTGCCTGTCTCGGGCTGCTGTCGGACGGTCAGGCGGCGCGGCTGCGGGACGCGGGCGCCGATGCCTACAACCACAACCTCAATACGTCGGAGGCGACGTATGGGGACATCTGCACCACGCATGACTACGCGGACCGGGTCTCCACGGTGCAGCAGGCGCAGGCGGCCGGTATGTCGGCGTGCTCCGGGCTGATCGCGGGGATGGGCGAGAGCGACGGGGACCTGGTCGACGTGGTTTTCGCGCTGCGCGAGCTGGACCCGGACTCGGTACCGGTGAACTTCCTGATCCCGTTCGAGGGAACGCCGCTGGGCAAGGAGTGGAACCTCACCCCACAGCGGGCGCTGCGGATCCTGGCGATGGTGCGGTTTGTCTGCCCGGACGCGGAGGTGCGGCTCGCAGGCGGGCGCGAGGTGCATCTGCGCTCCATGCAGCCACTGGCGCTGCATCTGGCCAACTCGATCTTCCTGGGTGACTATCTGACGAGCGAGGGGCAGGCCGGGCAGGCCGACCTCGACATGATCGCGGATGCGGGCTTCGAGGTGGAGGGCACGGACACCGTGACGCTGCCCGGTCACCGGGCCGACGCGCTGGCGGCGGCCGGTGCGGGCTGCGGCTCACACGGCGGCGGAGGCTGCACGCCGTGCGGGGACGACGGTGCGCGGGAAGCGGAGCCCGCGCAGCCGGTAGCCGGCTCCGCGGATCAGGCGCGCACTGACCTGGTAGCGGTGCGGCGCCGGGGCGCGGGCACGGAGCTGCCGCCCAATGCCTGAGCCCATGCGGGCCGACGAGCTGCTGGCACTGGACCAGCAGCACGTCTGGCACCCCTACGGCCCGATGCCGGGGCGGCAGCGGCCGCTGGTCGTCGAGTCGGCGGCCGGGGTGCGGCTCCGGCTGGCCGAACCAATGGCGGGGCGGCGTGAGCTGGTCGACGGGATGTCGTCGTGGTGGTCGGCGATCCACGGCTACAACCACCCGGTGCTCAATGAGGCGGCGCGTGGCCAGCTGGAGCGGATGAGTCATGTGATGTTCGGCGGGCTCACCCATGAGCCCGCCGTACGGCTGGCCAAGCGGCTGGTCGATATCACCCCGGAAGGGCTGGAACATGTCTTTCTTGCCGACTCCGGGTCGGTGTCGGTCGAGGTCGCGGTCAAAATGTGCCTGCAGTACTGGCGCTCGGTCGGCGAGGTGGGCAAACAGCGGCTGCTGACCTGGCGCGGCGGCTATCACGGTGACACCTGGCAGCCGATGGCGGTGTGTGATCCGGACGGCGGCATGCATGAGCTGTGGTCGGGAAGGCTGCCCCGGCAGATCTTCGCCCAGGCGCCGCCGGCCGGTTTCGACGCCGATCCCGATGAGGCGTATGTCCGTCATCTGCGGGAGCTGATCGGGCGGCACGCCCATGAGCTGGCCGCGGTGATCGTGGAGCCGGTGGTGCAGGGCGCTGGCGGCATGCGCTTCCACTCCCCCGCCTATGTGCGGGCGCTGCGTGAGGCATGCGATGAGCACGGTGTGCTGTTGGTGCTCGACGAGATCGCCACCGGGTTCGGCCGGACCGGAGCGCTGTTCGCGGCGGAGCACGCGGGCGTTACCCCCGATGTGCTGTGTGTGGGCAAGGCGCTGACCGGCGGCTATCTGACGATGGCGGCGACGCTGTGCACACCGCGGGTGGCGGAGGGGATCTCCCGCGGTGAGGTGCCGGTGCTGGCGCACGGGCCGACGTTCATGGCCAATCCGCTGGCCGCGGCGGTGGCCGACGCCTCGCTCGGGCTGCTGCTCGGGCAGGACTGGGCGGGTGAAGTCAAGCGGATCGAGGCCGGGCTGCGGGAAGGGCTCGCGCCGGCACGGGGCCTGCCGGGGGTCCGGGATGTGCGGGTGCTCGGTGCGATTGGTGTGGTGCAGCTGGACCGGGAGGTCGATATGGCGGCGGCGACCCGGGCGGCGGTGCGCGAGGGGGTATGGCTGCGGCCGTTCCGCGACATGGTGTACACGATGCCGCCGTTTGTGGCCGGTGACGAGGATGTGGCCCGGATCGGTGCGGCGGTATGTGCCGCGGCGGCCGAGGGGTGAGGCCGATGCCGGTTCTGGTCATCACGGGGACGGGCACGGAGGTCGGGAAGACCGTTGTGACGGCGGCCATCGCCGCCGCCGCGGTGTCGGCGGGGCGGTCGGTGGCCGTGCTCAAGCCCGCGCAGACCGGAGTGGCGGCAGGCGAGCCGGGGGACGCGGCGGAGGTGGTGCGGCTGGCGGGTGACGCGGTGACCGCCGCCGAACTGGCCCGCTACCCCGAGCCGCTGGCGCCGGAGACGGCGGCGCGGCGGGCCGGGCTGCCGTATGTGCGGCCCCGGGAGGTCGCCGACGCGGCGGGCAAGCTGGCCGCTGAGCATGATCTGGTGCTGGTGGAGGGGGCGGGCGGACTGCTCGTCCGCTTCGATGACAGCGGGTCGACGCTCGCGGACGCCGCGCGGCTGCTGGACGCGCCGGTGCTGGTGGTGGCGGCGGCAGGTCTTGGCACGCTGAACGCCACCGCGCTGACGGCTGAGGCGCTGCGGTCGCGGGGGCTGACGTGTCCTGGGGTGATCGTCGGGAGCTGGCCGGCCGCGCCGGATCTGGCCGCGCGGTGCAACCTCGCCGATCTGCCGCGGGCGGCCGGGGCGCCGCTGCTGGGGGTACTGCCGACGGGGGCGGGGGCGCTGTCCTGCGCTGATTTCCGAGCGCGTGCGAGTGGTTGGCTGGCGCCGGAGCTGGGCGGGGTGTGGGCGGGGCCGGTGAGCTAGGGCGCGAGTCCGTGCGGCCCGCGGGTGCGGCGCCGGAGGCTAGTGGCTCCAGGTGCGCAGTTCGTCGGCGATGGCGTGGATATCCGCGGTGCCGTCCTTGACCAGCCGCGCCAGGTCGCGGATCTGCTCGGGTGAGGTGACAACCTTCAGGCCGCTGGCAACGAGGTAGCCATAGGCGACGGCGGAGGCGAACATCGCGTTCGAGCGTTCGAGGGCGGGGACGTGCAGCAGCAGTTGGAGAAGCGCGGCGGCACGGCTCTGCGGGTCGGTGTAGACGGGGCGGTCGAATATGGCGGCTTCATGCCTGCTGACCGCGGCGATCAGGGCACCGTAGTCGGTGATCCGGGGATCGCCGGGGGTCTTCTCTTCGGCGATGATGAGCAGCCAGGCGAGGTCGATACGGAGGTTCACGTACGCTGACGACCCTCGTGCTCCTGGCCGAACTCCTCCGCGAAAACGGATTCGTACTGTTTCATGAAGTCGGCGGCCGACTCGACGAAGGTGTGTCCCACCTCGCCCGCGTCCTGCCGTACCAGCTCCTCGATGTAGCGGTTTACGCTCATACCGCGCCGCAGAGCGCGTTCGCGCGCGGTCTGAGCGGTGCTCTCGTCCACTCGAACGTTCAGCTGAGTCTTGGCCATACCACAAGCTAGCGCTTACCCGCTAGCTACCGCAAGCCTCTCATCCCCAGGTACGAGACCATGAGGCCGACCTGGACCCATGGAGGGATTACGGCGGGCCGGCCGCGCGTTCTACTCTCGGCGTCTTGCAGGGCCATTACGGTCGGCCAGCCGTGGCCGACCCGTTGGACCGTCCCGATACGGGGAGGCGCGATGTCCACACCGGCAGCGGAGCAGACCCATTCCCTCGCGGAGGGCGAGCGGCTCGCTGCCCGCGCCGCCGCGCTGACCAAGGCGTACGGCACCGGGGAGACCGCCGTACTGGCGCTCAACGAGGTGGATGTGGAGATCTTCCGCGGCCGTTTCACGGCCGTGATGGGGCCGTCCGGCTCCGGGAAGTCGACGCTGATGCACTGTCTGGCGGGGCTCGACACCGCCACCTCGGGGCAGGTGTGGCTGGGCGAGACCGAGATCACCGGATTGAATGAGCGGGAACTGACCCGGCTGCGCCGCGACAGAATCGGCTTTATGTTCCAGTCGTTCAATCTCCTGCCGACTCTCACCGCGGGAGAGAACATCACGCTGCCCATGGACATCGCCGGACACACACCGGACCGGGCGTGGGTGGACCAGGTCATCGACACCCTCAGGCTCGGTGACCGGCTCAGCCACCGCCCGGCGGAGCTGTCCGGCGGTCAGCAGCAGCGGGTCGCCTGCGCCCGTGCGCTGGCTTCCCGGCCGGAGCTGATCTTCGCTGATGAGCCGACCGGCAACCTGGACTCACGTTCCAGCCTTGAGGTGCTGAGCTTCCTGCGGGAGGCCGTTGACTCGCTGAACCAGACCGTGGTGATGGTGACCCATGATCCCAGCGCCGCCGGACACGCGGACCTGGTGCTGTTCCTCGGTGACGGCCGCATCGTGGACGAGATGCCACGCCCGACCGCGGAGGCGGTGCTGGAGCGGATGAAGCGTTTCGACACCGTACGCACAGCACGGTCCGACGCAGCACGGAAGACCTGAGGTCAGCGTGCTCAGAGCCACGCTGCGCAGCTTCTTCGCCCACAAGGGCCGGATGCTGCTGTCCGCCCTGGCCGTACTGCTCTCGGTGGCCTTTGTCGCCGGGAGCCTGATCTTCTCCGACACCGTCAACCGCACCTTTGACCGGCTCTTCGCCTCAACGGCAGCCGATGTGTCCGTGGAGCCCAGGAGCGAGTTCGGCGAGCGGGCCAACCTGCCATCGGGCCGTATTCCGACCGTGCCCGCGGACCTCAGAGACCGGGTCGCCGCTGTGGACGGCGTCGCACGGGCGGATATCGAAGTCGACGCGGAGAACGTCACCGTCATTGACGCTGACAACGAACGGGTGGGGTCGAGCACCGGGGCGCCGTCGATCGCTGTCAACTGGTACGTGTCCGACCGCAGTCCCGTCGAGCTGTCCGATGGGCGAGCGCCACACGGCGACGGCGAGGCCCTCATCGACAAGGACACCGCTGACCGCCACAATGTCGCGATCGGCGACCGGCTGCGGATCATCGCCGCGCCCGGCACCTTCCCGGTGGACATCGTCGGCATCACCACCTTCACCACCACCAACCCCGGTGCGACGCTGGTGTTCCTGGACACCCCTGCCGCCCAGACCCGGCTGCTGGACGACAAGGACGCGGCGACCGCCATCGCGGTGGAAGCCAGCCCCGGGGTGAGCGACGCCGAGCTCAAGCGGCGCGTCGCCGCCGAGCTGGGCGATGACTACACCTATAAGACCGCGGACGAACAGGCCGAGTCCGCCGCGGCCGAGCTGGGTACCTTCCTCGACATCATCAAGTACGTCATGCTCGGCTTTGCCGGAGTCGCGGTACTCGTCGGCATCTTTCTGATCGTCAACACCTTCTCGATGCTGATCGCCCAGCGCACCCGGGAGCTGGGCCTGCTGCGCGCGCTGGGCGCCGACCGACGGCAGGTGCGGCGCTCCGTGCTCGCCGAGGCGCTGCTGCTGGGGCTGGTGGGCGCCACGCTCGGGCTGGTCTCCGGGATCGCGCTGGCCTACGGGCTCATCAAGCTGATGGGCGTGTTCGGGATGCATCTCGACGCGGCCGAGATGCAGGTGCGCTGGGTGACGCCGGTGGCGGCGTATGCCGTGGGCATCGGGGTCACCTTGATGGCCGCCTTGCTGCCCGCGCTGCGTGCCGCGAAGGTCTCTCCCATGGCCGCGCTCGCCGATGCCGAGGCGACCGGCACCGGCAGGCCGCTGCGGAACCGGGCCTTCGCCGGGCTTGCCGTCGCGGTGCTGGGTGCTCTGGCGCTGGGCGGGAGCGCCGCCAGCGGGGAGCTGTCGCAGGCCAGCTCACTGCTGCTGCTCGGCGTGGTGCTCACCCTGGTCGCCACGGTGGTGGCCGGGCCGCTCCTGGTCCGCCCGGTCATCCGGGTGCTGGGCGCGGCCTTCCCCCGGATATTCGGCCCGGTGGGCCGGATGAGCCAGCGCAACGCGCTGCGCAATCCGCGGCGTACCGGCGCCACGGCGTCCGCGCTGATGGTGGGGCTCGCGCTGGTCACCGGGATGTCGATCGCGGGGGCGTCGATGACCGCCTCCTTCGATGAGGAGATCGACAAGGCGCTGGGCGCTGACTTCGTGGTGCAGAACGAGAACTTCGCGCCGTTCCCGCAGGAGATCACCGAGAAGGTACGGCAGGTGGAGGGGGCGGGCACAGTGGTGCGCCAGCGTTATGCGCCACTGCGGCTCACGCTGCCGGACGGCACCACGGTCCGTACCACCGGTGCCGCAGCCGACCCGGAGCTGGACGAGGTCATCGATGTGGAGTACGCGGCGGGTGACTCGGCGGCCGCGCTCGCCCCGGGCCGGGTCGGTATGGACAAACGGTTCGCCGACCGGCACGGCCTGCGCATCGGTTCACGTGTCGAGGCGGCGTTCATCACCGGCAAGCGCGCCGACCTGACCGTGGGCGCGCTGACCCGGGACGACGCGGGCGGCGGCCCGGGCGCCGAAGGCGGGGTGCTCATCGGTCTGGGCACGCTTGAGCGGTACCAGCCCGGCGGGCAGGAAGCGGCACTGCTGGTCAACGCCGCCGCCGGCACGGATGTGCAGCAGTTGCGGGAAGGGCTGGAGAAGACGCTCGCCGGCTTCCCCCAGGTGCAGGTGCGTGATCTGGCCGACTATAAGGAGCTGATCCGGGAGCAGATCGCGGTGCTGCTCTACCTCGTCTACGCCCTGCTCGGGCTGGCGATCATCATCGCGGTGCTGGGTGTGGTCAACACCCTCGCCCTGTCGGTGGTCGAGCGCACCCGGGAACTGGGGCTGCTGCGGGCGATCGGGCTCTCCCGGCGCCAGCTGCGCCGGATGATCCGGCTGGAGTCCGTGGTGATCGCCGTGTTCGGTGCGGTACTGGGGCTGGGGCTTGGGCTGGTGTGGGGGCTGGCGGTGCAGCGGGTGCTCGCGCTGGAGGGGATGACCACGCTGGCGATCCCGTGGTCGACCGTGATCGCGGTCGTCATCGGCTCGGTGGTCGTCGGTCTGGTGGCCGCGCTGCTGCCGGCGCTGCGGGCGTCCCGGATGAATGTGCTGGGCGCTATCGCGCATGAGTGAGGTGGAGCGCTCTGGGCGCTGGGGGCCGGGGGGAGCTCCCCAGTTCCCGCCCGGACCGTCACCCCGTCGCCGACGCGGTCGCGGCCGGTCGTTTTCGCCCTGCTGGAGTAGCTTCCCCGGCGTCAGCGAGGCAGGCTGTAGGCATGCGGTCGCCCTTCCGCTCCGCTCATCCCCCAGGAGCGGCCGGTCACAGCCGGGTCGTTTTCAGATTCGCGCAGTGTGTGCCCTTCGTGATCATACTGCTCGGACTCGCGATCGAGCTCTCCCCCGCACACGTTGTGTATACCGGCCCACTCCTCACGGCGATGCCGGCCCTGGCCTCGCTCACGATGGGTCCCACCGGCATCCTCTCGGCGGCGGCCGGGGCGCTGTCCGTCACCGTGATAAGTGCCACGCTGCATCACTCCTGGGGCGACTCGCAGGCTGCCAGCAATATCCTCGGCCTGCTCGTGGTGACCGTCGCGAGCGTCATCACGAGCAACGCCATGCGATCGCGCCGGCAGAGCGAGCTCGACCAGGTCCGCCGGATCTCCGTGGCCGCGCAGGAGTCCATCCTGCGGCCGGTGCCCACGTGGCTGGGCCCGGTGCGGGCGGCCAGCATGTACCTCGCGGCGGAGACGGGCGCACAGATCGGCGGCGACCTGTACGAGGCGGTGCCGACCCGCTACGGCGTCCGGATGATCGTCGGGGACGTCCGGGGCAAGGGGCTGCCCGCCGTGCGTGCGGCCGCGGCCGTGCTGGGCGCGTTCCGGGAGGCCGTGCACTACGAGGACGAACTGGTGGAGGTGATGGACCACTGCGCGGCCGCGCTGCGGCGGGAGGGCGACATACCGGGCTCCTCCGATCCGGACGGGCAGGGGGAGGAGCCGGGGGAGAGCTTCGTCACCGCGTTGCTGGCCGAGGTGCGGGACAGCCATGAGGTCCAGGTGGTCAACTGCGGTCATCCGCCACCGGTGCGGCTGCACCGGGGCACGGCTCAGGAGCTGCTCCCCGCCTCCCCGATGCCGCCCCTCGGCCTGGAGGACCTCGTCGCCGGCCCGCCCGCGAAGGCCGAGAGCTTTCCGTTCGAGCCCGGTGACCGTCTGTTGCTGCACACGGACGGGGTGAACGAGGCTCGTGACAGCGACAACAGGTTCTTCCCCGTGCCGGAGGCCATGGAGGCCGTGCCTGCCTGTACTCCTCCGGAGTTCCTGGAGGCACTGCACCTGGGACTGATCCTCCACACGGGAGGCCGACTCGCGGACGATGTGGCCATGCTCGTCGTCGACCGACTGGACGAAGAAGCCGACGGTCCCCGGGAGAAGGGCTCCGGTCGCCGCGTATCAGCCTGAATCTGTAGATTTATGCCAGGGTGCAAGGCCCCAGACCCGCCCACGACGGTGCCGGGGTCATCGGCCTTGTCGGCGAGGAGCACATGTTCGAGTTGAGTCCGCCGATCCTGGTCACCTTCGTCGTCTACGTGGTGGCCCTGATCGGAGTGGGCGTCTGGGCGTACAAGCACACCCGCACCTTCACCGACTTCGCCCTGGGCGGCCGCAGGCTCAGCGCGCGGGTCGCCGCCCTGTCCGCCGGGGCCAGCGACATGTCCGGATGGCTGTTCCTGGCGCTTCCGGGAGCTGTGTACGCGGCCGGCATCGGCGCCACCTGGATCGCGGTCGGCCTGGCGGTCGGCACCTACCTCAACTGGCTGTTCGTCGCGCCGAGGCTGCGCACCTACACCGAGCGCGCCGGGAACGCCGTCAGCCTGTCGGCCTACCTGGAGGAGCGGTTCGAGGACCGCACCCGGACGCTCCGGATGGTCTCGGCGGCGGTCATCGTCGTGTTCTTCACCGTCTACGTCGCCAGCGGTCTGGTAGCCGGCGGCCTGCTGTTCGAGCAGGTCTTCAACGTCGACTTCGCGCTCGCGGTGACCCTGACCGCCCTGGTGATCGTCATCTACTCGTGCCTCGGCGGCTTCCTCGCCGTAAGCCTGACGCACGTGCTGCAGGCCACCCTGATGTTCCTCGCCCTGCTGGTGCTCTCCGTGCTCGGGGTCGGGGCGCTCGGGGGCTTCGGGGCGCTGGGCGACGCCCTCGACGCCAAGACACCGGCCCTGCTGGACATGGGGGCCGAGGCCACGTTCGCCAATGGCCAGTGGACGGCGGGCGGGCCGCTCGGCGCCGTCGCGATCATCTCGCTGCTCGCCTGGGGCCTCGGTTACTTCGGTCAGCCGCATATCCTGGCCCGCTTCATGGGCATCCGCAGTACCCGTTCGGTCCCCGCGGCCCGGCGTATCGGAACAGGCTGGGTGCTCGTCGTGCTCGTCGGCGCCACGCTCGTCGGTCTGGTGGGAATCGGGCAGCTCGACGCCCCCCTGGCCAACCCGGAGACCGTCTACATCGTCCTGAGCCGGACACTGTTCAACCCCTGGGTCGCCGGGGTGATGCTGATCGCCGTACTGGCCGCGATCATCTCGACCGCGGACAGCCAGCTCCTTGTGTCGTCCACCGCCCTCACGGAGGACCTCTACCGGGCGTTCCTCAACCGGCGGGCCACGGACAAGGCGCTGGTGTGGGCCGGTCGCGGTGCCGTGGTGGCGGTGATCCTGGTCGCCTGTGTGATCGCGCTGGGGGGCGGCGGGGTGCTGAACATCGTCGCCTACGCCTGGGCGGGCTTCGGAGCCGCCTTCGGACCGGTCGTCCTCCTCTCGCTGTACTGGCCGCGCATGACATGGGCGGGGGCCATGGCCGGCATCATGTCGGGCGCGGCCACGGTGCTCTTCTGGAAGAAGATCAATCCGCTGCTCGGGCCGCTGGAGTCGGGCATCTACGAGATGATCCCGGGCGTGCTGGCCGCCACGGTCGCCGCACTGCTCTTCGGCAGGTTCGTCGGCCGACCGCCGCAACGTGCCTTCTGGCGGGTGCCGGGAGGCGGGGCGAGCCAGCTGATGCTCGAACCGTTTCTGGCCCACGCACCGTTCGGCCTGGCCGTCCTGGACACGGATCTGCGGTACGTCTGGGTGAACAGCGTACTGGAGCGTGTGGCGCCCCTTGAGCGACGGCTGGGACGGCAGGTGAAGGAGGTGCTGCCCAGTCCGGAGGCGGAGGCCTTCGCGGAGAGGATGCGGAGGGTCCTGGACACCGGGGTTCCGGTGATGGACTACGAGTTCCAGGGCTTCGGTGACGCGGGAGCCGCCCGGAAGCGCGCGTACTCGGCCTCCTTCTTCGGGATGAAGGACCGGCAGGGCCGCCCGGTGGGCATCTGGTACATGATCATCGACGTCACCGAGCGTCGGCGGGCCCAGGAACGCCTGGCCCTGCTGAACGATTCCGGCGCCCGTATCGGCAGCACCCTGGACGTGACGGTGACGGCCCAGGAACTGGCCGACGAGGCCGTGCCGTCCCTCGCCGACTTCGTCGCCGTCGACCTGCTGGACTCGGTCATGAGGGGTGAGGAACCGGCACCCGGACCGGTCGACATCACACCCGTCATACGCCGCGCGGGGCAGAAGTCGGTGCACGAGGGCATGCCGGAGTCGAGCCTGGCCGTGGGGCAGGCGGTCCAGCGCGGCCCCTCGTCGCCCGTGACGTCCTGCCTGCTGGCAGGCAGGACCCTGGTGGACCCGGCCCTGGACGCCCACACCAGTGCGTGGGCGCGCGAGGAACCGTCGATGGGCGCCGTCATCCGCGCCCTGGGGCTCCGCACGACGATGGTGGTACCGGTGCGGGCTCGCGGCGTCACCCTCGGGGTGGCGACGTTCGTCCGGACGCGGCGACTGGGCCCCTTCGAGGAGGACGACGTACGTCTCGTCCAAGAGCTCGTCTCCCGTGCGGCGGTGTGTGTTGACAACGCCCGCCGCTTCACCCGTGAGCGCGCCGCGGCCCGTTCGATGCAGCGCTACCTGCTGCCGCAGGAGCTGGCCGGAGGCTCTGCACTGGAGGCGGCTTCGTGGTACTTCCCGGCGGACGCACCAAGCGGTGTGGGCGGCGACTGGTTCGATGTGATTCCGCTCTCCGGCGCACGGATCGCCCTGGTCGTCGGGGACGTGGTCGGACACGGGATCAACGCCGCGGCGACCATGGGGCGCCTGCGCACGGCGGTGCACACGCTCGCCAACCTGGATCTTCCTCCGGACGAGCTGCTGGCCCACCTGGACGACCTGGTCATCGACCTCATGGGCGCGCACGGCGCCGAGGAGTCGCCGACGTCCGGCAACGGGAGTCCTGGGGCGTTCATGGGGGCCACCTGTCTGTACGCCGTATACGACCCCGTCAGCAGCCAGTGCACACTGGCCCGGGCCGGCCACGTCCCGCCGGTCATCGTCGGCCCTGAAGGCCGCGCCGAACTTCTGGACCTGCCGGCCGGACCGCCGCTCGGCCTCGGGTCCCTGCCCTTCGAGTCCGTCGAGCTGGAGCTGGCCCCGGGCAGCCTGATCGCCCTCTACACAGACGGCCTCATCGAGGCCTGGGAACGGGACATCGACGTCGGGCTCTCCCGGTTGAGCCATGCCCTCACGGTGCCCAGGCCCACGCTGGAGGAGACCGGCGAGCACGTGGTCGACGCCCTGCTGACGGGTCCCCCGTCCGACGACGCCGCCCTGCTCCTCGCCCGGACCCACGTCCTCGGCTCCAGCCGGGTCATCTCCTGGGACCTGCCCAGCGACCCGGCCGCCGTCGCCCATGCCCGCACCCTCGCCTGCCGACAGCTGTCGGAGTGGGACATGGACGACCTGTCGTTCACCACGGAGCTGATCGTCAGCGAACTGGTCACCAACGCCATCCGCCACGCGACCGGACCGATCTGTCTGCGCCTGATCCGGGACCGTGCCCTGATCTGCGAGGTCTCCGACGCCAGCAGCACCTCGCCGCGCCTCCGCCACGCCCGGACCACGGACGAGGGCGGGCGCGGGCTGCTGATCGTCGCGCAACTCACCCGCCGCTGGGGCACCCGCCACACCAAGACCGGCAAGATCATCTGGACGGAACAGGCCATTCCCCCCGAGACGACGTGAGCCCGCGCCCCTCGTGCGCCTGGACCGCGTACCGCGGGCTCCAGCTCGAACGGCCCCCGCCGCGCTCCCGCACTACGCTCCGTGCCCGGCCGCGATGGTGCCGCACCGTGCCCAAGAGCTCCTCACACCCGGCAGGGTGCCGTGCCCATCGTGATCAGGTGGCGCTAAGACCCGGCCCGGCCCCGGCCAACCGGCGAGGGCCCCTCTGACTTCCCCCTTTCAGCGCCCGTACGTAGACCCCGAAGCCCTGCTCCTCACAGAGCGCGACGGCTTCCTCACGCTGCGGCTGGTTACCATCGCGAGGACCATTGGCGGCGCTGGGTCAATCCGCTGTGAGCACGGGCAGGAAACAAGTTTGTGAGCTGCCAGGATTCGATGGATGGCGCTGTCAGGCGACGCGATGGTGCTGGACCGTAACGAGCTGGCGCACCGGGCGTGGGGCGCGGCGGGGTGGAGCCGGTGGATCAAACAACTGTGACGGCCGTTCTTCCCGGCGTCACCACCCTGTGCCGTCTCCCGTATTCTGGGACGCATCGTCCACCTATTCGACTGAGAACCCATGGAAAGGGGTCAGCGTCCGCTCATGGGCGAGCCTCCTAGTTGCAGACATCGAGCAAACCTTCGCCCCCTCCCTGATCATGGGACGGAGGTGACCCGATGACCGAAGTTCTCCTCCTGGCTCTGGCCCTGCTGCTGATCCTCGCCTGCGGTGTGTTCGTCGCGGCGGAGTTCTCGCTGACCACGGTCGAGCGCAGTGAGCTGGAGCGGGCCGCCGCGCTGCGTGAGCCCGGCGCCGCCAGTGCGCTGAAGGCCGTACGCTCCCTCACCTTCCAGCTCTCCGGTGCCCAGCTCGGCATCACCGTGACCGGGCTGATCATCGGCATGCTCGCCGAGTCGTCCATCGCGGCGCTGCTGGCCGGGCCGATCCGGGCAGTGGGGCTGCCCGCCGCTGCCGCCTCCTCCGTGGCGCTGGCGCTGGGGACCGGCATCTCGACGGTGGTGCTGATGGTCGTCGGTGAGCTGGTCCCCAAGAACTGGGCGATCTCCAGCCCGCTGCCGGTCGCCAAGCGGGTCGCCACCTCCCAGCGGGCCTTTTCCGCCGCGTTCCGTCCGCTGATCCGGCACCTCAACAACACCGCCAACCGCACCGTGCGTCATATGGGTCTGGAGCCCACCGAGGAACTGGCCTCCGCCCGTTCCCCGCAGGAGCTGGTGGCGCTGGCCCGGCACTCGGCGAAGGAAGGGGCGCTGGAGGCGGACTCCGCGGAGCTGTTCGTACGGACCCTCCATCTCGCCAAGCTGACCGCCGAGAATGTGATGACGCCGCGGGTGCAGGTCACCGCGCTGGATGTGCAGGCGACGGCTGAGGATGTCGCCAACGCCACCCGGGTGACCGGCCTGTCCCGTTTCCCGGTATACAGCGGCAGCCTGGACAAGGTGGTGGGCGTGGCACACATCAAGGATGTGCTGGCCGTCCCCGCCGAGCTGCGGGCCCGGCAGCCACTTGGCGAGCTGCTGCGCGAGCCGCTGCTGGTGCCCGAGTCACTGACCGTCGACCGGCTGCTGGACCGGCTGTCGGGGTCCCGCACCATGGGTGTGGTGATCGACGAGTACGGCGGCACAGCGGGTGTGGTGACGCTGGAGGACATCGTCGAGGAGGTCGTCGGCGAGGTGCGCGATGAGCACGATCCGCAGGAGGCCCCTTATCTGGCCCCGGTCGGCGCGGACGCCGAGGGGCACGAGGTCTACGACGCCGACGGCGCCACCCGTACCGACCAGCTGGAGGCCATTGGGCTGCGCGCCCCCGAGGGGCCGTACGAGACGCTGGCCGGGCTGATCGCCACCGAGCTGGGCCGGATCCCCGACGAGGGTGACCGGATCGAGGTGGCCGGATGGCGGATCGACGTGGTCGACGCGAGCGGGCGGCGGGCCGCCCGGGCCCGGCTGCGGGCTCCACTGGACGGGGCCGGGACAGGGCAGGACATGCCTGAGGAGGCGGGACGATGACCCTGATCCAGCTGCTCATCGGTGCGCTGATGATCGGGTTCAACGCCACCTTCGTGGGGGCGGAATTCGCCCTGATCTCGGTCCGCCGCAGCCAGATCGAACCGCGCGCCGACGAAGGCGACCGCAAAGCCCGGCGGGCGCTGTGGGGGCTTGAGCACCTCTCGGAGCTGATGGCCACGGCCCAGCTCGGCATCACCCTGACCACTCTGGTCCTGGGCATCGTCGCGGAACCCGCCATGGCGCATCTGCTGGAGCCGGCCTTCCACGCCGCCGGGGTGCCGGGGCCGCTGGGCCACACGATCTCCTTTGTGGTCGCGCTGACGCTTGCGACGTATATGCACATGCTCTTCGGTGAGATGGTCCCGAAGAACATCGCGCTGGCAGAGCCGGAGCGCACCGCGCTGCTGCTCGGCCCCCCGCTGGTGGCGCTGACCCGGGCACTGCGGCCGGTGATCTTCGGCATCAACGCCCTGGCGAACGCCCTGCTGCGGCTGCTGCGGGTGGAGCCGAGGAGTGAGGTGGAGTCGGTGTTCTCGGACGATGAGCTGGCCCGGCTGGTCACGGACTCCAGTGCGGCCGGGCTGCTGGACGAACGGTCCACCGAGCGGCTGCGGGACGCCCTGGAGCTGGGCCGCCGCCCGGTGGCCGAGGTGGTGCGGCCCAGCGAGCGCGTGGTCGCGGCCCGCCTGGGGGTGACGCCGGAGCAGCTGGAACGGCTCTCGGCCAGCTCCGGCTTCTCACGTTTCCCCGTGGTCGACGGCGGCGGCCGGGCGGTGGGCTATCTGCATGTGAAGGACGCGCTGGACGCCGAGCCGCGCGACCTGCCGTTCCCGGTGGCCGCGCTGCGGCCGATCGCCCGGGTACGCGCCGCCACGCCGCTGGATGATGTGCTCGGAGCGATGCGCCGCAGCGGGACACATCTGGCGGCGGTGATCGGCCCGGACGGGCGGCCCGCTGGGCTCGTCACGATGGAGGATGTGCTGCGGGAACTGGTGGGGCGGGCTCCCACCGGATAAATCATTGACCGGGGCAACCGGTTACGATGGCCCCGCCATGGAGACCGCACCCCGGATCAGCAGCTTCGCCGCCCTCGGTGACTCGTTCACCGAGGGCATGTCGGACGCCCTCCCGGACGGTACGTACCGGGGCTGGGCGGACCTTCTCGCGGCCCGGCTGGCCGCCCGGACGGACGACTTCCGCTACGCCAACCTCGCGGTGCGCGGCAAGCTGATCCAGCAGATCGCCGATGACCAGGTGGACGCCGCCGCCGCACTGGGCGCTGACCTGGTGACGCTGGTCGGCGGGCTGAACGACGTACTGCGCCCCAAGTGCGATATGGGCCGGGTCTGCGGGCTGCTGGAACAGTCGGTGGAGAAGCTGGCACCCGGCTGCCGGCGGCTGGTCCTGATGCGCAGCCCGGCACGGCGCGGCCCCTTGCAGGAGCGAGGCCGGTCACGGATGGAGCGGCTCTTCGACTTCATCGATGAGCTGGCGGCGCGGCATGGCGCGCTCGTCGTCGATCTCTACGCCTCCGAGGCCCTGGGCGATACCCGGATGTGGGCGGATGACCGGCTGCATCTGACCGGTGAGGGACATCGCCGGGTGGCCGAGGCGGTCTGGCAGCGGCTGGGGTACCCGGCCGCGTCGGACTGGGATGCTCCGCTGCCGCCCGCTGTCCCACCTCACTGGTACGCGCGGCGCGGCGCGGATCTGCGTTTCGCCCGGCAGCATCTGGTCCCGTGGATCGGGCGCCGGCTGACCGGCCGGTCCTCGGGGGACGGCCGGGCGCCGAAGCGGCCCGACCTGGCGCCGCTGGCCTGCGAGGAGACCCCGTAGAATCCGGAGGCGTGACTGACAAGCCGCGCATCCCGAACGTCCTGGCCAACCGCTACGCCTCCGCTCAGCTGGCTGTCCTGTGGTCCCCCGAGTACAAGGTGACGCTGGAGCGGCGGCTGTGGCTGGCGGTGCTCCGGGCGCAGAAGGACCTGGGCATCGAGGTGCCGGACGCGGCGCTCGCCGACTATGAGCGGGTGCTGGAGGACGTCGATCTGGCGTCGATCGCGGAGCGCGAGAAGGTCACCCGGCACGATGTGAAGGCCCGGATCGAGGAGTTCAACGCGCTCGCCGGGCATGAACAGGTACACAAGGGCATGACCTCGCGGGATCTGACGGAGAATGTCGAGCAGTTGCAGATCCGGCTGTCCCTGGAGCTCGTACGGGACCGTACGGTCGCCCTGCTGGCGCGGCTCGGAAAGCTGGCTGGTGAGCACGCCGAGCTGGTGATGGCCGGGCGCTCGCACAATGTGGCCGCCCAGGCGACCACGCTCGGGAAGCGCTTCGCGACCGCCGCCGATGAGCTGCTGGTCGCCTATGCCCGGCTGGAGGAACTGCTCGGCCGCTATCCGCTGCGCGGTATCAAGGGCCCGGTGGGCACCGCGCAGGACATGCTGGATCTGCTCGGCGGGGACGCCGGGAAGCTCGCCGAGCTGGAGCGGCGGATCGCCGGGCATCTGGGCTTCGGGCAGGCGTTCACCTCGGTGGGGCAGGTCTATCCGCGTTCGCTGGACTACGACGTCGTCTCGGCGCTGGTGCAGCTGGCCGCCGCGCCGTCGTCGCTGGCCAAGACGATCAGGCTGATGGCTGGTCAGGAGCTGGTGACCGAGGGCTTCAAGGAGGGCCAGGTCGGCTCCTCGGCGATGCCGCACAAGATGAACACCCGCTCCTGTGAGCGGGTCAATGGCCTGGCCGTGATTCTGCGCGGCTACGCCTCGATGGCCGGGGAGCTGGCGGGCGACCAGTGGAACGAGGGCGATGTCTCCTGCTCGGTGGTGCGCCGGGTCGCCCTGCCGGACGCCTTCTTCGCCTTCGACGGGCTGCTGGAGACCTTCCTGACGGTGCTGGACGAGTTCGGCGCCTTCCCCGCGGTGGTGGCCCGGGAGCTGGACCGCTATCTGCCGTTCCTGGCGACCACGAAGGTGCTGATGGGAGCGGTGCGCGCCGGGGTCGGCCGGGAGGTCGCCCATGAGGTGATCAAGGAGCACGCGGTCGCCTCGGCGCTGGCGCTGCGCGAGGGCGCGGAGCGCAATGAGCTCCTGGACAAGCTGGCCGCCGATGAGCGGATCCCGCTGGACCGGGCGGGGCTGGACGCGCTGATGGCTGACCGGCTCTCGTTCACCGGTGCCGCGGGTGACCAGGTGGCCGCCGTGGTGGCCCGGATTGAGCAGATCACCAAGCAGCACCCGGAAGCCGCGGCCTACGCTCCGGGGTCGATCCTCTGACCCCGCCCGCACGGTCGTGGCCTCGGGAGAAACGTCACCGCCCGCACTCGCCGGGCTCCGGCCCAACGGATACGATCCGGCCACACGTGCACAGCCAGGGAGGCGGACGTTGGGGAGGATCACCGGCAGGGATCCGTCCCTGCTGCGCAGAATCAACTCCACCGTGGTACTGCGCGCGCTGCGGGCCGCCGCCGGCTCCCCGACCCTGACCGACCTGGTGCAGGCCACCGGCCTGTCCCGGCCCACGGTCGAGGGCGTCGTGGAGGGCCTGACGACGGCCGGGCTGGTGGCCGAGGCCACCGGCGGCCCGGCGGACTCCCGGCGGCAGGGCAGGCCCGCCCGCCGTTACCGCTTCCGGGCGGAGGCCGGGCATCTGCTGGGTATCGAGGTCGGACCGCACCGCGTGTCAATGGTCCTCGCCGACCTCGGCGGGCGGCTGCTGGGCACCACGGATCGTGCGGTGTCCGAGGGGGCCGATGCCGATGAGCGGCTGGACCGGGTGCGTACCGCGGTCTCCGATCTGCTGCGCCGCTGTGAGGTGGCGCGTTCCACGCTGCGGGCCGTGGGGGTGGGCAGCCCCGGGATCGTGACCGCGGATGGCACCGTGCGGCTGTGCACCGCGCTGCCGGGGTGGACGGGGCTGCCGCTCGGTGAACGGCTGCGGCGTTCGTTCCGCTGTCCGGTGCTGGTCGAGAACGACGCCAACGCGGCCGTGCTGGCCGAGCACTGGAAGGGCTCGGCAGTCGGCTGCGATGACGCGGTGATGGTGCTGGCCGGGCTGAGCCCGGGGGCCGGTTCACTGATCGGCGGACGGCTGCACCGGGGCTACGGCGGGGCGGCGGGGGAGATCGGGGCGCTGCATCTGCTGGGCCGGGAGGCCTTCCCCGAGCGGCTTCTCTCGACCACGGGCGAGCCGCTGCACCCACTGGACGAAGCAGCCGTGGCCCGGGTCTTCACGCTGGCGCGGGACGGCGATGAGCAGGCCCGGCAGGCCATGGACCGCTTTATCCAGCGGCTGGTGCACGATGTGGCCGCGCTGGTGCTGGCGCTGGACCCGGAACTGGTGGTGGTCGGCGGCTGGGCCGCCGGGCTGGACGGGGTGCTGGATCCCCTCCGCGATGAGCTGGCGCGCTACTGTCTGCGCCCGCCGCGCGTCGCACTGTCGGTGCTGGGCGAAGCAGCCGTCGCGACGGGGGCGCTGCGGCTGGCGCTCGACCATGTCGAGGAGCAACTGTTCGCGCTGGAGGGCGCCATGCGCGGCTGACGCCCCCGGGCTCCCCTGTGGCCGTCAGCTCGCCAGGAGCTCCACGGCGCCGGTGTCGCCGAAGGTGAGCCGGCAGGTGTCGGCCCGATACGTCGAGACCGCGACCGCCATGGTGGCGCCGCCGGAGAGATAGCGGGTGGTGACGACGAGAACGGGGGCGCCGGGCAGCCGGTCCAGCTGCCGGGCGTCATCGGCGCGGGCGGAGCCCAACTCCACGGAGCGCTCCTGGCCTTCGAGCTCCAGATGGTGCAGCGCACGCAGCGCGGCGTGGCCGCGGGCCGCTCCGCTGCCGGATATGCCGGGGGTGGCGGCGCACGGGACGTACAGGAGCTCGGTCGCGACGGTCTGGCCGTGTGCCCTGCGGGTGCGGCGCACCGCGGACACGGGCTCCGTGGTGGACGCGTCGAGCAGCCGGGCGACCCGGGCGGGCGGCGACACCTCCTCGCAGCCGTCGGTCTGCCAGGCGTCGCCGGGCGCGCCGGGCCAGCTGTCCTCTACGGGGGCGACGTCCACGCCGACGCGCGGCGGGGCGACGGTGGTGCCCACGCCACGGCGGCGCTGCAGCCGGCCTTCGAACTCAAGCTGTTCCAGGGCCTGTCGCAAAGTCGCCCTGGCGACCCCGTAACGGGCGGCGAGCTCCCGTTCGTTCGGCAGGATCTGCCCGACCGCGAACTCGGAGTCGAGCGCCTCAGCGAGCACGGTCTTCAGATGCCAGTACTTCGGCTCCGGCACCGTCTCCAACTGCGTGGTCCCCACCCTTACCTCCGCAATAGCCGTGTCCCCAGCGGGGTTTACGCGCGCTTGTTTTTTAAAGGTTGTTGCGTATGCCTGTGACCATAGGACGGCCCCATCCCTTGGTCAAGACCAATCCGGCATGCGGACTCAGCCCCATACGCCCCCCATACGCCCCCCATACGCCGCCGCCGTAACATCGGCGGCCGCCGGGGAGAGCGGTGCCGGGGGCGTCGGCGGGCTAGAGCGGCTGCGCCGCCAGATGGGCGATCTTATCCGGGTTTGTCATGACGTAGACAGATTGAACGCGGCCATCAGCGATATCGAGAACAAAGGCGGTGTACGGGCGCCCCTCAGTGGTGGCGAGCACCGCGGGGGCGCCGTTGAGCTCCAGGAAGGCGAAGCCGAGGCCGGACAGCGGGGTCGGTCCGACGGCCGCGAGGAAGCGGCCGACCTTGTCGGCGCTCTCGATGACCCGCAGCGGGGCCTTGGCCTTGCCGCCGCCGTCCCCGATCAGCCGCACATCGGGCGCGAGAACGGCGAGCAGCCCCGCCAAGTCGCCGCCGGTGGCGGCGGCAAGGAACCGCTCCGTGAGGTCGCGCTGCTGGGCGGGGTCGACATCGAAGCGCGGCCTACGTTCCTCGACATGGCGGCGGGCGCGGCCCGCGAGCTGCCGTACGGCCGCCTCACCGCGCTTCAGGGCGGTGGCGATCTCGGCGTAGGGGAAGCCGAAAGCCTCGCGGAGCACGAACACCGCCCGCTCCAGCGGGGAAAGCGATTCCAGCACCACCAGCACGGCCAGTGAGACAGATTCGGCGAGCACCGCGCGCTCCGCGGTGTCCGGGACGGTGCCGCCCAGATCGGTCACCAGCGGCTCGGGCAGCCAGGGACCGACATAGGACTCCCGGCGGGCCTTGGCCTGGCGCAGCCGGTCGATGGCGAGCCGGGTGGTGACGCGGACCAGATACGCGCGAGGTTCGCGTACACCGGTACGGTCCGCGGCGGACCAGCGCAGCCAGGACTCCTGAACCACGTCCTCGGCGTCGGCCACCCGGCCGAGCATCCGGTAGGCCACCCCCAGCAGGGTCGGACGGTGTTCCTCGAAGACCTCGGTCACGCTGTCGTCTGCCACGGGAGCATCCCACCTGACGGAAACCGGCTCTGTCCAGGCGGCTCTTCTCCGCCTTCCGCACGGCCGCAGTTACTGACAGGGTGTCGATGAAATTGACGTCCCGTCGCGACAAGGAGCTTGTGATGACTGGTCCCGTGTCCTTCGTTTGTGTCTCACCCGCCGGACGGCCCGACTTCACGGTGGCCTATGAACGGCGCGGTGCCGGTGAGCCCTTGGTCCTGCTGCACGGGATCGGACATCATCTGCAGGCGTGGGAACCGGTGACGAGCGCTCTCGCCGCCTCGTACGACGTGATAGCGCTGGATCTGCCGGGTTTCGGCCAGTCACCGGCGCTGCCCGATGGCTACGCCTATGACCTGGGCACGGTGGTTCCGCTGCTGCGGGAGATATGCGCGGCGCTGGGCGTGGACCGGCCGCATGTCGCCGGGAATTCACTGGGCGGTCTGCTGGCGCTGGAGCTCGGCCGCGAGCGGCTGGTGCGCTCGGTCACCGCGCTGTCCCCCGCCGGGTTCTGGACGGAGCCGGAGCGGCGCTACGCCTTCGGCGTGCTGAGCGGGATGCGTATCGGGGCGAGTGCGCTGCCCCCGCCGGTGGTGGCGCGGCTGGCCCGTACGGCGGTCGGGCGCGCCGCGATAGCCGGCGCCATATACGCCCGGCCCGGCCGCCGTTCGGCCGAGGCTGTCATCGCCGAGACCCACGCGCTGCGGGAGGCGCCCGGATTCGAGCCCACCCTGGCGGCCGGGCGGCGGCCGGGCGTGGTGTTCTCCGACAATGTGCCGGATGTCCCGGTGACGATCGGCTGGGGTACCCGTGACCGACTGCTGTTGCCCCGTCAGGGAATACGGGCCAAACGGGCCATACCGGGTGCCCGGCTGGTGCGGCTGCCCGGGTGCGGGCATGTGCCGATGAACGATGATCCGGCACTGGTCACCCGGGTCATTCTCGACACGGTGCGCGCACCGGCCCTGGTCCGGGCGGCGTAGGGACGCCGGGCCGCGGCTGTTCCCGGGGCGGGTTCGGCTGACGCACACGCGTTTGTCACGAGAATGCCGTCCTGCGTTGGGCCTGCCCGTGTTCCTGCCGTGTTCCATGGGAATCCCGGTTCCATGGGAATCCCGCAGCACAGGAGGCTCGTTTATGACACAGGGCGGCTCGTCCATCGCTGCCAAGCCTGGTCGGCGCGCGGTGCTGCGTGGCTCGCTGGCCACATCCGCGGCGCTCACACTGCCCGCCGCGCTCATCGGTTACGCGCCCGCGCAGGCGCTGACGGGGCGGCCCGGTGCACGCTGGGGGGTTCAGGCCGGCGATGTCACCTCCTCGTCCGGGCTGGTGTGGGTGCGCTCCGACCGGCCGGCCCGGATGGTCGTCGAGACATCCGCGACCGAGTCGTTCCGCGATCCGCGGTGCTGGCGGGGTCCCCTGATCGGCCCTGGCACGGACTTCACCGGGAGGACCGTGCTGCGTGGGCTGCCGCCGGGTGAGCAGATCCACTACCGGGTGCTGCTCAGCGACCCCGGGGACCCGCGGCGCATGGGTGAGCCGGTGTACGGCACCTTCCGTACCGCACCGGCCGGGCGCCGGGCAGGGGTGCGTTTTCTGTGGTCGGGTGATGTGGCGGGGCAGGGCTGGGGCATCAATCCGGACCGTGGGGGCTTCCCCGTCTTCGAAGAGATGCGGCGCCTGGACCCGGACTTCTTTCTGCACAGCGGCGATACGGTCTACGCGGACAACCCGATCGAGCCGGTGGTGCGGCTCCCGGACGGCGGTGTCTGGCGCAATGTCACCACCGAGGAGAAGTCCAAGGTCGCCGAGACGCTCGCCGAGTTCCGGGGGAATTTCCGCTACAACCTGCTGGATGAGAATCTGCGGCGGTTCAACGCTCAGGTGCCCTCGATCACCCAGTGGGACGACCATGAGGTGGTCAACAACTGGTATCCGGGCGAGATCCTGGACGATGACCGGTATACCGAGAAGAGCGTGGAGGTGCTGGCCGCCCGTTCGCGGCGGGCGTTCAGCGAGTACTTTCCGCTGAGCACGCTGCCGCCGGAAGACGAGGACGGCCGGGTGTACCGGGTGGTGCACCACGGGCCGCTGCTTGATGTCTTTGTGCTCGATATGCGCACCTATCGCAACGCCAACTCGCCGGGCCGCCAGCCGCAGGAATCCCAGGGCGTCCTCGGTGAGCGGCAGCTGGCCTGGCTGAAGCGGGCGCTGTCCCGGTCGCGGGCGGTGTGGAAGGTGATCGCCTCGGATATGCCCCTGGGACTGGTCGTCGCGGACGGGCCGGAGAACTTCGAAGCGATCGCCCAGGGTGATCCGGGTGCCCCGCTGGGCCGGGAGCTGCAGATCGCCGAGCTGCTGCGGCACATCAAACACTGGCGGATCACCGGCACGGTGTGGTTCACGGCCGATGTCCACTACACCTCGGCGCAGCACTACGACCCCTCGCGGGCGGCCTTCAAAGACTTCGCGCCCTTCTGGGAGTTTGTGTCCGGGCCGCTCAACGCGGGCGGTTTCCCCGCGGTGAAGCTGGACGCCACCTTCGGCCCTGAGCAGTCCTTTATCAAGGCGCCAGCCGAGGCCAACGTGCCGCCCAGCAAGGGCGGGCAGTTCTTCGGCCAGGTCGATATCGACGCAGAGAGCGGCGAACTGACGGTGCGGCTGCGCGAGGAGGGCGGCGCGGTGCTGTTCACCCAGGTGTTGCAGCCGGGCCGGGTCGGGCAGTGAGCGATACTCGGCTGGTGACGGAAGACTTCAGCTACGCCGAGACCGGGGCGACACAGCGCGGCGAACGGCCGGCCGGATACCGGCACCTTCACGTCCGTACCCGTCTCGGCGCCGGCGAGGGCTGTTTCCGGACCGCGGCCCGTGCCGTGCTGGAGTGGCGGATGCACCGGGCGATGGGTGTGACCGTCGACGCGGACGCTGAGCAGGCGGCTGAGAGTGTGCGCGTCGTGGTCGGCCTGGGTGTCGGATGGCTGCGGGTGCATGGCCCGTGCCGTGTGGTGTGGGCCGTCGAGGAGGAGCGTCGCGCCGGTTTCGGCTACGGCACCCTGCCGGGCCATCCCGAGGTCGGGGAGGAGGCGTTCGTCGTCAGCGCGGAGGAGGACGGTTCGGTGTGGCTGACCGTGAGCTCGTTCAGCGTGCCCGGGGTGTGGTGGACCCGGGCTGCGGGACCGCTGATCACCCTCTTCCAGCGGGCCTACGCACGACGCTGCGGCCGGGTCCTGCGACACCTCGTACAGAGTGGTTGAAACGGACACAAGAGATCCAGATCCCCCTTAACCCATCGGTCACAGTTCGTTCGTGATCAGGCAACACCCATGGCCCAAGGTGGCGAGCATGGCTGATTCCTCTGCTCGCACACCCGCACTCCGGCGCCACCACTGGCGCCGTGACCTCGTCGAACTCGCGGCGCTTTTCACCGCGGTCACCGTAGCGGACAGCGTCGCCAAGACGGTTCTCAACGGGCGGGACGGCCCCGTGCTGCTCATCGCCTCCGCCGTCGTACTGCTGGCGACGGCCGGGTTCCACGCCTGGTGGGCACGGCGTCATACGCATGCGCCGCCGCCCCTCGATACCAGCACCGCGACAGCGGACGAGCGACGCCCCGAGCCGGGTGGCGAGACGGTGCTGTGGCGGATGCGGACGACCGTACGTGACGAACCCGGCTCCCTGGCCGCGCTCTGCACCCAGCTGGCCGACCGGCGGGTGGACATCCTGGCGCTGCAGACCCATCCACTGGGCGAAGCGACCGTGGATGAGTTTCTGCTGCGCACGCCGCGGTCACTGGAGCCACAGGAGCTGACCCGGCTGGCGGCCGCCGGGGGCGGTGAGAACACCTGGCTGGAGCGGGCCGACGCGCACGATCTGGTCGACGCGCCCACCCGGGTGCTCGGCATGGCGACCCGTACCGCGCTGGACACCTCAGAACTGCCGCTGGCACTACGTCAGTTGCTGGGCCGCTGCACGATCCGTTCGCTGCCCGCCAGCTCGCTGAGCGGAGCGCCACTGGGTGAACCGGTACCGGCGGAAGGGGCGCTGGAGGAGACGGTGCTGCGGCTGCCGGACCCGGCCGGTGGCTCCATCGTCATCGAGCGGCCCCAGCTGCCCTTCACCCCGACCGAGTTCGCCCGCGCCCGGGCGCTGGTCGAGCTGGACGCCCGGCTCGGTCAGCGGGTGCCACGGCGCCGGGACGTGCTCAGCCTTCCGGCGGGCAACGCGATCACGGTTCGCCGGGCCGACACCCGGGATCTGGCCGCCGCCCGGGCGATGCACGAACGCTGCTCGGACCGTACCCTGGCGATGCGCTACCACGGCCCGGTCAGTGACGCGGACCGCTACCTCGGGCATCTGCTCTCCCCCCGGTTCGGCCGCACGCTCGCCGTGGAGACGGCCCCGGGTCGGCTCGTGGCCCTCGGCCATCTGCTGTGGGACGGGGATGAGACCGAGGTGGCCCTCCTCGTCGAGGACGGCTGGCAGCGCCGGGGGATCGGCGCGGAGCTGCTGGGGCGGCTGGTCGCACTCGCCGTGGAAGCCCGGTGCGAGAACGTGTACGCCGTCACCCAGTCCTCCAACACCGCCATGGTCGCCGCGATGCGCGGTCTGGGGCTGCCGCTGGACTACCAGATCGAGGAGGGCACCCTGGTGATCAGCGCCCGGCTGGCTGCGGTTCCGGCCGCCGCTGGGACGGAAGGGCGCTGAGGGCCGTATCCAGGTCGGCCCACAGGTCATCGGCGTCCTCCAGGCCGACGGACATGCGCAGCACCTTCTCGCTGATGCCGCCGGTGCGGCGGTCATCCTCGGCGACGATCCGGTGGCTGATCGAGCCGGGGTGCTGGATCAGGGTGTCGACGCTGCCGAGACTGACCGCCGGAGTGATCAGCCGCACTCCGGCGATCACCTCGTGCGGATCACCGTGCACCTCGAAGGCGACCATGGCGCCGCCGAGACTGGGGTAGTGGACCCGGGCGATCCGCGGGTCCGCCGCCAGCCGCCGTACCAGTTCGGCGGCCGTCGCGGACTGCGCCCTGACCCGTATGGGCAAGGTGGACAGACCCCGCAGCAGCAGATAGCCGGCGAGCGGGTGCAGCACACCGCCGGTGGCGAAGCGGACCTGGCGCAGTTGCCGCGCGAGCTCCTCATCGCAGGCGATGACGCCGCCCAGGACATCGCCGTGCCCGCCCAGATACTTGGTCGCGCTGTGCAGCACCAGCCTGGCACCGTGTGCGGCCGGGCGCTGCAGCACCGGGGTGGCGAAGGTGTTGTCGGCCAGCAGCGGCACCGAACCGCAGGACTGGGCGAGGGCCGTCAGATCCAGCTCGGCCAGGGTCGGGTTGGCCGGGGTCTCCACCATGACCAGGCCGGTATCGGGGCGGATGGCCCTGGCGATCCCGGCCGGGCCGTCGGCGGGGTCGGCCCAGGTGACCTCGGTGCCCAGCAGCCCGCCGCTGAGGAGATGGTCGCTGCAGCCGTACAGCGGCCGTACCGCCACCACATGCCGGAGCCCGGCCGATCCGCGTACGAGCAGGACGGCGCTCAGGGCCGCCATGCCGCTGGCGAAGGCGACCGCGGACTCGGTGCCCTCCAGCCGGGCGAGGGCCCGCTCGAAGCGGGCCACGGTGGGGTTGTCCAGACGGGCGTAGACGGGCGGCCCCTGCGGCAGGGCGCCGGTGGCGGCGAACTCGTCCAGGCGGGCGGCCTCGGCCCGGCTGTCATGGGAGGGGTACGTGGTGGACAGATCGAGGGGGGCGGCGTGCAGGCCCAGCGCGGCGAGGTCGTCGCGTCCGGCGTGCACAGCCTCGGTGGCCAGGGACCTCGGTGAACGATGCGTCGTCTCCATGGCGGAATACTGAACACGCGCCGCCCGGCCGCGGCGATCGGCCGTGCTACGTTCGGCCAGTGGCTGATTCTGTAAGTCTTGATCCGGTCGATCTGGAGATTCTGCGGCTGCTACAGAACGATGCCCGGACCACCTACCGCGACCTTGCCGCCACCGTGGGAGTGGCCCCTTCGACCTGTCTGGACCGGGTGGGGCGGCTCCGGCGCAGTGGGGTGATTCTCGGACATGAGCTGCGACTGGATCCGGCCAAGCTTGGGCGCTCGCTGGAGGCGCTGCTCTCGGTGCAGGTGCGCCCGCACCGCCGGGAGCTGATCGGGCCGTTCGTGGAACGGATCCGGGCGCTGCCGGAGTCCCGGGCGCTGTTCCACCTGGCCGGTCCGGACGACTATCTGGTGCATGTGGCGGTGACCGGGACCGCTGATCTGCAGCGGCTGGTGATCGATGAGTTCACCTCGCGCAAGGAGGTGGCCCGGGTCGAGACCCGGCTGATCTTCCAGCAGTGGTCCTGTGGCCCGCTGCTGCCGCCACCCGCCCCGTCAGGATCGTAAAACCCGTCAGGATCGTAAAATCCTATGTCGGTGACGCGGCGGGGCCATTCGTATGAAGATGGTCCGCATGTCCGAAGCCATGAACTCCGCACCACTGCCGCGTCAGGTCGCCGACGCCTATGTCGACGCGCTCGTCGAGCTCGATCCGATCGAGGGAACGTATCTCGGTATCCCCGAGTGCGCCGGCCGGCTGCCCGACTACTCACCGGCGGGCCAGGAGGCCATCGCCGCGCTGGCCCGCGCGACCTTGCGGCGGCTCGCCGAGGCCGAGGCACGGCCGGGCGGTGACAGCGACGCCGAACGGCGCTGCGCACGGCTGCTGCGCGAGCGGCTGACCGCGCAACTGGCCATCCATGACGCGGACGAGAGCCTGCGGGCGGTGAGCAATCTCCACTCCCCCGTGCACGCGGTGCGCTCCATCTTCACCGTGATGCCGACGGCGACGGATGAGGACTGGGCGGCCATCGCACAGCGGCTGTTCGCCGTGCCCGCGGCCCTGGAGGGGTACCGTGCCTCGCTGACCGCGGGGCTGGCGAAGCGGCTGCCGGCCGGTCCCCGGCAGGTGACCACGGTCATCGGGCAGTTGGGCGCGTGGACAGGCAACGGCGCCGGGGAGAGCTGGTTCGCCACCTTCGCCGCTGAAGGGCCGCAGCCGCAGCGGGCCGAGCTGGCTTCGGCGGCCCGTGCGGCGACCGCCGCGGTGGGCGCGTTGCGGGACTGGCTGCGCGAGGAGTACGCACCGGGGATCGTGGGCGCTCCGGAGACCGTGGGCCGGGAGCGCTACGCGCGCTGGGCGCGTTACTGGAACGGTACCGATCTGGACCTGGAGGAGGCCTACGCCTACGGGTGGGCCGAATACCACCGTATCCACGCGGAGATGCGGGCCGAGGCAGCGAAGGTCCTGCCGGGTGCCGCGACTCCCTGGGCGGCGTTGCGCCATCTCGATACCCATGGCGAGGCGGTTGAGGGCGTCGATGCGGTCCGGGAGTGGCTCCAGACCATCATGGACGAGGCAATCGAGGCGCTGGACGGCACACACTTCGAGCTGGCGGCCCGGGTCAAGCGCGTCGAGTCGATGATCGCCCCGCCGGGCAGCGCCGCGGCGCCGTACTACACACCGCCGTCGCTGGACTTCTCCCGTCCGGGACGCACCTGGCTGCCCACCATGGGCGAGACACGCTTCCCGGTGTATGACCTGGTCACCACCTGGTACCACGAAGGGGTGCCGGGCCACCATCTGCAACTGGCCCAGTGGGCCCATGTCGCCGAGGATCTGTCCCGCTATCAGACGACGGTGGGCGGCGTCAGCGCCAATATGGAGGGCTGGGCGCTGTACGCGGAGCGGCTGATGGATGAGATGGGCTTTCTGACCAACGCGGAGCGCCGGCTGGGCTATCTGGACGCGCAGATGATGCGCTCGACACGGGTGATCGTGGATATCGGTATGCATCTGGGACTGCGGATCCCGGCTGACTCGCCGTTCCACCCGGGTGAGCGGTGGACGCCCGAGCTGGCGCAGGAGTTCTTCGGGACGCACAGCGGGCGTCCGGCGGACTTTGTGGAGAGCGAGCTGGTCCGCTATCTGGGGATGCCGGGGCAGGCGATCGGTTACAAGCTGGGGGAACGCGCCTGGCTGCAGGGGCGGGAAGCGGCCCGCAGAGCCCATGGTGACGGCTTTGACGCGAAGACGTGGCATATGGCCGCGCTGTCACAGGGCTCACTGGGGCTGGACGATCTGGTGGCGGAGCTGTCGGCTCTCTGACCGTCCGCCCCCGCCCCGCCCCCGTCCCCGTCCCCGGATGCCTTACCCGCTCCCCCGCTGCCGCACCGCCGATCCCGACCGGCGCTTCACCACCTCCAGCTGGGCGGGGACGCGCAGCCGCAGATCGGCGACATGGCTGACGATGCCGACGCTGCGGTCGCGGTCGCGCAGTGAGTCGAGGACTTCCAGGACCTCGTCGAGGGTCTGCTCGTCGAGGCTGCCGAAGCCCTCGTCGATGAAGAGGGTGTCGAGTCGCATGCCGCCGGCCTCATCGCTGACCACATCGGCCAGGCCGAGGGCGAGGGCGAGGGAGGCGAAGAAGGTCTCGCCGCCGGAGAGGGTGGCGGTGTCGCGCTCATGGCCGGTCCAGGCGTCCACGACATGGAGTCCCAGTCCGGAGCGGGCGCCCCGGCTGGCCCGCTCGTCGGAGTGGACGAGGGTGTACCGGCCCGCGGACATCTGCTGGAGGCGGACGCTGGCCGCGGCGGCGACCTGTTCCAGCCGGGCGGCCAGCACATAGGACTCCAGGCGCATCTTGCGTTCGTTCTCGGCGGAGGTCCCGGCGGCCAGACCCGCGAGCCGGGCGATGCCGTCGTGCTCGCGGCGCAGCGGTGCGAGGCCGCGGGCGTCGGCCTCGGCCTGGATGGAGAGCCGGTCGAGGTCGGCGCACCGGGCGCGGGCGGCGGCGTCGGCGGCGTCGGCCGACCGCTGGCGCCTGGTGGCCTGGTCGGCTTGCTGCCGCGCGGCGTCCGGGTCGGCGGGCGGCTGCCCGGCGGCGGCCTGCAGCTCGGGGTCGGCGAACTCGGCGGCCAGCGTCCGCTCCTCGGCCTGCCAGTCATCGAGGCGGCGTTGCAGCTCGCGCTGCCGGTCCGCGGTGAGCGCCGCGTCGGCTGCCGCCCGTGGGGTATCGAAACCGGCCCGGTAGGCGGCGTTGGCCAGTTGGGCGTCCGCCTCCTTCAAACGCAGCGCGGTGGTCTCCACCCGCGCTGCGGCCCCGGCCGCGTCGGCGAGGGCACCGGCCAGCCGTTCCAGGGTGGCGGCCTGTTCGGCGACGGTCACGGCGCCCCCCTTGGCCTGGCTGATCTCCCGGTCCAAGGCGGTCTGCTCGCGCAGCAGTGTCTCGCGCTGTGAGGTGCGGGCGGCGCTGCGGCGTCCCGCGTCACGCTGGGCGGCGAGCCGTTCGGTGTGTTCGCGCTCGGCGCGTTCCAGGGTCTCGCGCGCCGCATGGGCGTCGGCGGCCGTCTGCCGGGCGGTGGTGTGCTCGGTCTCCAGCGCCTCGGCGGTGGCGGCGAGTTCGCTGATGGGCGCTTCGCCCGCTTCGGCGGCCGAGAGCGTGAGGGCTTCGCGCAGGGAACGCAGGGTGTTCTCGGCGCGTTCGCGGCGTTCTTCGGCCAGCTGATAGGCGGTCAGCGCCGCTTCCTCGGTCTGCCGGTCGATGTGCCCTTCGCCCGTACGGCCCGGGTCAGGGTCGGGGTGCTCAGTGGATCCGCAGACGGCGCAGGGCTCGCCGTCGCGCAGCGCGGCCGCGAGCTCGGCGGCGATACCGCGCAGCCGGCGGTCCTTGAGGTCGAGCCAGTGCTCATGGGCGCTGGCGGAACGTTCGCGGGCGTGCAGGAGGGTGTCCTCGGCCGTGCGGACTTCGCTGTGCAGCCGGTCGCGCCGCCGGGCGGCGTCCAGCCGGTGCCGGGCGGGGGCGAGCTGACCGGCGAGTTGTTCGGCCCGGGTGGCGGCTTCCTGGGCGCGGTTGACGCGCTGCTGGTGGGCCTCGCGCAGGGTGCTCCAGCCGGCGAGCCAGTCCTCGGCCTCGCGCAGCAGATCGTCGTCGGCGCCCGCCTCCCGTTCCAGGGCCGCCAGTTCAGCGGTGATGGCCGCGCTGCGCTGCTCGGCCCGGCGGGCGGCGGCCAGTGAGCCGAGCTCCTGGCGGGTCTCGCGCTCCCGCGCGGCCAGCTGCTCGCCGGGGGCCTGCGCGAGGTGAGCGGGCAGCCGGTGGCGGGCGTGCTGCTCGGCGGCGGCGGCCTCCCGGTGCTCGGTGGCGGCGGCCTCCCGTATGCGGAGGGCCGGGGCGACCGTGTCGGCGGCGCGGGCGCGCTCCAGGTGGGCCCGGGCCTGTGCGCGTTCGCCGGACCGTGCGGCCAGCGCCTTGGCGCGCTGCCGGGCATCGGCGTGCCGGCGCTGGAGGCGGGCCAGGTCCCGGGCGTCGGTGAGGCGCTGCTGTGCCATGCGGTGCGCGGCTTCGGCGGCGTGGGCGGCGTGGGCGGTGATGGCGCGGCGTTCGCGGGCGTCGGTACGGGCGATGGCGGCCCACTCCAGCACGGCGTCGGCGAGTCCGGGGTCGCCGGGGACCAGCTCGGGCAGGGGGTGGTTGCCCACGCCGTCCCCGCTGTCGGCGGCCTGCTGCATGCGGTGGGCGAGCGTGAGCAGCCGCTCGTCCGCGGCACGGACCCGCTGCTGGGCAGTGCCACGCAGCTCGGTGAGGTGCCGTTCGACGGCGGCGAAGCGGCGGGTGTCGAAGAGGCGGCCGAGCAGCTGGCCGCGCTCCTCGGCCCCGGCGCGCAGAAAGCGGGCGAAGTCGCCCTGCGGGAGCAGCACGACTTGGCAGAACTGGTCGCGGCTCATGCCGAGGAGCTGGCCGATCTCCTCGCCGATCTCCTGGTGGGAGCGGCTCAGCGCCCGCCACTGGCCGGTGGCCGGATCGTACTCGCGCAGCCAGGACTGTGCTTTGCCGGTGGTGAAGCCGCTGCCGCGCCGTTTGGGCCGGGGCTGCTCGGGGCGGCGGGTGATCTCCAGCCGCCGCTCGCCGAGGGTGAGGTCCAAGATGACCTCCGTGGGCGTGCCGGCGGCCGCGTGATCGCTGCGCAGCCTGCTCTGTCCCTGGCTCTGCCGGGCGCCGGGCACACCCCCGTACAGCGCGTAACACACGGCGTCCAGCACGGAGGTCTTACCGGCGCCGGTGGCTCCGTGCAGCAGGAAGAGCCCCGCCGTGGACAGCGCGTCGAAGTCAATGTGCTGTGTGTCCCCGAAGGGTCCGAAGGCGGTGAGGGTGAGGCGGTGCAGTCTCAACGGGGCACCTCTGCCAGGGTGCTGTCGGCGCGGACGGTGTCGAAGGCGGCGGTGAGCACGGTGCGTTCCTGGGCATCGGGGCCCCGCCCGGCCCGGACATGGGCGACGAAGTCCTCGGCGATCTGCCGGTCGGTGCGGCCGCGCATCCGCTGGGCGTAGGAGACCAGGGGGTCGTCGGGCGACCGCTCGGGCTCGAAGGCGAGGCTGAGCACATGCGGGAAGCGGGCGGCCAGCCGGGCCATCGGCTCCGCTGGGCGGACCGGGTCGGTGAGGGTGGCCTCGACCCAGCACTCCTCGTGCCGCTCCAGCCCGGGATCGGCCAGCAGCTCAGCGAGCCGTCCGCGGATCCGGGCCAGCGGGCGCGGCACCGGGCAGTCCACGCGCTCGGCGTGCACCTGGCCACAGGCGCCGAGGTCGACCAGCCACATGGACTTGCGGTGCTGGGCCTCGGAGAAGGAGTAGGCGAGCGGCGAACCGGAGTACCGCACCCGGTCGGTGATGGTCTGGCAGCCGTGCAGATGGCCCAGTGCCGTGTAATGGACACCGTCGAAGACGGTGGCCGGGACGGAGGCGACCCCTCCGACGGTGATGTCGCGTTCGCTGTCGGACGGTTCGCCGCCGGTGACGAAGGCATGGGCGAGAACGACGGAACGGGTCCCGGCGGGGCGGTCGGCGAGATCGGCGCGCACCCGGTCCATGGCGGCGCCGAGGACAGCCGGATGCCCGGCCCGCTCGGCACCGAAGTGGTCACGGACCAGGGCGGGTTCAAGATAGGGCAGACCGTAGAAGGCGACCTCGCCATGGTCATCGGCGAGGACGACGGGGGTGGCGCAGCCCGCCGGGTCCGTACGCAGGTGGATGCCCGCCTGCCCGATGAGCCGGGCGCCGACGCCCAGCCGCCGGGCTGAGTCGTGATTGCCGGAGATCATGATGGCGGGGACGCCCTGCGCCGACAGGCGGTGCAGGGCGTCATCGAAGAGATCGACGGCGGCCAGCGGCGGCACGGCCCGGTCGTAGATGTCCCCGGCGACGAGCACCGCGTCGACCCGCTGCTCGCGCACGGTGGCGATGAGATGGTCGATAAAGCTCTCCTGGGTGGCCAGCAGGCTCACCCGGTGAAAGCTCCGGCCCAGGTGCCAGTCGGATGTGTGCAGCAGACGCATGGTCCATGACCCTAAGCCCAGCCACTGACAGCGTGCGCCGCCTCCCGGGCATCGGGCTTCAGAGCGTTCCGTACGCCTCTGCGCCGAGCTCGGTACGGGCCGTTCCCGCGGTGCTGTCGGCGAGCCAGGCCCGGAAGGCGCCGAGGCCGGATTCGGGCAGTGCGAGCTCGATGGTGACCTCGGCGCCGTAGCGCACGTCGCGCACGGAGCGCCCGGTGGACCGCAGTTCGTTCTCGAGCTTGCCCGCCCGCTGGTGGTCGACGGTGACGCTGACCAGCCGGAACCGCTGCCTGGTGACAGTGCCCAGGGTGTCGAGGGCTGCGCCGACCGCGCCGCCGTACGCGCGGATCAGTCCGCCCGCGCCGAGCTTGGTGCCGCCGAAGTAGCGGGTGACGACCGCCACCGCATAGCGGACTTCGCGGCGCAGCAGCATCTGGAGCATGGGAACTCCGGCGGTACCGCCGGGCTCGCCGTCGTCGCTGGCCTTCTGGACGCCGCCGTCGGTGCCGAGGACATAGGCGTAGCAGTTGTGGCTGGCGGCCGGGTGCTCTTCGCGGACGCGTGCGACGAAGTCCTGCGCCTCCTGCTCGGTGGCGGCGGGGGCCAGCGCGCAGATGAAACGCGAGCGGCTGACCTCGGTCTCGTGCACGCCCTCACCGGCGACCGTCACATATCGCTCCTGCATCCGGCCACCCTATGCCGCCCGGCGCGGCCGCCGGGAATGACCCGGTGGGGGTGCTGGTTGAGCGGGATATGTACGCGGACGCATCGACGGTACGCAGGATTCTGACCTCGGCGGGTGACACCTGGGCGGTGGTCGGCCTGTCGAACAACACCGGGCGCGCGGCCTATGGCGTGGCCCAGGTCCTGCGGGGCTTCGGGAAGCGTGTGGTGCCTGTCCATCCCAGGGCGGAGACGGTGCGGGGGGAACGGGGCTACGCGACGCTGGCGGAGATCCCCTTCCCGGTGGATGTTGTCGATGTGTTCGTCAACTCCGAGCTGGCCGGGCAGATCGCGGACGAGGCGGTGGCGATCGGGGCGAAGGCGGTCTGGTTCCAGCTGGGAGTGATCGACGAAGCGGCGTATGAGCGCACCCGTGCGGCCGGGGTGGAGATGGTGATGGACCGCTGCCCCGCGATGGAGATTCCCCGGCTGGGCTGAGGGGCGGTCAGCCCGGGGCCGGGACGGAGACCGCCAGGGTCATCTCGACGGGCTGGTCGCCGTCGTTGCGGTAGCCGTGCGGGACATGGGATTCAAAGGAGGCCGAGGTCCCGGCGGGCACCTGATGGTCCTCGCCGTCCACCGAGAGGGTGAGCACGCCCGCCCTGACATGGAGCAGTTCGGTTGTGCCGACCGGGTGCGGGTCGGAGGTACTGCTGTCGCCGGGCATCAGCCGCCAGGACCACAGCTCCAGCGGGCCGGGGGCCTCCGCTCCGGCGAGCAGGGTGCTGTGGCTGCCCGCCTCCGTGGACCACAGTCGTACCGCCTGTTCGGCGGGCACGATGCGTACCTTCGGCTCCTGGTCGTAGTCGAGCAGGCTGGTGATGCTCACGCCGAGCGCGTCGCCGACCTTCACCACGGTGCCGACGCTGGGGTTGGTACGGGCCTGCTCGATCTGGATGAGCATGCCCCGGCTGACTCCGGCCCGGGCGGCGAGCGCGTCCAGGGTGAAGCCGCGCTCCGTGCGCAGCCGCTTGAGATTGCGGGCGAGCGACTGCGTGAGGTGGTCGAGGTCTGTCACGGGCCCCCTCCAAGGGCATCAAATATTTTGCATAAGAGAGTGCAATATGCTGCACTACGGTGTGCTGGACTCAATCGTTCAACATACTGTACTGCGAGGTGCCCGATGACCGCCGTTCTAGCCCTGGCCACCAGCCTGATGTGGGGACTGGCCGACTTTGGCGGCGGGCTGCTGACCCGGCGTATGTCAGCGCTGACGGTCGTCGTGGTCTCGCAGATCCTGGCCGCGGCCGTGCTGGGCGCGATCGTGATCGCGACGGGCGGCTGGAGCGAGTTCGGCCCCCAGCTGTGGTTCGCCGTCGCGGCGGGCGTCGTCGGCCCGATCGGCATGCTCGCCTTCTACCGTGCGCTGGCGCTGGGCCCGATGGGCGTGGTCTCCCCGCTCGGCGCGCTGGGCGGTGTGGCGGTGCCCGTCGGTGTCGGGCTCGCGCTGGGCGAGCGCCCCGGGTGGCTGCAGATCACGGGCATCCTTGTCGCGGTGACCGGGGTGGTGCTGGCCTGCGGCCCACAGCGGGGCGGAGCGCCGGTGCCACGGCAGACGATCGTGCTGACGCTGGTCGCGGCCTTCGGCTTCGGCTCGGTGATGGCCCTGATCGAGCACGCCTCGACGACCATGGCCGGACTGTTCCTCGCGCTGTTTGTCCAGCGGGTGCTCAATGTCATGGTCGGCGGCGCGGCGCTGTTGGTGCAGCTGCGCCGTGGGGTGCCCGCCCTGCCGGGGGACGGCTGGCCCGCGCTGCGCGCCGCGGTGCCCGCCCTGGCTCTGGTCGGGCTGGCCGATGTGGCGGCCAACGGGACCTATATGCTCGCCGCCCAGAACGGCCCGGTCACGGTCGCGGCGGTGCTCGCCTCGCTCTACCCGGTCGTCACCGCACTCGCCGCGCGCGGCATGCTCCAGGAGCGGCTGCGTGCGGTCCAGGCGGCGGGCGCGGGACTGGCCCTGGCCGGGACCGTACTGCTGGCCACGGGCTGAGCCGGTGGCCACGGGCTGAGCCGGCTAGATCCGCTTGATCGCGTAGACCAGCAGCGCCAGGGCCTGCAGCGCCACGATGGAGACCAGCAGAATCCGCAACAGACGGGGATCCACGGGCGGTGCACCTCCGGGCTCCGGCTCCCGGCCGGTCAGTGATCGGCTGCTGGGTCCAGTGTGCCCGGTGCGGACCGCTCCGTATCAAGTTCCGCGAGCGCCAGCAGTTCCTGTGGGCTGATCCCCTCCGGCACCGGCACCGGCGGCGGGGTACGCAGCGGTGGCCGCCAGCCCTCCTCGGGGTCCCAGCGCCGTACGACCTTGGCCGGGGCACCGGCGACCACCGCGTGATCCGGCACCTCGCCACGTACCACCGACCCGGCCGCCACCACCACATTGCGGCCCAGCCGCGCCCCGGGCAGCACCACCGCGCCATGCCCGAGCCAGCTGCCCGCACCGATCTCTACCGGCGCGGTGCGCGGCCACTGCTTGCCGACCGGGGCGTGGGGGTCGTCGTAGGAGTGATTGGTCGAGGTCACATAGCAGTACGGGCCGCAGAAGACGTCATCGCCAATCGTCACCTGCGTATCGGCGATGAGATGGCTGCCGCGACCCAGGACCACGCCGTCGCCCAGCCGCAGAATGGTGTCCGGGCCGAGGTCGAGATCCGGCATCATCCCGGCGGTGAGCGTCACCTCCGCGCCGATGACACAGTGGTCACCGAGCTCCATCCAGGGGGTGCCGAAGACAGTGCCCTGCGGGAAGGCGAGCCGGGTGCCGGTGCCGATGCGGCGGAAGGCGTACGGGCCCGGCCGCTCGGCGGTGACGGCGCCCGCCTGCTGCGCCCAGCGCCAGGTGCGGTGCACGGCCCGGGAGAGCAGCGCGGAGAAGGCGTTCCGGCTCGATCGCACGGGATCACCGTAATCGGCACGCCAGCCGGTTGGCCCACGGGTGTGCTGTGATCTTTACCCCACACCATCGCTTACGGTGCGGGGAGAGGCGCGATGAGCACACCGAGAGAAGTGAGCGACGAAGATGGTGCAGCGAGCGGTGATAGCGGCTGTGGGCGGCAAAGAGCCGAGGGTGCACGCGGACGCCTATGTGGCCCCGGCCTCCGTGGTGGTCGGCGAGGTGTCACTGGCCGCGGGGGCCAGCGTCTGGTACGGCGCCGTGCTGCGTGGTGACTGCGGCCCCATCGACATCGGGGCGGACAGCAATATCCAGGACAACTGCACCGTGCACGTCGACCCGGGCTTCCCGGTCAGCGTCGGGGAGCGGGTCTCCGTGGGGCACAACGCGGTGCTGCACGGCTGCACGGTGGAGGACGATGTGCTGGTCGGCATGGGGGCCACCGTGCTCAACGGCGCTCGCGTCGGCGCCGGTTCACTGATCGCCGCGCAGGCGCTGGTGCCGCAGGGCATGGAGATCCCGCCCGGCTCGCTGGTCACGGGGGTGCCCGCGAAGGTCAAGCGGGAGCTGACCGCTGAGGAGCGCGAGGGCATCAAGGTGAACGCGGCGATGTACCAGGAACTGGTCCGCACCCACCAGGAGTCACCCGGAGACGGCCGTCGCTGACGTCCTGGCCGCTCAGTCGGCGACCGAGACGGTGTCCCGCGCCGTCTCGGTCCCGGCGGCGGACTTGGCGGCACGCCGGGCCGCGGACTTCTTCGCGCGGCGCTTGACGATCCACATCGAGCAGACACCGGCCAGCACCGCGATGATCAGGCCGATCCAGGAGAAGCGCTTGAGCCATTCCTCCGCGACCACCCCGGCGTAGTAGACAACGGCGGTCGTGCCGCCCGCCCAGAGGATTCCACCGGGCACATCGGCGCACAGGAACTTCCAGTACGGCATCCGCAGTACGCCCGCGAGCGGCCCGGCGAAGATCCGCAGCAGGGCGACAAAGCGGCCGAAGAACACCGCCCAGGCGCCCCAGCGCTCGAAGGAGCGCTCGGCCGACGCGATGTTCTCGGGCGAGAAGTGCTTGGGGAACTTCTTCCCGAGCCAGCCGAAGAGGGGCCTGCCGCCCTTGCGGCCGATGAGATAGCCCAGCGAGTCACCGACGACGGCGCCGATGGTGGCGCAGATACCGATCCACACCGGGTCGACATAGCCCTGCGAGGCGAGCAGCGCGGAGCTGACCAGGATGATTTCGCCGGGCAGCGGCACCCCGAGCATCTCAATCAGAATGACCGCGGTGACCAGCGAGTAAATCGCCAGCGGCGGAATCGTCTCCAGCCAGCCCTGGATGTCCAACGCCGCTTCCTCCCCGTACGTGTGCTGTCCCGGCGTGCGCCCGGGTACAGGGACACACGCCGGGAAGCCTAACCGATCAGCGCCAGTCAGCTGTTCGGCCGGAGCGTCCAGACGATCGTCATCTCTCCGGTGACAGCGCCATCCTCACGGGTGATGGCCACATTCACCGGAAATTCCGGCCGCTCCCCCGCGTCCAGCTCCTTGACGACATCGGCGGCGGGCCGGCCGAGCTCGGCGGTGGCGGTGACAGGGCCCATGGCGAGCTTCTTGTAGCCGATCTCAGCGCGAACGGCGAGCGGGACGGCGCGGGAGAGCTGGTCGCCGAAGGCGGCAAGAACGATCGCACCACTGGCGGACTCGGCGAGCGTGAACATCGCTCCGGCGTGCGGGCCGCCGACGTGGTTGTGATATTCGCTCTGGTCCGGGAGACGGACCACGGCGCGCTCGACCGTGGTCTCGGTGAAGTCGAGGTTAAGGGTGCGGGCCATCGGCACGGTGGCCGCCAGCATCTCGCCGATTGAGGGCAGGTTCTCTGACATGCCCGAACATTACCAACGAGTAGCTTCAGGGTGGGAGGAGCGGTGGTGGCGTGCGAGGGCCGAAAGCGGCCGGGCCGGGGCGGGAACCGGTCAGCCGAGGGTGAAGGCGCCGTCCGGGGGCTCGGGGGAGGGCACCGCCGCACCGTCCTGAACGGGCTGGGCGTCTCCGGTCAGACGCTCCAGCGCGCAGCCGTGCTCGACCCGGGCCGGGAAGGCGTCGGCGGCGGCGCGCCGGGCGATCTCGGCCACCGGCAGCTCCGCCTGGGAGCCGGCCAGGATCGTATTGCCGAAGCGGCGGCCGCGCAGCACGGTGGGCTCGGCGATCAGACACAGCTGTGCGAAGACCGCGCCGAGGGTGGCGAGTTGCGAGCGCAGGAAGCCAAAGGGGGCGCGGTCGGCGAGGTTGGCCACATAGACGCCGTGCGGCCGCAGCACGCGGGCGGCGGCGCGGGCGTACTGCACGGTGGTCAAATGTGCGGGGACTCGGGTGCCCCCGAAGACATCCGCGATCAGGACATCGACGGAGGACGGCTCGGTGGCCTCCAGCGCGGCACGGGCGTCGGCGGCCCGCACCGTGATGCCCGAGCCGTCCGGGAGCGGAAGGTACTCGTTGACCAGTCTGATCAGCTGGCGGTCCGCGTCCACCACCCGCTGGCGCGATCCGGGGCGGGTGGCCGCGGCGTAGCGGGGCAGGGTGAGCGCGCCGCCGCCGAGGTGCAGCAGATCGAGCGGGCCTGGACCGGCCGCCGTATCGAGGACATGGGCGAGCCTGCGGGCGTACTCGAACTCAAGGTGGGTGGGGTCATCGAGGTCCACATACGACTGGGGCGCGCCGTCGACCGTGAGCAGCCAGGCGTGGGCGTGGTCGACATCGGGCAGCAGTCTGGCGATGCCCTGGTCCACGGCCCGGATCACGGGTATCGGTTCGTCCACCCTCCTATTGTCGCGGTGTCCCGGCCCACGGGCGTACCCGGAGGCCGGGACGGGCGGGTCAGTCGTCGGCCACGGCCGTGACGGTCCCGGCCCCGACGGTGCGGCCGCCTTCCCGGATGGCGAAGCCGAGACCCGCCTCCAGCGGCACCGGGTGGCCGAGCTCGACCGTCACGGTGACGGTGTCGCCAGGCCGGGCGGCGCCCAGCGCGCCCAGCCCGAGACGGCCGACCACATCCGCGGTACGGATGTAGAACTGCGGCCGGTAGCCGCTGGTCACCGCGGTGCGGCGGCCGCCCTCCGAGGCGGACAGCAGATAGACCTCGGCGGTGAAACCGCGCCGTGGGGTGACGCTGCCGGGCGCGGCGACGATATGGCCGCGGCGTACGGCGTCGCGCGGCACTCCGCGCAGCAGCAGCGCGACACTGTCCCCGGCCTGCGCCTCCTCCATCGTGCGTCCGAAGGTCTCCACGCCGGTGACCACGGTCTCCACCCCGGCACCGAGCACCTGCACCCGGTCGCCGGTACGGACCGTTCCGCGCTCGACGGCACCGGTGACGACGGTGCCGCGCCCGGTGATGGTGAGCACGTTTTCCACCGGCAGCAGGAAGGGGGCGTCCACGTACCGCTCCGGCGTCGGCACATAGGTGTCGACGGCGTCCAGGAGCGCCTCGACGGCGGCCGTCCAGCGTGGCTCACCGTCCAGTGCGCGGAGCCCGGAGACGCGTACGACCGGCAGGGTGTTCCCGGCGTAGCCGTGTGCGGTCAGCAGCTCGCGGACCTCCAGCTCGACCAGGTCGGTGAGCTCGGGGTCGCCCGCGTCGGCTTTGTTGAGGGCGACGACGATGTGCTCAACGCCGACCTGCCGGGCCAGCAGTACATGCTCGGCGGTCTGCGGCATGACGCCGTCGAGGGCGGATACGACCAGGATCGCCCCGTCGAGCTGGGCCGCGCCGGTCACCATGTTCTTGATGAAGTCGGCGTGGCCGGGCATGTCGACATGCGCGTAGTGCCGGGTGCCGGTCTCGTACTCGACATGCGCGATGGTGATGGTGATGCCCCGCGCCGCCTCCTCCGGAGCCCGGTCGATGCGGTCGAAGGGCACGTAGGTGCCGGTGCCACGGTCGCTGAGCACCTTGGTGATGGCGGCGGTGAGCGTGGTCTTGCCGTGGTCGACGTGGCCCATCGTTCCGATGTTGAGGTGCGGCTTGGTGCGCACGTAGGCCTGCTTGGACATGGCTGCTTCCTCATGGCTGTGGTGTGGTGCTGGACCCCGGGGCTTGGCCGACCCTCCCCCTGTGGGGTCCCCTGGACGGTCCGGGAAGGGTCAGCGTCGGGCGCCGTCGGCGGCCACGAAGAAGAACGGGAAAGCGGCAGCCTTCAGCGCGTCCGCGACTGCGGACGGTGCTGTGGTGAAGGCGTACCGGAACATGGCCATGATGATCGCGCGGTCAACGGGCCCGCGTCGAACGGTTTTCCCGGCGGCCTCGTGCGGATGCGGGAGCCACCACCTGATAGCCGCCGGAACGTCACGTCCGTCGGTTACTCTCCATCGGTGCCCGCCGCCGCTACGCAGCCCCTCAGACGCCGTCCTGCCTGTGCTCGCTGCACCGGGGGGCTGCTCTCCCCCTGGGCCCGTCTCAGCCTGCTCATCATGTTGCTCACCGCGGCTGCGACGGCCTTTGTGCTGTACGAGCCGCAGCGGCTGCTGACCGAGCAGTGGGCGGTCCGGCTGTCCGGCGGCGCGGCTGTGGTGATCTTCGCGGTGGCGTACGGGGTGTGCACCGCGGCGTTCGCGCCCAGGCCGGTGCTGAATCTCGCGGCGGGGGTGCTGTTCGGGACCCCGGCCGGAACCACGTCCGCGTTGGCCGGGACGGTCCTGGGTGCGGGAATCGCCTTTGGACTGGGGCGGTTGCTGGGTCAGGACGCGCTGCGTCCCCTGCTGCGCGGCCGCTGGCTGGCGGCGGGTGACCGGCAGCTCAGCCAGCACGGCTTCCGTGCGGTGCTGGTGCTGCGCCTGGTACCCGGAGTGCCGTTCGCGGCCTCGAACTACACGGCCGCTGTGTCCCGGATGAGCTGGCTCACCTTTCTGTCGGCCACGGCGCTGGGCAGCGTACCCAACACCGTGGCCTATGTGGTCGCGGGCAGCCGCGCGACAGCACCGACCTCGCCCGCCTTCCTCGCCGCCTTCGGTTTTATCGCGATCACGGGTGTGGTCGCCGCCGTCATCGCCTGGCGCAAGCGCGGACAGTTGCGGGCAGCCGCGCACCCTGATCCCACCCGCTAACCCCACCCGCGCGGCGCACCGGTCCTGGACTGGCCATAGCATCTGATCCGAACTGCCCGACGATCACAAGGACGAGCGCAACCCGACATGTCTTGGTTTGAGTCATTCATTCTTGGGATCGTCCAGGGGCTGACCGAGTTCCTGCCGATCTCCTCCAGCGCACATCTGCGGCTCACAGCCGTGGCCGCGGGCTGGGAGGATCCCGGTGCGGCCTTCACAGCCGTGTCTCAGATCGGTACCGAACTCGCCATCCTCATCTTCTTCCGCAAGGACATCGCGCGCATCATCACCGCATGGTCCCGGTCGCTGACGGACAAGGAAGCGCGCGGTGAGCTCGATGCCCGGATGGGGTGGCTGGTGATCGCCGGCTCCATCCCGATCGGGGTGCTCGGGGTCATCTTCAAGGACTCGATCGAAGGGCCCTTCCGCGATCTCCGGCTGATCGCGCTGAGCTTTGTCGTGCTCGGTATCGCACTGGGCGTCGCGGACCGTATCGCGGAGCGGGCGGAGAACGGCGGCCGGCACCGGGCCGCGAAGCCGCGCAAGGAACTGGCTCAGCTGAACGTCCGGGACGGCGTGCTCTTCGGCCTGTGGCAGGCGCTCGCGCTGATCCCCGGGATGTCCCGCTCCGGCTCGACGATGACCGGCGGGCTGTTCCTCGGCTATAACCGCGCATCGGCGGCCCGGTACTCCTTTCTGCTCGCCATCCCGGCGGTGCTGGGGTCCGGAGCCTATGAGCTGAAGGAGATCGGCAATGATGCCGACCATGTCTCCTGGGGGCCGACGATCTTCGCCACGGTGGTCGGCGGACTCATCGGATACGCCGTCATCGCGTGGTTTATGCGCTTTATTGAGACCCGCAGCTTTATGCCGTTCGTCTGGTACCGGGTCGTCGTGGGTGTCGTCCTCCTGGTCCTGATCTGGCAAGGGGTGCTCAGTCCCTACGCGGGCCAGGACATCGGCGGCTGAGGCTGCGCGGCCACCCGCAGCCGGCGGCGGCCCGCGGCCGCGGCGATGGCGGCCACCGCCGCGCTGAGGACCGCACACACCAGAGCGCTGCGGCTGCTGCCCGCGTCGACCAGGAAGCCCGCGGCCGCCGTGCCTGCCGCCATTCCCACGGTCACCGCGCTGGACAGCCATGAGAAGCCCTCGGTCAGCTTCGTACGCCGCGCCAGCGACTCGACCAGGGCGTTGCCGGAGATCAGCATGGGCGATACGGCCATCCCCGCGAGGACCGCGCTCAGGGCCATCACCGGAATGGTCCGCGCGAAGACCAGGGGCACGGACAGCAGGCACAGGGCGATGGCCAGCAGGAGGAAACGCTCCGGCAGCGCGAACCGCCAGGACCGCACGCCGCCGTAGACGAGACCCGCGGCCAGGCTGCCCACCGCCACCAGTGCCAGCAGCACTCCGGCCGCTCCCGCTGATCCGCGCTCCGTCGCGAAGGCGACGATGCCTACGTCCACCGCGCCGAGAAAGACACCCAACGCGGCGTGCACGGTCAGCAGCGTGGCCACGCCCCGGGTGCGCAGCAGGGCTTCCCGGCGGCCGCGCTCCATGGTCCTTGAGCGGGGTGGCTCGGTACGGCGCGCCGCCGCGAGCCCCAGTGAGCCCATCGCGGTCAGGAGCAGCGCACCGGCCAGCCCCGCGGCCGGAAACAGGCCCACGGCCAGTGCGGTCACCAGGACCGGACCGAGTACGAAGATGGCCTCGTCCAGCACCGACTCCAGGGCGAAGGCGGCCGACAGCTGTGGGGTTCCGCCCACCAGCGCCGTCCACCGGGTCCGCACCAAAGACCCCAGCGGAAGCGCCGACCCCCCGGCGAGCACCGCCGCGCCGACCAGTGCCCAGGCTGGTCTCCCCTGCGTGGCCAGGACGATGAGGGCGGCCATCCCGCAGCCGTGCGCCGTCAGCGTCACCGGGATGACCGTGCGCTGACCATGCCGGTCCGCCGCCCGCCCCAGCACCGGAGCGGCCACGGCCTGTGCGAGGGTCAACGCCGCCGTCACACCACCGGCCAGTGCGTAGGAACCGGTCAGCAGCGAGATCATCAGCAGACAGCCGAGGCTCCGCATGGACATGGGAAACCGGCCCACAAAACCAGCGACCACAAAGGCGCGGGCACCGGGCAGCCGGAACAGCGGGCCATAGGTACGCACTCGGATGCCTTCCTTGTCCAGCCCCGCCCATGAAATATCCGTGCACGGGGCAGCATTCCAGCGGGAACGGTCCATGGCGCCGATTTGCTCGGCGCGCCCGGCGTCGGTCGCTCAAGGGGGTCCGTTGCGCAACGGGACAGCGAGGGCGGCCGATGTGGTCGTCATCGGAGCCGGGCTGGTCGGCGCCGCCTGTGCCTACTACGCCGCCCGGTCCGGACTTGACGTGGTGGTCGTGGACCGGGGGCCGGTCGCGGGCGGCACCAGCGGCGCTGGCGAGGGCAATGTGCTGCTCTCCGATAAGCAGCCGGGGCCCGAGCTACGGCTCGCGCTGCGGTCCAGCCGGTTATGGCGCGAGCTTGCGCAGGCCGGTGGGTTTGAATACGAACCCAAGGGCGGACTCGTCGTGGCCCCGACCGAACAGAGCCGCACAGCGCTCACCGCACTGGCGACCGCACAGCGTGCCAGTGGCGTCCAGCAGCGGGCGGTGGCCGCGCGGGAGCTGCGGAACTATGAGCCCCTGCTGTCCGATGGCCTGGCGGGGGGTGTGTTCTATCCGCAGGACGCGCAGGTCCAGCCCATGCTGGCCACGGCGCGGCTGCTCAGGCACAGCGGTGCCATGGTCCTTACCGGCACCCGGGTCACCGGAGTGCTGGGCCGCGACCGGGTCGCCGGAGTGCGCACCACGGACGGCGACCTGCCCGCCGCCGCAGTGGTGAACGCCGCCGGGCCCTGGGGCGGTGAGGTGGCGGCGCTCGCGGGCACCGAGCTGCCGGTCCTGCCCCGGCGCGGCTTCGTGCTGGTGACCGAGCCGCTGCCGACCGGATATATCCGGCACAAGGTCTACACGGCGGCCTATGTCCGCGATGTAGCCAGCGACGCCGCCGGGTTGGAGACTTCACCCGTGGTCGAGTCCACGCCCGCGGGCACGGTGCTGATCGGGGCGAGCCGGGAACGGGTCGGCTTCGACCGGAGGGTGTCGCTGCCGGTGCTGGGGCGGCTGGCAGCGCAGGCGGTGCGGCTGTTTCCGGCGCTGGGCCAGGTACGGGCCATCCGGACCTACTGCGGCTTCAGGCCCTACTGCCCGGACCAGCTCCCGGTGATCGGCCCTGACCCGGGGCGGCCCGGCCTGTTCCACGCCTGCGGCCATGAGGGCGCCGGTATCGGTCTCGCCCCGGCCACCGGCGAGGCGATCGCCGCGCTGCTGACCGGAGCCAGGCCACCGGTCGATCTCGCGCCTTTCCGACCGGGGAGGTTCAGCACATGAACGAGCTCACGGTGAACGGCACCGCGGTGCCACTGCGGCCGGGACAGACCATCGGCGCGGCGCTGCACGCGGCCGGGGTCCGGCTGGTGTTCTGCGGGATCGGGGTCTGCTTCTCCTGTGTGGTCACGGTCAACGGCAGCGCCACGCTGCGGGCTTGCGTCACCGAGGCCCGGCCGGGCGATGAGGTGGTGACCGGGTCATGACGTATGACCTGCTGGTGATCGGCGCCGGGCCCGCGGGGCTCAGCGCCGCTGTGGCCGCCGCCCGTGCCGGACTGCGGGTGGCGGTCACCGACGCGGGTGCCCGGCCCGGCGGGCAGTTCTTCCGGCACCCGCCGGACGCCCGGCTCCCACGCGGGCTCGCCCGGCTGACCTCGGCCGTGGGCGGGCTGCCGGTCCATCTGCTGCCGGGGCACCGGGTCTGGGCCGTGGAGCCGGGGGCGGCGCACTGTCTGAGCGGCGACCGCGAGGAGCGCCCGGTGACGGTGGCCGCGCGGGCGCTGGTGCTGGCGACCGGGGCCTGTGACCGGGTGCTGCCGTTCCCCGGCTGGGAGCTGCCCGGTGTGCTCACCGCGGGCGGTGCCCAGGCGCTGCTGAAGGGGAGCGGGGTGGTGGCGGGCGACCGCGTGCTGGTCGCGGGCACCGGGCCGTTTCTGCTGCCGGTGGCCTCGGGGCTCGCCACGGCGGGGGCTCGGGTGGTGGGCGTATACGAGGCGAACTCACCGCTTCCGGCGCTGGTGCGCGGGGCTGGTGCCGTCCCGCCGGGGAGGCTGCTGGAGGCGGCCCGGTACGCCGCGGTACTCGCCCGGCACCGGGTCCCGTACCGCACCGGCCGCACGGTGATCGCCGCGCACGGCGAGGGGTCGCTGAAGGGTGTCACTACGGCCCGGCTCGACTCGGGCTGGCGGCCGGTGCGGGGGTCGGAGCGCCATATCGCCTGTGACACCCTCGCGTTCGGATACGGCTTCACCCCGCAGCTCGAACTGCCGCTGCAGCTGGGCTGTGCGACCACCCGCGATACCGGTGGCGGTCAGGTCCTGGCCGTCGATGACCGGCAGCGCACCAGTGTGCCCGGCGTCTACACGGCCGGCGAGCTCACCGGCGTCGGCGGTGCGGGGCTGGCCGCGGTGGAGGGAACCATCGCCGGTCTGGCGGCGGCCCGGGCCCCGGTCCCCGCCACGCTGCGCCGACGCCGTGCCCGGCTGCGCGGCTTCGCCGCCGTACTGCACACGGCCTTCCCCGTGCGGGACGGCTGGCGGAGCTGGCTGCACGCGGACACCGTCATCTGCCGCTGCGAGAAGGTTCCGTACGCCCGGCTGCGCGCCGCCCAGGAGCTGGGGGCCTGCGATGCGCGTTCGGTGAAGCTGCTCACCCGCATCGGTATGGGCCCCTGCCAGGCACGGGTGTGCGGCTTCGCCACGGGGCTGCTCACGGGCGGGGCCGCCGGGCTCGGCGCCCGCCCGATCGCGCACCCGATCCGGCTGTCCGATCTCGCCACCTACGAGGGAGAGAACCCATGACCGATCCCGGGACCGAGCCCTTGACCGAGCGCGTGACCGAGCGCGTGACCCCACGCAGAACCCAGCCATGGCACGGCCTGCTCGTCGCCACCGCGCTGCCGCTGCGCAACGATTTATCGGTGGATTACGAGGCCTACGGTGAGCACTGCCGCTGGCTGGTGGAGCAGGGCTGCGACGGTGTGGTGCCCAACGGCTCGCTGGGCGAATATCAGACGCTCAGCGATGAGGAGCGCAGCCGGGTCGTCGAGACGGCCGTCGCGGCGGTCGGTGGTGCACGGGTGGTGCCGGGTGTCGCGGCCTATGGTGCGCGGGCCGCCCGTCGCTGGGCCGAGCAGGCGGTGGCGACCGACTGCCGCTCGGTGCTGCTGCTTCCGCCGAACGGCTACCGGGCCGATGAGCGCGCGGTGCTCGGCCACTTCACCGCGGTGGCCGAGGCGGGGCTGCCGGTCATCGCCTACAACAATCCGCATGACACCCGGGTCGATCTCGCCCCGTCGCTGCTCGCCCGGCTGTACGGCGAGGGGGCGATCGTCGCGGTCAAGGAGTTCAGCGGCGATGTGCGTCGTAGCTATGAGATCGCCGAACTCGCGCCTGGCCTCGATGTGCTGGCCGGGGCCGATGATGTGCTGCTGGAGCTCGCCGTCAGCGGGGCCGTCGGCTGGGTAGCGGGATACCCCAACGCGCTGCCCGCCTCCTGTGCCGCCCTCTACCATGCCGGGGTGTCCGGCGATCTGGCAGCGGCGCTGCCCCTCTACCGGGCGCTGCATCCGTTGCTGCGCTGGGATTCCAGAACCGAGTTCGTCCAGGCGATCAAGGCATCCATGGAGGTGGCGGGACGGTACGGCGGACCCTGCCGCCCGCCCCGGGTCCCGCTCACGGCCGAGCAGGACGCCATGGTCCGCGCCGCCACCGGGAAGCTGCTTGCGGCGGGACACCGATGAGGACCAGCCGGGTGTTCCACGCGGTCGACTCGCACACCGAGGGCATGCCGACCCGGGTCATCACCGGCGGTGTCGGCGCGCTGCCGGGGGCCACCATGGCCGAGCGGCGGCTCCATGTCATGAAGGAACTGGATGAGCTGCGCACGCTGCTGATGTACGAGCCGCGCGGGCACGCCGCCATGAGCGGTGCGATCCTGCAACCGGCCACCCGGGCGGACGCCGACTGGGGCGTGGTCTATATCGAGACCTCCGGCTGTCTGCCGATGTGCGGGCACGGCACGATCGGGGTGGCGACGGTGCTGGTGGAGACCGGCATGGTGCCGGTGACCGAGCCGGTCACCACGGTCCGGCTCGATACCCCGGCGGGGCTGGTGGTCGCCTCGGTACGGGTTGAGGACGGCGCGGCAAAGGGGGTGACGATCCGCAATGTGCCCTCCTTCAGCGCCGGGCTGGACCGAACGGTGCGGGCGGCGCGGTTCGGTGAGCTCCGCTACGACCTGGCCTTCGGTGGCAACTTCTACGCGATCCTGCCGCTTGACGCGGTCGGGCTGCCCTTCGACCGGGGTGCGCACCGGGCCATCATGGACGCGGGTCTGACCCTGCTGGACGCCGTCAACGAGCAGGCCCGGCCGGTGCATCCGGACGACCCGGGCATCGCCGGGTGCCGCCATGTGCAGTTCCTCGCCCCTGGGGCGGACGCCCACCGCTCCCGGCATGTCATGGTGATCCATCCGGGGATGTTCGACCGTTCACCCTGCGGCACCGGGACCAGCGCCCGGATGGCCCAGCTGCACGCCCGGGGTGAGCTGGGGCTGCACTCGGACTTCGTCAATGAATCCTTCCTCGGCACCCGCTTCACCGGGCGGCTCATCGAGGAGACCACGGTCGGCGGGGCGCCCGCCGTTGTGCCCACCATCACAGGCCGGGCCTGGCTGACCGGCACCGCCCAGTACTTCCTCGACCCCGAGGACCCTTTTCCCGCGGGCTTTCTGCTCTGAGCGTTACCTTCGCGTCCGCGCGTCACCTGCCTTCGCGCAGTCCGTCCTTGGCCGCGCCCCGGCTCAGGACGGCCTCGCTCACCCGGGCGTGCACCTCCCGGTGGCGTTGCGGCGTGGCCCGGACCACCCGGAAGGGCGGGCCGGTGTCCGAGTGGCTGACCAGATACTCCGGCCTGGTCACGGTCCAGCGGTCGCTGCCCGGGCGGGGGGTGAAGGTGAAGCGGGCCATGGATCCCTCGTTGCCGCGGTACATGGCGGGGATGAAGCTGGCGACCTGGTCGCCCAGACCGTAGACCACCCAGGTCCCGTTGACCTTCTCGTAGGGCTGCGGGACATGGTTGTGGGTGCCGATGATCAGGTCGATATCGCGTTCTCCGTCGCTGCGGGCGGCGGTCAGCTTACGGGCCATCCGCAGCTGCCGCGTGTCGGGGGCCTGTTGCCATTCGGTGCCCCAGTGCAGGCTGACGATGACGATATCGGCGCCCGCGCGCCGGGCGGCCCGGGCGTCGGCGATCACACGGTCGGGGTCGAGCATGCTGACGGCCCAGGGCTTGTCCCGTGGGGCCGGGATGCCGTTGGTGCCGTAGGTGTAGGCGAGATGGGCGAGCTGGGCGCCGCCCGCGCTCAGCCGGGCCGGGCGCCGCGCCTCCTTCGCGGTGCGGGCGGAGCCGGTGTGCCGTACCCCCGCCGTATCGAGGGCGTCCAGGGTGCGGCGTACCCCGGCGAAGCCGTCGTCGAGGGTGTGGTTCGACGCTGTCGAACAGCTGTCGTAGCCGGTGTCCCGCAGGGCCGCGGCGATCTGCGGTGGGGAGCGGAAGAGCGGATATCCGGTGAAGGGCCCGGACTCGGCGGCGTAGGGCGTTTCCATATGGCAGATCGCCACATCGGCGTCGGAGATCAGCGGTTCGACCCCCGCGAGGATCTGCCGGAAGTCGTAGCCGCTGTCGCCCGCGTCGGTCCGCGCCTGCTGGATAATGGACGGATACGGAATGATGTCGCCGGTCGCCAGGAGCGTGAAGGCGCCGCGCTTGTCGCGCGCGGGCGACGATTGCTCGGTGGCCGCCTGACCCGCGGGCCTTGTCGTGAGAGGTGTGCCCTGTCCCGTACAGGCCGTGGCCGTCACCACGGTGAGCAGTCCGGCCAGGGCCAGGGCGATGGTATGGACCGGCGGTTTCACCCGTACTCCCTCGTGTCGGTGCTTGTGTTCGCAGCCTGCAACGGCCGTGACAGGCCCGCAGCCCGAGCGGTGGTCCAGCTGCGCCAAAGGAGTTCCGGGCTGGGCCGATCGACGAGGGGCCCTGTCCAGTGGCGAGCCGTGCGCGCACACTGGTCTCTCCACAACTGAGGGAGGCGCGGCATGCGGCTGTCGGTCGACCGGTGGTGGCGCGGGGCGGCGGCGGTCGGGTGCGGGGCACTGCCCGCGCTGGCGTTCCCGGCCCCGTCGCTGTGGTGGCTGGCGTATCTGGCGCTGGTGCCGTGGCTACTGCTGCTGCGGGCGGCGGCCGGCGGGCGGAACGCGGCCTGGTACGGGTGGCTGGGCGGCACCGGCTTCCTGCTGGCGATGCACCACTGGCTGGTGCCGAATCTCCATGTTTTTCTGCTGGTGCTGGCCGCGCTGCTGGGGGTGCTGTGGGCACCGTGGGGCTGGCTGGTGTGGCGGCTGCTGGCGGGCTCACCTCCGGCGGGCCAGGTGCTGGTGGCCATGGCGCTGCTGCCGTCGGTCTGGCTGCTGGCCGAACTGGTGCGGTCCTGGGAGTACTTGGGCGGCCCGTGGGGGCTGCTCGGGGCGAGTCAGTGGCAGGTGCCGCCCGCGCTGCGGCTTGCTTCCTGGGGCGGGGTCTGGCTGGTCAGCTTTCTGCTCGTGGCGGTGAACCTGGCCCTGGCCACGCTGATCACGGCGCCCCGGGGCCGTATCGCCGCTGGCTGTGCCCTCGCCGTCGGTGTGTCGGCCGCGGCTGCCGCGTGGGTGTGGACGCCGCTGCCGGAGCGGACGGGCACCGCGCGGGTGGCACTGGTGCAGCCGGGGATCACACCGTCAGCGTCCGTGCGCTTCGACCGGGGCGAGGAGCTGACCCGCGGGCTGGCCGGCCAGGAGGTGGATCTGGTGGTGTGGGCGGAGAGCAGCGTCGGCTACGACCTGTCCGCCCGGCCGGATCTTGCCGCGCGGCTGGCGGCGCTCTCCCGGAAGGTGGGTGCGCCGGTGCTGGTGAATGTGGATGCCCGGCGGGTGGGCGGACCGGGCATCTTCAAGAGTTCGGTGCTGGTCGGGGAGCGGGGTCTGACCGGTGACCGCTACGACAAGATGCGGCTGGTGCCCTTCGGGGAGTATGTGCCGGCCCGATCGGTGCTCGGCTGGGTGACGTCCGTGGGGCCGGCGGCGGAGGAGGACCGCCACCGCGGCACCGAACAGGTGGTGATGGACGCGGACGGGCTACGGATCGGACCGCTGGTCTGCCTTGAGACAGCTTTCCCCGATATGAGCCGCCATCTGGTCCGGGATGGCGCTCAGCTGCTGGTCGCGCAGTCGGCGACGTCCACCTTCCAGGAGAGCTGGGCACCCCAGCAGCACGCCTCACTCGCGGCGCTGCGGGCGGCCGAGAGCGGGCGGCCGATGGCGCATTCGACGCTTACGGGGATCACCGCGGTGTTCGGGCCACACGGTGAGCCGGTGGGCGAACAGCTGGGCACGGACCGCAGCACGGCGCGGGTCTACCCTGTGCCGCTGGCCTCGGGCAGCAGCCCGTACATCCGCATCGGCGACTGGGTGGTGTATGTGGCGCTCGCCGTGGTGGCCGTCTTCGGCGCACTGGCGCTCAGTCGGCTTGTTCGAGCACGGAAGTGACGATCTGCTCGCACAGCTCATGGGTGCGCAAGGCGTCCTGAGCGCTGATCTGCTTGCCCACCCGGACGGCGTCGAGAAACGTGTGGACCGCCTGCTCGGTTCCGCGCTGCCGGGCCACCGGAACCCAGTCACCACGGCGGCGGACGCTGGGCTGGCCCTTGTGGTCAATGATCTCGGCGAGGTTGCGGATCTCCCGCTTCGAGTCCTGGCCGGAGACCTCCAGGATCTCCTCGGACGAGCCCGAGAGCCGGTTCATGATCCCGATCGCGGTGAACCCGGCGCCGGACAGCTGCAGAACGACATGGTGAAGGAGCCCGCCCCGGATCCGGGCCCGCACATCAACACGGTCGGCGGGGCCGGGGATGAGGAAGCGCAGAGTATCGACAACATGGATGAAGTCGTCGTAGACCATCTGCCGTGGATCCTCGGGCAGTCCGACGCGGTTTTTCTGCATCAGGATCAGATCACGCGGGTGCTCCAGACACTGGACGTAGCTGGGCGCGTAACGGCGGTTGAAGCCCACCGCGAGTCCGGTGCCGCGTGCCTCGGCCAGCTCGACGAGGCGCTGGGCGTCGGCGAGTTCGTAGGCGAGCGGCTTGTCCACGTACGTCGGCACCCCGGCCTCCAGGAGCCGGGTGACGAGCTGGGGGTGTACGGCTGTCGGGGCATGGACGAAAGCGGCGTCCGGCTCGGTGGCCAACAGCGCCGCGAGGTCGGTGTGACGGTGCTGCTCGGGGATCCGGTGGATGTCGCCGACCCGCTGGAGCGTGGCGGCCGTGCGGGTGTGCAGATGCGGTTCCACGCCGGGGAGAGCGGTGAGCACGGGCAGATACGCCTTCTGGGCGATGTCCCCCAGGCCAATCACGCCGACCTTCACTTCGGGCTCCTCGGTTCAGTTCGATGCCGTCTCCGGATCCGGTGCCCCGGCAGCATACGGGGTAGTGGGCGGGCGCCAGTCGGCGATGCCGTCGAACGCGCGCAGCACCAGCCGGGGGCCGAACCGTCCGACGGCGGCGACCAGGGCGTTACGCGCGAGCACGGCGGGCGTGCTGCTCAGCGTCGTCATCCGGCCGGCCCTGGCCGAGCGGCGTACCACCTCCATGGTGCCTGGCAGCCGGTCGGGACGATGGCGTCCTCGATGGCCTGATCGCCGCCCTGGCCGAGGCTGACAGCCGTGACTCCCCGCCCCTAGGCTTCACTCCTGCGGGAGTTCTTCACCCAGCCGTCGCTCCAGCCGCTCAATGGCAGCCTGGATCCCGGCTCCGTACTCATCGTCGTCCAGCTCACCCAGCTCACCCAGCGCTCCCCGTGTCCGGTCCAGCTCCCGCCGGGCGGCGGCGCCGTCGCGGAGCTTGAGGTGATCGGCGGCGAGACTGAGGTAGAGCGAGGGGTAGAAGGAGCGCACCACGAGCGCCTGCTCCTCCCCCGTGGCCTGCTCCCCGGTGGCCTGCTCCCCGGCCAGTGCGTCGGCCGCGGCCAGGGCGCGCAGATCCCACTCCAGCTCTGCCTCAGGGTCTTCCTGGGTGTCTGCCATATAGTGCGCGACCGTGCAGCGGTGGAGCAGATCGCCGTCCGTACCGAGCTCCTGCCACAGCCCCGCCAAGCGGTTGCGCGCTTCCTCCCGGTCTCCGCCCCGGTGCAGGATGACCGCCTGGCCGATCCGGGTCGTCATGGCGTGCTCGGATGCCTCCTGCTGCTGGGACACCGGGGCTCCTTCTGCGTGTGCGCCGTGCTGATGTGCGCCCCTGACGCTAGCCCCCGGCAGTGACAATCCGGTTCAGGCGCACTCACTCCGACAGGTTCGCGATACGCCAGTCGACCGGGGTGTGCCCCTGGGCCGCGACCGCTTCGTTGATCTGGGTGAAGGGCCGGGAGCCGAAGAACTTCATCGCGGACAGCGGCGAGGGGTGGGCCCCCTGCACCACGGCGTGCCGGTCGGTGTCGATGAGCCGCAGCTTCTTCTTGGCGTAGTTGCCCCAGAGCACAAAGACGGCCGGGTCGGGGCGGGCGGCCACCGCGCGGATCACCGCGTCGGTGAAGGTCTCCCAGCCCTTGTTCTTGTGCGAGTTGGCCTCGCCCGCGCGCACCGTCAGCACCGCGTTGAGCAGCAGCACGCCCTGCCTGGCCCAGGGCATCAGATAGCCGTTGTCCGGCACCGGAATGCCGAGGTCGTCGTGCAGCTCCTTGTAGATGTTCCGCAGGGACGGCGGTGTCTTCACCCCGGGCCGCACCGAGAAGCACAGCCCGTGTCCCTGGCCCTCGCCGTGGTAGGGGTCCTGGCCAAGGATCAGCACCTTGACCTGCTCATACGGCGTAGCGTCCAGCGCGGCGAAGACTTCCTCCCGTGGCGGATACACCGGCCCGCGTGCCCGCTCCTCCCCGACGAACTCGGTGAGTTCCTTGAAGTAGGGCTTCTCCAGCTCCTCGCCGAGGACGCCCTGCCAGGAGCCGGGCAGCATGCCGTTCACGTCGTCAACCTCCGAGTTGTGCGTTCCGTACGACACACCAAAACGTACCGGTGCCCACCGACAACGTGACTACCAGCTTGACTTACGGTGCAGCTCCCACATCCGCATGATGGTCGAGGCGTCGATGGCCCACTCGACCCCGGCGATCTCCTCGTGCGCCGCGATATACACCCGGCCCTGCCACAGCGGCAGCAGACGGGCGTCCTCGGCGAGGATGCGCTGTGCCTCCTTGAGCGAGGCACCGGCCGCCCCACGGTCGCTCTGCTGACGCGACTTGGGCAGCAGGGTGCCCGTCAGCTTGGCGTCCTCGTAGGGAATGCCCAAAGCGTTCTGCTTGCCGACGAACGGACCGATGTAGTTGTCCGCGTCCGGGAAGTCGGGGAACCAGCCGCGCCCGAACACGGGGTACTTCCCCTTCTGGTACGCCTTCTGGAACTCATTCCACTCCCGGCCCTCAATGGTGACGTCGAACAGCCCGGAGCCATTGAGCTGCCGCTTGATCTCCTCGAACTCCGCCTGGGTGGTGGCGCCATAGCGGTCGGTGGTGTACCAGAGCGTGAGCTTGACCGGCTCGTTGATCCCGGCCGTGGTGAGGAGCTCTTTGGCCTTACGGTGGCTGGGCTCGCCGTACTTGTCGTAGAACGCACTGGTGTGTCCGGTGATGCCGCCGGGGACCATGGAGTACAGCGGCTCGGCCGTCCGCTTGTAGACCTCGCGCACCAGCGCCTTGCGGTCGATCAGCTGGGCGATGGCCTCCCGGACGGCCGGATTCTTGACCGACGGGTCTTTCGGGTTGAACACCAGATAGCGGATCTCGGTGCCGGTGGCCTCGCTGAGCTTGATGCTGGAGTCCTTCGACTGCGCGTCCTCAAAGCTGATGATCTGCTCCGGGGTCAGTCCGCGGAAGGCGAGATCGATATCCTCCCCCTCAAGCGCCTTGACCATGCGCCCGGACTCTTTGAAGTACTCGATGGTCACGGCGTCGTTCTTGAGTTTGGCTGCGCCCTGGTAGTGGTCGTTCTTGACCAGCTCGGACTTCTCACCCGCTTCGTACGACTCCAGCTTGTACGGACCGGAACCGGCGATGTCATCCGATTTCAGAAGCTTGTCGGCCGGATAGACCTCTGGGTCGACCAGAGCGGCGGCAGGGGTGGCGAGAATCAGCGGGAAGGTCGCGTTGGGCTCCTTGAGATGGAAAATGACGGTTCCATCGCCGCTCGTCTCTATTCGGTCCAGGCTCTCCAGCAGCTGAGCGGGGCCAGTAGCCGCATTGATCTTCAGGGTGCGCTCGATGGAGTGCTTGACCGCCTTGGCGTCCAGCGGGTGCCCGTTGGAAAACTTCAGGCCCTCCTTGAGCGTGCAGCGGTACACCTGACTGGCGTTGTCGGTGAAGCCGCAGCTCTTCGCCGCGTCGGGCTCCGGCGTACCGCTGGAGTTCGGGAAGTGCAGCAACGACTGGTAGATATTCCGGTACAGCTCCCAGGAGCCGTCCCAGGCACCGGCCGGGTCGAGCGCGCTGGGCGCGCTGGTGGTCCCCACCACGATGGGCTCGTCCTCACCGCGGCCTCCCCCGGACAGCGAACCGCATCCGGCGAGCACGGCCGTCGTTGACAACATCGCCATGCCTCTCAGAAGCCTCTTCCGGCTGAACACGTGCACGCTCCTCGATCGGCGGGGCCAAGCTGATGCGGTACGGGGGAGGTCGTCCATAGACGCGGGGCTACGGTCCAGCCCTCGGCCCCACGCAGAGCGCACCGGTGCCACGAGTGGACCCCACAGGCCTATGACGAGGCAGACCCTACCGCAGCCCCCGCCCGAACTGCATGGACAGCTCAATTACCTGCTCAGTCTCACAGGAAACGCCCGTCCGCCCGCAGGGCCGGGCAGCACCATGACGGGCTGCCCGGCCTGTTAGGGGGTGTCCGGTGGATCTCCGTGGAGGAAGGAGCTGGGGGCACCTCCCAGCGGCAGCTGGGGGAGTCTGGTGCGTGCGATCGCAAGGCGGAGGAGGAAGCCAACCTGGTTGGTTGGCGACCGACGACAACGCAGCGAGCGTGCGTGCCTGGGGGCACCTCCCAGACGGAGTCTGGGGGAGTCGCGACGCCGCGGAGATCCACCGGACACCCCCCTAGCACGCGGGGTTCATCCCACGCCCGCGTTGAGGAAAAGACCGCCGTCAACGACGAGCGTCTGGCCGGTGATCCACCCCGACTGGTCGGAGGTGAGGAAGGCCGCCGCTCCCCCGATGTCCTCCGGTGTGCCGAGCCGCCCCATCGGATAGCTCCGGACGACCTCCTCCTCGCGTCCCTCGTAGAGCGCGACGGCGAACTTCGTCTTCACCACGGCCGGTGCGATGGCGTTGACCCGCACACCCGGCGACATCTCGTGCGCCAGCTGCTGGGTGAGGTTGACCATCGCGGCCTTGCTGATGCCATAGGCGCCCACAAAGGGCGAGGCGGACAGCCCGGCGACCGAGGCGATGTTCACGATCGCGCCGCCGTGCTCCTTCTGCCAGGCGGCCCAGGTGCGCTGGGCGAAGCCGAGGGCCGAGATGACGTTGGTGTCGAAGACCTTGCGGGCGACGGCCAGGTCAAGCTCGGCGATCGGGCCGAAGACGGGGTTCGTCCCGGCATTGTTGATGAGGTAGTCGACCCGCCCGTACGCCTCCATGGTCCCTTCCACCGCCGTGGCCTGGTGCGCCTCGTCGTGGGCCTTGCCCGCGACGCCCATGGCCCGGTCCGCGCCGAGCTTGTCGACGGCCTCCTTGAGCGAATCCTCATTGCGCCCGGTGATGCATACCCGGTCGCCTCGGGCGATCAGCGTCTCGGCGATGCCGTATCCGATGCCCCGGCTGCCGCCGGTGATCAGCGCGACACGGCCGCTGTCCTGCACTGTCATTGCGTTTCCTCCGGGTCAGTCGAGCGGTCCGCCGGCCACGTACAGGACCTGGCCGGAGACGAAGCCCGCCTGCTCACCGGCGAAGAAGGCGATGGCGCCCGCGACATCCTCGGGCTTTCCGACGCGCTGTACGGGGATCTGGCTGGCCGCTGCCGCCTGGAGGTCCTCGAACCCCATGCCGACACGGGCAGCGGTCTCGGCGGTCATATCGGTGGCGATAAAGCCCGGGGCTACCGCGTTGGCGGTGATGCCGAACTTGCCCAGCTCCTTGGCGAGGGTCTTGGTGAATCCCTGCAGCCCGGCCTTGGCCGCGGAGTAGTTGATCTGACCGCGGTTGCCCAGCGCCGAGCTGGAGGAAAGGTTGACAATCCTGCCGAAACCAGCGTCAACCATATGCTTCTGGCAGGCGCGCGACATCAGGAACGCACCGCGCAAGTGGACGTTCATGACGGTGTCCCAGTCGGACTCGCTCATCTTGAACAGCAGATTGTCGCGGAGCACCCCGGCATTGTTGACCAGGACCGTCGGCGCGCCGAGCTCGTCGGCGACCCGCGTGACGGCGGCCTCCACCTGCTCCGCGTCGGACACATCACAGCCGACGGCCAGCGCGGTGCCGCCCGCTGCCGTGATCTTCTCGACGGTGTCCTTGCACGCCGTCTCGTCCAGGTCGAGCACGGCGACCGCTCGACCTTCCTCGGCCAGCCGGACGGCAGTGGCCGCTCCGATGCCTCGGGCTCCGCCCGTCACGATCGCGACGCGCTGCTCGGTGGTGGACATGCTGGTTCTCCTCGCCTTGAGTGATGAGCAACCGCTTAGTACCTACGGCAGAGGTGACGCTAGAAGCCCGGCAACGCACTGTCAACGCTCTTCCGGCAGGGGTGAGGTTCAACGCACCAGCAGGTCGAGCAGCCGTTCCGTCTCCGCCTCGGGGTCAGTGGTCAGGCCGGTGTGCACCGGGCCCGGCTGAACGACGGTGCTGCGCGGGGCGATCAGCCAGCGAAAGCGCCGCCCGGCATCGTCCCCGGCCGCCTGGCCGGCGTCCGCGCCGCCACGGCATACGCCCTCGATGGCGCGCAGCGCGGCCCGTACTCCGACGACGTCCGCGTCCGGGTCGAGCGCCCGCAGCCGGCCCACGTCCAGGTGGACCCGCGCGGCGACAAAGGAACGGGCCCGGCAGTAGAGGATCACTCCGGCGTTGATCTGCTCGCCGCGCTCGACTCTGGGCACGACCCGCAGCACCGCGTACTCGAACACATCAAGAGCACCGCGCTCAGGGAGACCGTGCCCGCTCACTGGCCGTCCTCCGTCCAGCCGGTCAGCCAGCCCGGCGCCTGGGAGGGCCTGTCCATGCTGGGCGCACCGATGGCGATGCGCTCATGAACGGTCCGGGCGCGGGCGGCCAGCACCTCGGTATAGGCGCGGCGCAGTTCACGCGGGGAGCCGAAGCCGGGTTCATCGACCAGCCACTCGTCGGGCACATCGGCCGCGCACTCGGCGAGCAGTTCCTCGGTCACGCGCGGCGCCAGTTCCGCCGCGGCCGCGGCGATATCCGGACCGAAGGACGCCGGTACATGGTCGGAGGCGTCGTATGACTTGGCGGACGCGGTGGGCGCCGTGGGCCAGTTGTGGTGCCAGATCATGGTGGCGCCGTGGTCGATGAGCCACAGCTCGCCGTGCCAGACGAGCAGATTGGGGTTCCGCCAGGAGCGGTCGACGTTGTTGATGAGCGCGTCGAACCACACCACCCGGCCCGCCTCGGCCGCGCTCACCTGATAAGCGAGAGGTTCAAAGCCGATCGACCCGGGCAGGAAGTCCATTCCGAGGTTGAGGCCACCGCTGGCCTTCAGCAGCTCCTGCACCTCCTGGTCCGGCTCCCCCAGACCGATCACCGGATCGAGCTGGATCTGGACCAGCGAGGGCACCCGCAGCCCGAGGCGGCGGGCGAGCTGCCCGCAGATGACCTCCGCGACGAGGGGTTTGCGACCCTGCCCGGCTCCGGTGAACTTCATGACGTATGTACCGAGATCGTCGGCCTCGACGATGCCCGGGAGCGAGCCACCCTCCCGCAGTGGGGTGACATAGCGGGTGGCGATGACTTCGGGGAGCATTTCACCAGGTTAGACGTGGTGGGGAAGATCCTTGCCACCCATTGAACACAGCGGGAGCGCGCGCCGTACCTCCTCGTGAACCGTCCATGGACCAGGAAGGGCAACCATGTCCGAACCACTGACCACCCGCCGTACCCTGCTCGCCGCCGCGGGGGCCACCGGGCTCGCCGCCACGCTCATCGCCTGCGGTGACTCCGGCGGCTCAGGCAATGGCTATGGCGCCGACGGCGGTGGCGACGGCGCCGACGGCGGTGGCGATTCCCCGGCACAGGAGCAGACCCCGGAGGGTGGGCAGGACGGCGGTGGCGCGGACCTGGCCAAGACCTCGCAGATCCCGGAAGGCGGGGGCACCGTCTTCCGGGATGAGAAGATCGTGGTGACCCAGCCCACCAGCGGTGACTTCAAGGCGTACTCGGCGACCTGCACCCACCAGGGCTGTGTGGTGCGCGAGGTGAAGGGGGGCACCATCAACTGCGCCTGCCATGGCAGCAAGTTCAGCATCGCCGACGGGAGCGTGGCGGACGGCCCGGCGCAGAAACCGCTGCCCGAAGCCCGGATCGCCGTGGACGGCGACACCATCCGGCTGGCCTGACCCGGCGGCACCTGCTCAGCGCTTCCACGCGCCCAGCACATCGGCGGTGGCGGTGACCGTGGCGACCAGAGCGAGGGTGTTACGGACCATCGCCGGGGTGTAGTCCTGCGGCACCCCGGCGATGGCGTCAGCCGGGACCACGGCGGTGTAGCCGAGATTGACCGCGTCAAAAACCGCGTTGGGGATGGCCACATTGGCCGACACACCGGTAATGACCAGGGTGCGGGCCCCGATGTTCCGCAACAGCGGGTCCACAGCCGTGCCCGCCAGCGGCGACAGCCCATGCAGCCGCCGTACGACGAAGTCCTCCTCGGAAACCGGGATGGGATCGGCGACACGGACTGCGGCGGAGCCGGTCAGCTGCTGGACGGGGAGCCGTTCGGCGGCTCGGAAGAGGCGGGCGTTGCGGTTTGAACCGCGCCCGTCGGGGCGGCGCTCGGCGACCGCGTGCAGTACCTGTACCCCTGCGGCGTGCGCGGCGTCCACCAGCTGGGCAACACGGGCCAGCGCGCCGGAGGCGCGGACGGCGTCGGCGAGTTCGGGCAGCGCGCTGTCCGTGCCGACCACACCACGCTGGCACTCGACCGTGAGCAGAGCGGTGGTCGCCGGGTCGAGCAGTTGGGCGAGCCGGTGCTGCGGTGGCATGCGGTCCTCCCTAGTAGCTGGCCAAGCCCGGGAGGCTAGCCGCCATTGTGTTCGCGGGGAAGAGCGCGCATGATTCCTGACGGGCAGTCAGCGATGCGGAGGTGGGCACGATGGCCGGAGCGGGGCAGCGAAGGGGTCGCCGGATCATGATGACGCCGCAGGAGCTCGACGCGTTCCTGGTCAGGCAGCGCACCTGCCGGGTGGCGACCGTGGGCGCGGACGGCAGCCCGCATGTGGGGGCGCTGTGGTTCTGCTGGGACGGGGCCTCGCTGTGGCTGTTCTCCATTATCCGCAGCAAGCGCTGGGCGCAGCTGCGCCGTGATCCCCGGCTGGCGGTGGTGGTCGATGACGGGACGGACTACGGCGAGCTGCGGGGCGCCGAGCTGTCGGGCGAGGCGGTCTTCGTCGGGGAGGCTCCGCGCACCGGCGAGCCGTGCGCGGAGCTCGACGCGCCGGAGAAGCTGTTCGCGGCGAAGTACTTCGGGCTGGACCGGATGCCGCACGATGAGCGGCACGCATGGCTGCGGCTGACCCCGCAGACCGTGGTGTCCTGGGACTTCCGCAAGCTCTGAGCGTGATGGCGTGGCTTCAGCCGTAACGCCGCGCCTCGAAGGGCTGGACCGCCGCCGCCACCGCGTCGGCGACCGGGGCGATGTCGCGCCCCGACAGCCCCGATACGGTCAGCCGTATCCCGGGCGGCGATGCGAGCCGGAACCGGGCGCCCGGGGCGACAGCCCAGCCGGAGTGCAGCAGCCGCGCGACGGCGCCGGTCTCATCCGGCACCGGAACCCATACGTTCATCCCGCTGCGGCCGTGCGCCGGCACGCCCCGGTCGGCCAGTGCCGCGATGAGGGCGTCCCGTCGCTGGCCGTAGGAACGGGCGGTCTCCCCGGCGTCCACGGCCCGGGACTGCCACAGATGAGTGACAGCGTCCTGCAGAAGGTGGCTGACCCACCCCGGGCCGAGCCGCTGCCGGCCCTGCAACCGGTCGAGGGTCACCGCGTCACCGGTGGCCACGGCGAGCCGCAGATCGGGGCCGTATGCCTTGGCGGTGGAGCGAATCAGGATCCAGTGGTCGGTGCTGCCCGCGAGCGGATACAGCGGGAGATCGACGATGCCGTGCCCATGGTCGTCCTCGATCAGCACGGTGCGGGGGTGAGCGGCGAGCACCTCACGCAGCGCGTCGGCGCGCTCGGCGGAGACCGCGGCGCCGGTGGGATTCTGCGCCCGGTCGGTGACGACCAGAGCCCGGGCCCCTCGCCGCAGCGCATGGTCGGCCCGCTCCGGCAGCGGTCCCTCGTCGTCGACGGTGACGGGGACGGCACGCAGCCCGAGCGCCGGGACCAGGTCGAGCAGGCTGCCCCAGCCGGGGTCCTCGACGGCGACCGCGTCGCCGGGCTTGAGGTGTGCCGTAAGGGTCCGCTCGATGGCGTCGAGGGAGCCGGAGGCGAGAGCGACCGGCGCCTCGGGCACTCCGTCAGCGGCGAAGGCCTCGCGCGCCATACGGACCAGCTCCGCGCTGACGGCGGGGTCACCGTACAGCGAGGGCCGCTGGGCATAGCGCGCGGCGGCCGCGGCGAGGGCGGCGCCGAGGGCGGGCAGCAGGGCCAGGTCGGGGTTGCCCTGCGAGATGTCGCGCACCCCCTCGGGCGCCTCGACCCGGATCGCTTCCCGTGGCGTACTGGCGGGCCTGGCACGCACCCGGCTTCCCCGGCGCCCGGCGGTCTCGATGACGCCCCGCTCCCGCAGGGTGCGGTAGGCGGCGGCGACGGTGTTGGGGTTCACCCCGAGCTGAGCGGCCAGCTCCCGCATGGGAGGCAGGACTTGTCCCGGCGGCAGCTCACCGGAGCCCACCCCTCGCTCCACGCTTGCGGCGATCTCAGCTGCGCGCCGCCCGGCAATCCGATACTCTCCTAGCACAAACCAGATTATGCACTAGTGCATAATAAACCACCAGAGGAGAGCACCATGGCCGTCACCGCGGACTCCTACGCGCCGACCGAGCGCACCGTCCCCACCCGGGCGCGCGAACGTGCCGCGTACGACAAGGAGTTGGTGCACGCGATACTTGACGAGGGCTATCTGTGCCATCTGGGCTTCGTCCGCGACGGCGCACCCGTTGTCCTGCCCACCCTCTACGCCCGTATCGGCGAGCGGCTCTATGTGCACGGCTCGACCGGCTCCCGGCCGCTGCGCGCCGCCGGACAGGCCGGTCCGGGGCTGCCGGTGTGTGTGACCGTCACCCATGTCGACGGGCTGGTGCTGGCCCGCTCGGCGATGCACCACTCCCTCAACTACCGCTCGGTGGTCGTCCACGGCACCGCCCGGCCACTGACCGACCAGAGCGAGAAGGCCCGTGTACTTGACGCCCTGGTCGACCATGTGGTGCCGGGCCGGGCGGCGGACGTCCGCCCGGCCAACGCCAAGGAGCTGGCCGCCACCGCGGTCCTCGTGCTCGACCTGCACGAGGTCTCCGCCAAGGTCCGCGACGGCGGCCCGAACGACGATCCCGAGGACCTGTCACTCCCGCACTGGAGCGGTGTCCTCCCAGTCGCCACGTCCTACGGCGCCCCGGTCCCGGCCGACGACCTCGATGTCTCGGTCCCGGTTCCGGGCTACCTCACGGCTTACGCCCGCCGCTGACCGGGCCTCGGCCAGTACGAGCGCCGTCACCGCCGCCAGCAGCACCGCGGTTCCGACGACGGTGGGGACGGTGAGGTGCTCGCCGAGCAGGGTCACCGCGATCAGCGCGGCCGTAACCGGCTCGATCAGCACGATCAGCGAGGCGGTGGCGGCCCGCACCACGGCGAGCCCGGCGAAATACAGCCCGTAGGCGAGGGCGGTCGGGACGGCCGCGATGTAGGCCATCAGCCACAGCGAGCGGCCCAGCCCCTCCGCCTGCGGCCACATCCCCTCCACTCCGGCGAGCGGCAGCAAGAGCACCGCCGCGACCGCGAAGGCGGAGACACTGGTGGCGAAGGGATCGCCCGCACCGCCGGTACGTCCCAGGTGCCGGATGTAGAGGGTCATGGCGCAGTAGCCCAGAGCGGAGAGCAGCGCGTAGGCCACACCCAGCGGACGCACCGTGCCGGAGCCGTCGGCGCCGCCGAGCACCAGCACGCACAGCCCTATGAGGGTGCACACGACCGCGAGCGCTCCGCCCCGGCCGAGCCGCTCGGCCATCCACACCCGGGCGCCCAGCGCGACGAGCACCGGCGCCGCGCCGAGGGTGATCACCGTGGCGACCGCCAGTCCGGTGGCCTCCACGGCGGCGAAGTAGGCGACCTGGAAGACCGTGAAGCCGAGGCCCGTGAGGGCGATCCGGGTGATGCGGCGACGGCGTGGCTCGCCAACCGGTGCCGCGGCAGGCCGTCGGCGCAGCGCCCGTACGGCCAGCAGCAGGGCGAGTCCGCCGGCCACTCGCCAGAAGGTCAGTGCGATGGGGCCGAGCCCGCTGGTGTCGAAGAGCAGCGCGGCGGCCGCACCGGCGGTGCCCCAGGTGGTCGCGGCGATGATGACGAAGATCAGCCCCCGGCCCACAGGCGGGGTCGGGGAAGGGTGGTACTGCATGGAGGTGCTCCCGCGGAAGACATGGAAGGGTCGCGTGATCCCGTATGCGGGCAGCTACGACCTGCGCGGGCGGTCCGACATGGGACTCCGGCGCGGTCTTCCTCGGCTTGCCCGCCTTACGCGGCGGGCGGCGGAAGCACAGTCAAAGGCACGACCGGCACCCTACGAGGCCTGGACCTCCGCGGGCAACTCGGCTACGGGCTCGGCCGCTCCGCCCAGCGCCACCGGCTCTGGAGGGGCGGCCCTGGGCGTCGAGCTCTGCGCGACAAAGGCACCGGCGAGAACGACAGCGCCACCGAGGACCTGTGCGGCCGAAAGGTACTCGCCGAGCAGCACCCAGGCGAGCACCGTGGCGATGACCGCTTCAAGACAGGCGACAACCCCCGCCACTTGCGGGGACAGACGGCGGACCGCCACCACTCCGGTCAGATAGGCGGTCACCGTCGCGATCAGCACGATCCACCCCAGCAGCAGCGCGGCAGGCACCGGGGTTCCGTCCATCGCGGCCTTGCCGCCGAGCACCGGCCACTCCATGCCCCAGGGGCGGGCGATGATCGTAAGCACCCCGGCGCCGAACAGCAGCCCATAGGTGATGACACCGATCGGGTCCGGCGCCGGGCGGCCGTCCGGGTCGCCGCTGCCGTGGTCGGACAGGATGAAGTAGCCGACCTGGCAACAGGCGGCGCCAAGGGCGAGCAGCAGTCCGAGGAGATCGAAGCTCAGCCCGGTCCAGATCTCGACGACGCAGGTCAGACCACCCACAGCGAGCACCACACCCACGCCCGCCGCCCGGGTTACCGGCCGCCGTTGCACACAGCGCACCCAGCCCAGCACCAGTGCGGGTGCCAGATATTCGATAAGCAGCGCGACACCGACCGGGATACGGGAGATCGCCGCGAAGTAGCACGCCTGTACGCCAGCGACCGCGAAGAGCCCGAACCCGGCCAGCAGCGCGGGGCGTTCCCGCAGCAGCCCGCGGTGGTGCCAGGCGAGCGGGAGCATCACGAGGGCGGCTCCAGCGACCCGTAGCCAGGTCACGTGCAGTGGGTCAAGACCCGCCTCGATCAGTGGCTTCGCGGCTACGCCGGAGCCGCCGAAGGCGAAGGCCGAGAAGAGCGCGAGGCTGAGGCCAACGCTCCGGCCGGAGCGCACGGAGGTGACGGTGTTCGAGGCAGGCACCCGGTCATCATGCCCATCGGCATCATGAGTGTCGACCCTTTCACCCCTGACACGGGCCCCTGTCCAGCAGCCGTGCGGCCGGCGCGTCCCGGCCGACACCCGCGCGGTCCAGCACCTCGGCCGCCCGGCAGCCAGGATCGGCGGCCAGCGCCGCGAAGAGTCAACTCCCTCGGCCCGTGGGCGGCCGCGCGCCCCCGCCCGTTCCCAGGCGCCCACCATGGCCGTGGCCGCCGCCGGGGACCAGCCCGGCGCGACACCGTCGGCCACCACGGGCAGTGCTCCGGAGACGCCTGGCCTTCCGCCGTCACCCCCGGTGACGATTCATCGCCGCGCCGGGCCTCCTGTCGGCAAACCAATCCCGGTCCAGTTCCCGCGAATTGGCCTTGGCCCGCGCCGTCGGTGGACTTCTACGCTCAGCGGTCATGAAGATCTGTATCGTTGACGCCTTTACCGACCGTCCCTTCGCCGGGAACCCGGCCGCCGTGGTGCTGCTGGACTCCGGGCCCTTCCCCGAGGATGAGCAGCTCCAGCGGCTCGCCGCCGAGGTCAACCTCTCCGAGACCGCCTACGCCCACCCGCTGGCCCCGGGTTCCGAAGCAGACTGGGCACTGCGCTGGTTCGCCCCGGCTGCCGAAGTGAGTCTGTGCGGTCACGCGACCCTCGCCACCGCCCATGTCCTGCACACCTCCGGCCGGGCATCCGGCACCGTCCGGTTCGCCACCCGCAGCGGTGTCCTCAGCGCCGATACCGCTGCGGACGGGTCGATCACCCTGGACTTCCCGACCGCTCCGCTGACCCCGGCGCCGCTGCCCGAGGAGGCGGCCACGGCGCTGGGCGTGCAGGCTCTGTCCACCCACTACACGGGTCCTCAGGTCGGCGATTATCTGGTCGAGGTGGGCGATGAGAAGACCGTCCGCTCACTGGCCCCCGACTTCCCCGCGCTGGCCCGGCTCGGCGGACGCGGCTTCGTCGTCACCGCACGCGCCGACGACCCCGCCGGCGACTATGACTTCGTATCCCGCGGCTTCTTCCCGGCCGTCGGCGTCAATGAGGATCCGGTCACCGGCAGCGCACACACGGCCCTCGCGCCCTTCTGGTCCGCCCGGCTGAACCGTGCCGAGCTGACGGGCCTGCAGGTGTCAGCACGTACGGGGCTGGTACGCACCATGCTGCGCGAGGACCGCACACTGCTGACCGGCACCGCCGTCACCGTCATCGACGGGGAACTGCTCACCGGGCTCTGACGTACCGCACCGGGGGCGGATCAGGCCGTGGGCAGCCAGCCCACCTTGCGCGCCAGCAGCGCGTAGCCGGTGAAGGCCACGATGTCGATCATCGCGTGCGCCGCGACCAGCGGACCGAGCCGCCCCCAGCGCCGGTACAGCCAGACGAAGATCACGCCCATGGCCATATTGCCGACCAGGCCACCGATCCCCTGGTACAGGTGGTACGAGCCGCGCAGCACCGAACTCGCGGCGAGTGCCGCCATCGGGCTCCAGCCCAGCTGATCCAGTCTGCGCAGCAGATAGCCGACGACGATGACCTCCTCGACGACGGAGTTCTGCATCGCCGACAGGATCAGCACCGGGATTTTCCACCACACCTCCGGCAGCGACTCGGGGACCACGGTGAGATTGAACCCGGCCATCCGCGCGCCCAGATAGAGAAGCAGCCCACTGCCGCCGATCCCCGCCGCGACCAGCACACCCCAGCCCAGGTCGAAGCGGGGCCGCCGCAGATCGAAGCCGATCGCGCGCATCCCGGTCCGGCCACCCGGCCGCTCGCGCGTCAGCAGATGGGCGACGAGCAGAACCGGCACCAGCGCGGTGGTGATCCCGAAGAGCTGCCAGGACAAGTCGAGCCAGGGGCGGTCCGGGGCCAGTGATCTGTTGAGGGTCGCGGCCTGGTCCTTCAGACCTCCCGGCTTGGTCAGTGACCCGGCAAAACTGATCAGCGCCGAAACCGCGCTGGCGCCCAGCGAGAGGGCCAGCACCAGCAGGGTCTCGTGGTGCAGGTGCTGTCGCGACAGGCCGTCCTCGGGCAGGGAGAGCGTCGTTTCGCGTGGCTGTGACCGCACGCCTGCCTCCAGTTCAGCGACGGCTAGGGCCCTGGTGGCCAGCTGTGCACCGGCTCTCCGGTGCGTATCAGCTCACAGTACCGGCGGACCGCTGCGGCCAGCGCCTTCTCCCGGTCCAGACCGCCCTCCCGTGCCCGGTGGTAGGCGGCCGCCTGCCATGCGGCCCCGTTGGTGCGGCGGCGGCAGCGCTCGTCGATGACTCCGAGATAGCGGTCACGGTCAGCGGGCTCCACTCCCCAGGCGTCGAGCCCGGCGGCGGCCAGCGGCAGCAGCTCCTCCCGTACCAGCCGGTCCACCGGAACGGTCGTCAGGCCGCCGGCCCACCCTGCCCGCGGCCAGTGGAGCCGTGCGTCGATGCCGTGGCGGCAGGCGGCGTCGAAGTTCTCCTTCGCCGCGGCGAAGGGCATCCGCGTCCACAGCGGGCGCTGTTCATCGGCGAACGCGCGCACGAGCCCGTAGTAGAGGGCGGTGTTGGCGAGCACATCCGTCACCGTCGGCCCGGCCGGCAGCACCCTGTTCTCCACCCGCAGATGCGGTACCCCGTCGGCGATGCCGTAGACAGGCCGGTTCCAGCGGTAGACAGTGCCGTTGTGCAGCACGAGTTCGGCCAGGGACGGGATGCCACCGTCATCGATGATCCGTAGCGGGTCCTCCTCATCGCATATCGGCAGCAGCGCGGGGAAATAGCGCACATTCTCAAGGAAAAGGTCGTACGCCGACTCGATCCACCGCTCTCCGAACCAGGTCCGCGGCCGCACGCCCTGTGCGCTGAACTCAGGTGGACGGGTATCGGTGGACTGGAGGAACAGCGGTGCCCGGGACTCCCGCCACAGCTCGCGGCCGAAGAGGAACGGGGAATTGGCGCCCACGGCGACCTGCACTGCGGCGGCGGCCTGCGCGGCGTTCCACACATCGGCGAAGCGCCCCGGTGTCACCTGGAGATGCAGTTGCACCGAGGTGCACGCGGCCTCCGGGGCGATGGACCCGGAGACATAGGTCAGCCGCTCCACCCCCGCTATATCGAGCATGACCTCCTCGCCCCGTGCGGCCATGATCTGGTCGTTGAGGAGGGTGTAGCGGTCCGCCGCCGAGAGGTTCGCGGAGACCAGATCATCGCTGGTGAGGGTGGGCAGAATACCGATCATCACGATCCGTGCGGCGACCTCCCGGGCCTTTCGGTCGGCGTAGGCCAGGCCGGTCTGCAGCTCCTCGGCCAGCTGGTCGAAGACTCGCCCGGCCAGCTGGTGCGGCAGGATATTCACCTCGAGATTGAACTGGCCCAGCTCCGTCTGGAAATCCCGGCTGGCGATGCGCTCCAGCACTTGCGCGTTCATCATCCGGGGCATTCCGTCGGCATCGGCGAGATTCAGCTCTATCTCCAGCCCCATGAGGTTCCGTGGGCGGTCGAAGCGCCGCTGTGCGAGCAGCCGGTCCAGCCCTTGGAGGCACTGGTGGAGCTTGTCCCGGTAGCGCCGGCGATCCGTCAGGTCGAATCTGTCGGCCGCGACCTTCTCCCCCATCGATGGGTCCCTCCTCGGTTGGACGTGCCCGGATGATGCCCCGCGTTGTGATCGATAACTCCCGGGCACCCGGGGTAAGGTGGTCCGGGACGGCTCTGTGCAGGCACATTCCGGCGGCATAAGGCAGCGTCCAGGGCCTCACGCAATTTCCTCGTGATAACACCGGCCAGATTCAGCCGACCGTGCACGTATTCCATTCCGAGGCCAACGGCTCCGCCGCTTACACAGAAGCGTAGATATCGGATTGAAAATCCGTCTGAATACAGCCTTGCCAGAAATACGCAAGACAGCTAGAGGAAACACTCCTTGAACATGTGTCGTATAAACTCTGTGCATGAGGCCGTGACGTGACGCCCCATCGGTGCTGGTTCCCTCACGCCTTCCCGGCCCGCCCCGCGCGGTTCCGGTTCGCCGACAGCGTCGTCCGCGCCCCGCCGCGCACCACCGTGTCTCCCAAGTGAGAGGCGACCCACTATGCCCTTGCACGCTCCCCCGGCTCCCGCGCCCGCCCTGCGCAGTGTTCTTGCGGCCCTCGGTTCCCCCACCGCGGTCCGTGGTGCCCGCATTCCACCCGCGTTGCGTGCCGCTCGCGGCACCCTGAAGCCTGAACTCCCGCTGCCCGTACATGTCCTGACCGCTATAGCCGGGTCCGGGCCATCGCCCCGCACCCGGCTGACCGGCTGGCGCTTCCTGCTGCGCGGCTCGGGCGCCGCGGTGGGTACGGCCGAGACGACGTGCACCGCGGACGGCTGGGTCTTCTCCCAGTTCGGTGAAGGCCCGTATGTCGCGTCCACCGAGAACGCGCTGCGCCGCGCCGAGTCGCTGACCGCCTCATATCAGCCCCGGCTGCTGTCCGTACCAGAGCTCTACATGCTGACGCTGTGGCTGCACGCAGACACCGAGGCCGATGCCGCTGCGGGCGTCCTGGCTCCGGCAGACCTCCTCGTCCCGCTGTCCCCGGCGCCCCCCGGTATCGCTCCCGACCGGCAGCACCGGGTGGATGGACTGCTGCCGCTGCTGATCCACCGGGTAACCGCCCCACTGCTGCGCACCCCGGCCTGACGGCCCCTCGGAGGAGCGTGAGCGTGCCCCGCGACCGCACCGGTCGCGGGGCGCTCTGCTGTCCACCCCGAGCGGACTAGTCCTAACTGACCCCCCTACCACCCGAAAAGATGGTTCTTGTGTGGGCAACCGCTCACGCGGGTGACGCGTCATGCTCTAAAGAGGAGCGCTGTCTTGAAATGCCTGCGGAATGACCTCCGCAGGACGACACTGGGGACCAACACACAGAGCGAAACGGGGGCGCGGCCATGAATACCGACTCAAGCCGCAGGACACACACCGCAACGCAGCGAAAGAACTCCATCATGTGCCAGCATCAGCCACCCTGCCCATCAGCCGACTCCGCCGACCGGGAGGCCGCCCATCTTGTGGCGCACCACCCCGAGCAGGGGTGGAGCCTGCTGTGCAATGGCGTTCTCCTCTTCGAGGACACCGGTGAGCTGCTGCCGGACGGGCAGATCATCGCCCCGCACCGGCCGCTCGGCGCCGATCAGATCGCCACCGCCGCCTGACGCAAGCACGCAGCGGCTCCTTGACCGGAAAGAACCGGGCCCCCAGCGGCGCACCGCCGGGGGCCCTTTCGCAGTTCACATGTCAGGGACACGGGTCAGCCGTCGTACTCCTCCAGCGGAGGGCAGGAGCAGACGAGGTTCCGGTCGCCGTAGGCACCATCGATCCGCCGCACCGGAGGCCAGTACTTGTCCGAGGCGGCGGCAGCCCCAGCCGGGAAGGCCGCTTCCGCACGGCTGTACGGACGGTCCCACTCACCAGCGAGCTGGGCCGCCGTGTGCGGGGCACCGCGCAGCGGGTTGTTCTCCGTGCTCCACTCCCCCGTGCCCACCTTCTCGATCTCGGCGCGGATCGCGATCATCGCCTCACAGAAGCGGTCCAGCTCCGCGAGGTCCTCGCTCTCCGTCGGCTCGATCATCAGCGTCCCGGCCACCGGGAATGACATCGTCGGGGCGTGGAAGCCGTAGTCGATCAGCCGTTTGGCGACGTCGTCGATGCTGACGCCGGTCACCTTGGTCAGCGGCCGGACATCGATGATGCACTCATGCGCGACCAGGCCGCCCGGACCGGTGTAGAGCACCGGATAGTGCGGTTCAAGACGCTTGGCGATGTAGTTGGCGCTGAGCACCGCGACCTGGGTGGCACGGCGCAGCCCCTCGGCTCCCATCAGTCGCACATACGCCCAGGAGATCGGCAGGATCCCGGCCGATCCCCACGGTGCGGCGGAGATCGGCCCGATGCCGGTCGCCGGACCCGCCGCGGGCTGCAGCGGATGGTTCGGCAGATAGGGGGCGAGGTGAGCGCGCACCCCGACCGGGCCGACGCCGGGGCCACCGCCACCGTGCGGGATACAGAACGTCTTGTGCAGATTGAGGTGGGAGACATCCGCGCCGAACTTACCGGGCTTCGCCAGACCCACCAGCGCGTTGAGGTTGGCGCCGTCCACGTACACCTGGCCGCCCGCGTCGTGCACGGCCGCGCAGATGCCGGTGATGTCCTCCTCAAAGACTCCATGGGTGGAGGGGTAGGTGACCATCAGTACGGCCAGCTCCTCGCCGTACTTCTCGATCTTGGCGCGCAGATCCTCCGCGTCGACATCGCCGCTCTCGCCGGTCTTGATCACGACTACCTTCATCCCCGCCATCACCGCGCTTGCGGCATTGGTGCCGTGCGCGGAGGACGGGATGAGGCAGACGGTGCGCTGCGGGTCGCCGTTGGCCCGGTGGTAGGCGCGCACGGCCAGCAGACCGGCGAGCTCGCCCTGGGAGCCGGCATTGGGCTGGATGGACACCTTGTCGTAGCCGGTGACCTCGGCGAGCCGGTCCTCGAGCTCACGGATGAGAGTGAGGTAGCCGTCGGCCTGGTCGACCGGTGCGAAGGGGTGCAGTGCCCCGAACTGAGACCAGGTGACCGGCTCCATCTCGGTGGTCGCGTTGAGCTTCATGGTGCATGAGCCCAGCGGGATCATGCCGCGGTCCAGCGCGTAGTCCCGGTCCGCGAGCTTGCGCAGATAGCGCAGCATGGCGGTCTCGGAGCGGTGCTGGTGGAAGACCGGGTGGGCGAGGTACTCGTCATCGCGCAGCAGCGACTCGGGCAGCGCGTCGCCGGTCGCCGCGTCCAGCTCCGCTATGCCGGGGACATCGGAGCTCACGCCGAAGGCGGCCCATACGGCCAGGAGCTGGTCGCGTCCGGTGGTCTCATCGCAGGCGATTCCGACCTGGTCGGCGTCGGTCAGCCGCAGGTTGACACCCGCCTCGCGGGCGGCGGCCACCACCTCGGCGGCGCGGCCCGGCACCCGGGCGGTGACGGTGTCGAAGAAGACGCCGTGCACGACCTCGACGCCACCGGCCTTGAGCCCTTCGGCGAGCAGCGCGGCGTATCGGTGCGTACGACGGGCGATGGCGGCCAGCCCGTCCGGGCCGTGGTAGACGGCGTACATGCCCGCCATCACGGCGAGCAGTACCTGGGCGGTACAGATATTGCTGGTGGCCTTCTCCCGGCGGATGTGCTGCTCCCGGGTCTGCAGCGCGAGACGGTAGGCCTTGTTGCCGTCGGCGTCGACGGATACGCCCACCAGGCGGCCGGGCAGACTGCGGGCGAACTGCTCACGCACGGCCATAAAGCCGGCATGCGGGCCGCCGAAGCCCATCGGCACACCGAAGCGCTGGCTGGAGCCCACCGCGATATCGGCACCCAGCTCACCGGGCGAGGTGAGCAGCGTCAGGGAGAGCAGATCGGCGGCGACGGTGACGATCGCGCCCATCTCGTGCGCCTGCTCGATTACGGCACGCGGGTCGCGCACAGCCCCGGAAGCGCCCGGGTACTGCAGCAGCACACCGAAGACGCCCTGCTCGGCGACGTCGGCCGGGATGCCGTTGGTCAGATCCGCGACCACGACCTCGACGCCGGCCGGCTCCGCGCGGGTCTGAATGACAGCGATGGTCTGCGGCAGACAGTCGGCGTCCACCAGGAAGACGCCCTTCTTGACCTTGCCGACGCGCCGGGAGAGCGCCATCGCCTCAGCGGCGGCGGTGCCCTCGTCCAGCAGCGAGGCACCCGACGTCGGCAGGCCGGTCAGATCGGCGACGACGGTCTGGAAGTTGAGCAGCGCCTCCAGGCGGCCCTGGGAGATCTCCGGCTGGTAGGGGGTGTACGCCGTGTACCAGGCCGGGTTCTCCATGACATTGCGGAGGATGACCGGCGGAGTGAAGGTGCCGTAGTAGCCCAAGCCGATCATGGAGTCCAGTACCTGGTTACGCTCGGCGAGGCCGCGTAGCTCGGCGAGGACAGCAGCCTCGCTGCGCGCGCCCGGCAGCCCCAGGGCCTCGGTGCTCTTGATCACATCGGGCACGGCGGCGGCGGTCAGCTCATCCAGCGAGCCATAGCCGACCTGGGCGAGCATCTTGGCCTGGTCCTCGGCATCGGGGCCGATGTGGCGGCGCTCAAAGGGTGTGCCCTGCTCAAGCTCGGCGAGGGAGATGCGGTCTGTGGTCATCTGCGGAGGCCTCCTGGTCTGTGCGACCTGCGAGGGGCACCTTGGCGCGGGTGCCCGGACGGCCTCCCCCTCTGTCATCTCAACCTGAGAGTTTCACCGGCCCGCTGGTCGCGGTCCGGCTTTCACCGTCGGTGAGGAGGGGCTTTGGCACTGTGCCGTCCGTTGCCCGCCCTGCTTTCCAGAGTGACCTCGTCCGTGCGGTACGTGAGCCTGAGAGATTCCGGGGAGGGTTTGCTCCTTCGGCGCCTCCGGCGCTGCCGCCGGAGGACTCTCCCGCATGGGGTCAACAGCCATTTCCGAGCCTACCAGCGACGGGTTCGCAGGGGCTCTGGCCAGGTACTCGACTGGCCAGCAGGATAAAAGTGTCATTTCGTTGTCCTTAGGGACTCTTACGGAGCAATGGCTACCAGTTGGAGGGGCCGTGCAGACCGATATCGATCCACGGAGCCTGATCGGGCACAAGGCTTTTGACCGGGACGGAACCAAGATCGGCACAGTTGACGAGGTGTATCTCGACGATGCCACCGGAGAGCCGGAGTGGGCTGCCGTGCGCACCGGATTCTTCAGCCGTGACGCCTTCGTCCCCCTGGAACCCAGCGAGGTCGTTGACGACACGCTGCGTGTCCCGTTCGAGCGGGCACTTATCAAGGACGCTCCGGACTTCGGCGTGGGCCGCCATCTCTCTCCCGAGCAGGAGCTCCAGCTTTATCACCATTACGGACTGGACTTGCCCAGCGGCGGCGATCCGGCACGCCCGGAATCCGACCAGGGATTCGGCCGTATCGCCGGGTCCGAGGATGACTGACCGGCCGCCGATGCCGCCGTGGCAGGGCCGGGCACCAGTGGCAGCGGCTCGGCCGGGGCGAGCTCGGGGTCGTCTACCGGAAAGGTGCGTACTCTGCCAGGCGCTGAGCCCGGCTGCTCAAAACGCACGGTGACCCGGCCGACTCCGCTGCCCTGGACCCATCCCGGCCCGTACACCGTGTGCCGCACATCCGCCCCTGGCAGCCACCGCTGTGGCCGCCCCCGCGCGGCTACCAGCCCGGCGCCGTGCTCCCTGTCCGCCGCGCGGGGCTCGCTGTCGGACAGCTCCTGATCACCCCTGGTCGGCTCGGCTGTGGCCTGGGCGAAGAGGTCCTCCTGGGTGAAGTCGGCCAGCCCGCTCACGCCCACTCCCAGCAGCCGTACGCCCTCCGTGGTGTCCACCGTCTCGATCAGACGTGCGGCGGCCTCCCGGACGACCGAGGGGTCGTCGGTGGGGCCGCGCAGCGTCTCGGAACGCGTGAGCGTGGCGAAGTCGTAGCGCCGGACCTTGATCACGACGGTGCGTCCCGAGCGCCCGGACGCCCGCAGCCGCTGCGCACAGCGCTCCGCCAGCCGGCCGATCTCCAGCTGGACCCGGGTGCGGTCGGTGACGTCCACCTCGTAGGTGTCCTCGACGGAGACCGATTTCGACTCCCGCTCCGCCACCACCGGCCGGTCGTCGATACCCCTGGCCATGGCATACACCGAGGCCCCATGCGCCTTGCCGAGCAGCCGCAGCAGCTCCGCCTCCCCCGCCGCCGCGGTCTCCCCCACGGTGGTGATCCCGGCCCGCCGCAGGGTCTCGGCGGTGGCCGGTCCGACGCCAGGCAGCGTACGCACCGGGAGGGGGGCGAGCAGTTCCAGCTCCGCACCCGGCTCGATGACCACGAGCCCGTCCGGTTTGGCACGCTCGGAAGCGATCTTCGCGAGCATCTTGGTCCCGGCCAGCCCCACCGAGCCGCTCAGCCCCGTGGCGGCCCGGATCGCGCTGCGCAGTCCTTCCCCTGTCCGCCGTGCGTCGACCGAGGTGGCCGGTGTGCCGCCCGCCTCCAGATCGACGAACGCCTCGTCCAGGCTGAGCGGCTCGACCAGCGGTGACAGCCCGGCGAGCAGCCCCATTACGGTCTCGCTGACCTCCCGGTAGACGGCGAAGCGCGGGGTGAGGTAGGCAGCGTTGGGGCAGCGTCTTCGGGCCTGTGCGGTCGGCATCGCCGAGTGCACTCCGAACCGGCGTGCCTCATACGAGGCCGTCGCGACCACACCACGTGGACCGATTCCTCCGACGATCACTGGCTTCCCGCGCAGACTGGGCTTCGCCGCCTGTTCCACGGCGGCGAAGAACGCGTCCATGTCGAGATGCAGGATCGTCGGTGCGCCTCTCACACCGTCGATGCTGCCCTATGGGTCTGACATCGGCCCTCTGTCGGCGCCGCGCCGGTCAGCCCGCCCGGTTACGGCGTCGGGCCAGTTCATCGGCCGGATTGTTCCCGATCAGCGTCTCGCCGGTGTCCACGCGCTCGGCGTGCAGCTGGGACAGCGCGCTCTCCACATCCCGCCAGACCACCCCCACGGCGATACCGAAGATGCCCTGGCCCCCCTGCAGAAGGTCGACCACCTCATCCGGGGAGGAGCACTCATAGACCGTCGCACCGTCACTCATCAGCGTCATCCGGGTGAGGTCGCCAAGGCCACGGGCACGCAGATGCCGGACGGCGGCCCGGATGTTCTGCAAGGACACCCCTGTGTCCAGCAGCCGTTTGACGATCTTGAGGACGACAACGTCCCGGAAGCTGTACAGCCGCTGGGTGCCGGAGCCGTAGGCCGACCTGATGCTCGGTTCCACCAGGCCCGTACGCGCCCAGTAGTCCAGCTGCCGGTAGGTGATACCCGCCGCGGCACAGGCCGTGGGACCGCGGTAGCCGAACTGTTCCCGGGGTTGGGCCTCGGGCACCGGGGCGGGCTTGGCAGCGGGCTGCGCCGGGGCCCCGTACAGCGGATAGGTGCGGCTCCCCTCCAAGCCAGCCCTGCCGTCGCCGGTGCTTCTCACGCCGACCCTCCGTCCCTTCACGTCCCGTGAGTACACGTCCCGGGACCTGCCTCAATGACGGTAGGCAGTCACTTGGGGTGCGTCAACGATCGCCACACTCGGCACGCCGGGTGATAATCACCCTACGGGTGGTTTCGCGTGCCCGCAGCCCGGGAATGGACGCGGGATGGTCGCGGGCCCTGCGGGCTTACTGGCTGCTTGTACCGAAATCCTCGGGCGAGATCTGATCCAGGAACTCGCGGAACTTCTCCACCTCGTCCTCCTGCTCATCCGGGATCGCGATCCCCGCGTCGTCCAGCACCCCGTCGCTGCCGTAGATGGGCGTTCCAGTCCGCAGTGCGAGCGCTATCGCGTCGGATGGGCGGGCACTGACCTCGACTCCGCTGGCGAAGACCAGCTCGGCGTAGAACACCCCCTCACGGAGATCCGTGATGCGGACCGCGGTGAGTTCCTGTCCAACCGCCTCGAGGACGTCCTTGAAGAGGTCATGGGTCAGCGGACGGGCCGGGGTCATGCCCTGCTGGGCGAAGGCAATGGCGGTCGCCTCCCCGGGGCCGATCCAAATGGGGAGGTAACGGTCGCCTCCCACTTCACGCAGGAGCACGATCGGCTGGTTAGAGGGCATTTCGACCCGGACACCCACGACGTCGAGCTCGTTCACACAGCAACCCTAGGACGTGCGCCACCTGTTTGGGTAGTCGGGCTCCTCCCAACAGGCATCTTCTCAGTGTGCGCGTACCCGCAGCGCCGTCCTCACAAGCGCTGCGTGCAGCCGCACCGACAGCCCTGCCAGCTCCCGGGCCGTCGCCTCGGCATGGGCCCGCGTCTTGGGATTCCGGTGCCGACGCAGGGGGGCCACGATCTGCTCGACCAGGCCCGCCTCACGTTCCGCGGCCGCCTTTACGGCACGCAGGTGACGCGGTTCCAGACCGAACCGGCCCAGATCGGCGATAAGCCGTGCGACCTCCACGGCCTCCGCCTCGTAGCCGTCCTCGGCCACGGGACCGATCAGGCCGTATGACTCCCACTCGGCGAGCTGCCGGTCCTCCACCTCCGCGGCGGCGAGCAGCTCGGCACGGCCCATCCGTGCCGAGCTGACGGCCTCGGCCGGCCCCGGGGCGCTGTCCGGCAGGTCACACGGCGGGGCCTGCCCTGGCAGCGGCACCTGCTCGCCGCGGTCCAGCGCGTCCAGCTGCTCACGGATGACCTTCAGCGGAAGGTAGTGGTCGCGCTGCATCCGCAGCACATAGCTCAGCCGCTCGACGTCGCCCGCGCTGAACTTGCGATACCCGGAGGGGGTGCGCTGGGGCTCGATCAGGCCTTCCGACTCCAGGAACCGGATCTTGGAAATGGTGATCTCGGGAAATTCGTCACGCAGCAGATTGAGCACGGCCCCGATGCTCATGGGGCCGCTCTCCGCGGTGGCGGTGCCGCTTCCGGCACCGCCCGACGGTGTGTGAAGCATGAACCTTCCCTGCGGGGGTCAGATGCTCCGCTGGCTCGCGAAGAAGACCAGTCGGAACTTGCCGATCTGGACCTCGTCGCCGTTATTCAGCACGACCGAGTCGATCGGCTCACGATTGACATACGTGCCGTTCAAGCTGCCCACGTCCGAAACGGTGAAGCGGCCGTCCGGGCCACGCCGGAACTCCACATGACGGCGTGAGACGGTCACGTCGTCAAGGAAGATGTCGCTCTGCGGATGCCGTCCCACCGTGGTGAGCTCGCCATCCAGCAGGAATCGGCTGCCGGAGTTCGGGCCTCGGCGGACCACCAGCAGCGCCGACCCCATGGGCAGCGCCTCGACGGCCGCCAGGGCCTCGGGGGACAGCATGGGCGTCTGCCCCGTCGCCTCGGCGTCGTAGGCCTCCAGGCCGGAGATGGAGATCGTGGAGGTCGTCTCCGAGGCCCGCTCAGCGGTCGGAGCCCCACCGCGCAGGGGCGCACCGCAGTTAGAACAGAACCGGCTCGCCTCAGCGGCTCGGTTCCCGCACCTCGTACAGACCGGCAAGGCGAACCCTCCACCCTCACTTGAGGTTGATGGTTCTTCGAAACCTATGCGCCCTGCCGTACCCGGGTCAACAGAAGCCGCGCCGTGCCCACCCGAATTGTCGCCGCCCGAGGCAGTCACCTCATCGCGGAACAGCGGGCGCTCAGAGCTCTCCGTCGACGCCTCACCCGCAGACCCACCATGCCGGGCGGCGTGACGCGCGGCGCCATCACCGGCGTCCCGGCGCTTGCCGAACAATTTCGCAAAAAAACTCACGGGCGATTCCCCTCGCACGAAACAGACCCGCCCGTGGGGCAGGACAGACCCTTGATGCTCACACAGGCCGATTCGGACATCCTGACAACGTCCATGGCCATCAGACAGTTTCCACCACGCAGCACCCCACAAGCCCCCCGACCCCCCGGAAAGCTCACAGGCACCCTCACCGGGATGACAACTGAGCGTAGTCAGGCCGCTTCGCAGGCCGCAAGGCATCCACGATGATCTTCTCCGAACGACTGATGGACACAGTGGCTTGATCCTTACGCAGGGTCTGCACGATTCCCCCTGGAATGTTCAGCGCTGGTTCCAGATCCTGCGGTTTGCCGATGACGTCGAAGCGGTAGGGCGGGGCTACCTTGCTGCCATCGATGCGGACCCCGCCTTCCGCATCGGAGAAGTACGTATCGGCCACCACCCGCACATCGTTGATCTGGATGGCTTCCGCACCTGCCGCACGGAGCTCCTGGATGGCGTCCAGCAGCCTTTTCGCCTCCACGGCACCCGCCGGGTCGCTGATTTCGAGATGGATCCCGGGCCCGGTGGCCCCGATCGTGCCCGCGAGGACTCCGAGCTGCCGCTCCCGCTCCCGGGTCTGCTTGCGGGCCTCCTCGGCCTGGTCCGAGCTGTTCTCCAGCTCTGAACGCTGACCTTCGAGCCGCTGCTTCTCGTCCTCCAGCCGCTTGGTGCGGTCCTCCAGCTCGCCCAGGATCCGTACGAGATCCTCCTGCCGTGCACCGCGCAGGGGGCTGCCCTCGCTGGTCGAGCGTACCTGGATGGCCAGGCCCAGCCCCAGAACGAACAGCAGCAACGCTGCGACGAGTTGCTTCCGGTTCACCCGGGGCGGCCACAGCCCGGCTGCGAGCCGCTGCCTGCCGGTCAGCTGCGGCTGCTCCGGCCCGGCTGGCTTCCCCTCTTCGCCGGGGGCACTCTGACTGCCCGGCACCGCGCTCTCGTCCGCGGTCTCTGCGGTCCGCCCGGCGCTCACCGACGGCGGCTCCTCGGGTTCCGTCCCCTTCTCCGGTTCCGTCCCCTCCCCCGGTTCCGTCGCCTTCCCCGGTTCCGTCGCTTTCCCCGGTCCTGCCGATTCCGCCGATTCCAGCGGTGCGGGGTCCTCGGACTCGTGCCGGGTGCCGCGGCGCTCGTCCGGATTCTTCTCGTCGTCGCTCATGGATCTCACGCCCGGAAGATGTGCCGCCGGATCGCGGCCGCGTTGGAGAAGATACGGATGCCCAGGACGACCACCACGCCGGTGGACAGCTGGGCACCGACCCCCAGCTTGTCGCCCAGGAACACGATCAGCGCGGCGACCACGACATTGGACAAGAACGACACGACGAAGACCTTGTCGTCGAAGATGCCGTCCAGCATCGCCCGCAGTCCACCGAAGACCGCGTCGAGCGCCGCGACCACGGCGATGGGCAGATAGGGCTCCACGACCGTTGGCACCACGGGCCGGAGAACAAGTCCGGCCACGACTCCCACGATCAGGCCCAGTACGGCGATCACGATGTGCTGCCCTTTCCTGTGTTCACGGGCTCTGCCGTTCGTACGATCAGGCTCGGCGCGGCAGACAGCCGCACCTTCCCCTGTACGGCGATGCTGGTACGGATGCCGTAGCTCTCCTGGAGTACATGCAGATACACACCGTCGGCGCTGTCCTGGAATCTGCTGCTGAGCCGTTGCCCATCACCGATCGCGAGCACGGTGTACGGCGGCACGAGGGGCTTGTTGTCGACGAGTATGGCGTCGCCCGCCGCGCGGATGGCGGAGAGCGCCGTCAGCCGCTGGCCATTGACCGAGATCGCCTCCGCGCCCGATTCCCACAGCCCGTTCACGACCCGCTGCAAATCGCGGTCGAGCAGCCGGCCCGTATCGGAGAAGCCACTGCTCCCCCGGGGATCGCCGGTGTCCCCCCTGGTGCCCTTGGCGTCGTCGACGACCAGCTTGACACCCGGCCCCTCGACGGGGGTGGCCCCGGCCAGCAGTCCGACCAGCTCGCCGGTGTCCCCGCCGTGGTTCTGCAGGGCCTCGCGCTGTTTGGCGGCGACGGCCTCCCGAAGAGAGTCCATACGCTTTTGCAGCGCGTCGGCGTCCTGGGTCCCGTCCTCAATACGGTCGATCAGCTCCTGGCGCTCCTTGGCGACGGTCGGCGCGGCGAAGCGTGCCTGCGCCGCTCCCAGGGTGACCACCAGAGCGGCCAGGACCAGGCCGAGGGCGAGCCCAAGCTTGGCCCGCAGTGTGCGGGGCAATCCCGAGCGGCCCTCGGCGCCTCGACGCGCGGCCGCTTCCGCGTAGCCGTCGTCGAGGCTGTGGTCCATCACGTTGGTCAGCAGCGACATGGAGGCATCGGGTCGCGCAGGCCGCGATGCGGTACTCCGTTCGGGGTGCTGCTGCGACATGCCGCACATCGTCGCATGTCCAGAGCTTCACCGCCGAATGGGCCCACCGGTATGCCGGATCGAGTCAATTCCCCTACGCCATCCGGTTACCGTCATGACGGTGCCGTCAGTGTCCCGCGCTGTCAACCACGGCGGACCACTCATCCAGCAGCGCCTGCGCGGAGTCGTCATCCGGCCCCTCCGCCCACAGGTGTGTCACCGCCTCCGCCGGGTCGGGGAGGACCATGACCCAACGACCATCGGACTCGACCACCCGCACTCCGTCGGTGGTGTCCACAGACCGGTCCCCGGCAGCTTCCACGACATGCCGCATCACCAGTCCCTTGACAGCCCAGGGCGTGGCCAGGTCACGGCGCAGCACATGAGCGCGTGGGATACGTGCGCTGATCTGGCTGAGGGTGAGCTGAGTGCGGGCGACGAGCCCGATGAGGCGGACAAACGCGGCGCTGCCATCGAAAACAGAGCTGAACTCCGGGATGATGAAGCCGCCCCGTCCATCACCACCGAAGATCGTGGCGTCATCGCGGCCCACCCTGGTGAGATCGTCCGGCGAGGTGGTGGTCCACTCCACCTGCGTGCCGTGGTACGCGGCCACCTGCTCCGCGATGCGGGTCGTCGTCACCGGCAGCGCGACCCGCCCGCTGCGGCGCTCCGCGGCGACGAGGTCAAGCATGACGAGGAGCGCCCGCTGGTCCTCGATGATCCTGCCACGCTCATCCACCAGGGACAGCCGTTCACCGACCGGGTCAAAGCGGACGCCGAACGCCGCACGGGCCGAAGCGACCATCTCACCGAGCCGGACCAGCCCGGAGCGGCGGGCTTCCGCTGTCTCCGTGGGCCGCGCCTCATCGAGCCCCGGGTTGATCGTGAGGGCCTCCACACCGAGGCGTCCCAGCAGGCTCGGCAGCACCAGACCGGCGCTGCCGTGCGCGGCGTCCACCACGACCTTGAGCCCGGACTCGGCAACGCCGCTGGTGTCCACGGCGCGCAGGAGGGAGCCCGCATACGAGTCGAAGACGCTGGCGGGGAAGCGCAGATCGCCGATCTCACCGGGGAAGGCTCGGCGATACTCCTGGCGGGCGTAGACCCGGTCCAGTTTGCGCTGGCCGGCCTGGGACAGGTCCGCGCCACGCTCATCGAAGAACATGATGTCCAGTGAGTCCGGCACCCCTGGGGTGGTCCGGATCATGATCCCACCCGCACTGCCTCTGGCGGTCTGCTGGCGGGCGACCGGCAGAGGCGCGTTCTCCAGGTCGCGGACGTCGATGGCGCTGGCCTGCAGGGCGGAGATCATGGCTCGTTTCAGCGCTCGCGCACCACGGGAGTGGTCGCGCGCCGTGGTGACCGTGGACCCCTTCTTCAGGGTGGTGGCATAGGCGCCCGCGAGCCGTACGGCGAGCTCGGGCGTAATCTCCACATTCAGGATGCCGGAGACACCACGGGCACCGAAGAGATGGGCCTGGCCCCGGGATTCCCAGATGACCGAGGTATTGACGAAGGCGCCGGCCTCAATTGTCTTGAAGGGATAGACGCGCACGTTGCCCTGGATAATCGATTCCTCGCCCACCAGACACTCATCACCGATGACCGCCCCGTCCTCGATGCGGGCAGCGCGCATGATGTCGGTGTTCTTGCCGACCACACAGCCACGCAGATTACTCTGCTGTCCGATGTAGACGTTGTCGTGCACAACCGCCTTATGCAGAAAGGCGCCGCTCTTGACGACGACATTCGAACCGATGACGGTGTGTTCCCGCAGCTCGGCGCCGCTCTCCACTTTGGCGTAGTCACCGATGTAGAGCGGTCCACGAAGCTCCGCGTCCGGGTGCACCTCGGCTCCCTCGGCCACCCAGACGCCTGGGGAGATCTCGAAGCCGTCGATATCAACATCGACCTTGCCCTCGAGGACATCCGCCTGGGCCTTCACATAGCTCTCATGGGTGCCGACGTCTTCCCAGTACCCTTCGGCGATATAGCCGTAGATCGGTTTGCCTTCCTTCATGAGCTGCGGGAAGACATCACCGGACCAGTCGACGGGTACGTCGGGCTCCACGTAGTCGAAGACTTCCGGCTCCATCACATAGATTCCGGTGTTGACTGTGTCGGAGAAGACTTGGCCCCAGGTCGGTTTCTCGAGGAAGCGCTCGACTCGGCCTTCCTCGTCGACGATGGTGATTCCGAATTCGAGCGGGTTCGGCACCCGTGTCAGACAGACCGTGACCAGCGCTCCACGCTCACGGTGAAAGTTGATCAGCTCGGTGAGATCAAAGTCCGTGAGTGCGTCCCCGGAGATGACCAGGAAGGCGTCGTCCTTGAGGGCTTCTTCGGCGTTCTTGACGCTGCCGGCGGTGCCGAGTGGCTTCTCCTCATTGGCGTAGGTCAGCTCCATGCCGAGCTCCTCGCCATCACCGAAGTAATTCTTGACGAGGGAAGCGAGGAACTGCACGGTTACCACGGTCTCGCTGAGCCCGTGCCGCTTGAGCAGCCTCAGTACATGCTCCATGATCGGCCTGTTGGCCACGGGCAGGAGCGGTTTGGGCATGCTCGCGGTCATAGGGCGAAGCCGAGTGCCTTCGCCACCAGCCATCACGACGGCTTTCATGTCGGAAACGTCCTCCTCGAAGAGACGACGGTCATGCCGACCAAGCCTGGTCAGATGGCCACGGATCGCATACGGGCACCCGGCCTCTGCAACGCTGCCAGGAGGCTAGCTCAGTCGGCCGCGGCGTCCGCCTTGAGAATCCGGCGGACCTGAACCACGTAGAGGATTCCTGCCCACCAGTACAGCGTTGTACCCCATCCAGCGAACGCCCATCCGAAAATAGCAGCGAGCGAGGACAGCCATCCACTTCCATCACTGAGAAGCAGCAACGGAAAGGCGTACATCAAGTTGAAGGTGGCCGCCTTGCCCAGGAAGTTCACCTGAGGAGGCGCGTAGCCGTGACGGTCCAGGAGCCAGACCATCACCAGCAGCAGCAGCTCACGGGCGAGCAAGAGCACCGTGAGCCACAGAGGCAGGATGTCACGCCAGGTAAGACCCACCAGCGTCGAGAGGATGTACAACCGGTCAGCCGCTGGGTCGAGGATCCGGCCGAGGCTGCTGATCTGGTTCCAGCGCCGCGCGAGCTTACCGTCCAGGTAGTCGCTGACACCGCTCAGGGCGAGCACTGCGAGGGCCCACAGGTCGCGGTTGGGGCCCCCGAACTCCGGCCAGAGGATGAGCCAGAGAAAGACGGGCACCCCAACGAGCCTCGCCATGCTGAGGATGTTGGGGATCGTGAGGACGCGGTCTGTCTGGACGCGCGTCTCCTGGACCTCCACCGGGGCCTCCCGTGAGAATGTGCCAGCTTTGCCCCCTGACCTTACCCGCAGAAGCCAACGCCCAGCGCACGGGGGCTGCCCCTGAAACGCAGAGAAGCCCCGTTGGTTTCCCAACGGGGCTTCTCATCAATGATTGTTCGGCGGCGTCCTACTCTCCCACACGGTCCCCCATGCAGTACCATCGGCGCTGAAAGGCTTAGCTTCCGGGTTCGAAATGTAACCGGGCGTTTCCCCTTCGCCAAGGCCACCGAAACACTTATGAAGTTCACAACCAAAAAAATTGGTTACCGGTTCTGGTCGTTACCTCAGAACCTACACAGTGGACGCGAGCAACTGCGGACAAGCCCTCGGCCTATTAGTACCAGTCAACTCCAACCGTTACCGGTCTTCCATATCTGGCCTATCAACCCAGTCGTCTACTGGGAGCCTTAACCCCTCAAAGGGGGAGGGAGTCCTCATCTCGAAGCAGGCTTCCCGCTTAGATGCTTTCAGCGGTTATCCTTTCCGAACGTAGCCAACCAGCCATGCCCTTGGCAGAACAACTGGCACACCAGAGGTCCGTCCGTCCCGGTCCTCTCGTACTAGGGACAGCCCTTCTCAAGACTCCTACGCGCACAGCGGATAGGGACCGAACTGTCTCACGACGTTCTAAACCCAGCTCGCGTACCGCTTTAATGGGCGAACAGCCCAACCCTTGGGACCGACTCCAGCCCCAGGATGCGACGAGCCGACATCGAGGTGCCAAACCATCCCGTCGATATGGACTCTTGGGGAAGATCAGCCTGTTATCCCCGGGGTACCTTTTATCCGTTGAGCGACGGCGCTTCCACAAGCCACCGCCGGATCACTAGTCCCGACTTTCGTCCCTGCTCGACCCGTCAGTCTCACAGTCAAGCTCCCTTGTGCACTTACACTCAACACCTGATTACCAACCAGGCTGAGGGAACCTTTGGGCGCCTCCGTTACCCTTTAGGAGGCAACCGCCCCAGTTAAACTACCCACCAGACACTGTCCCTGATCCGGATCACGGACCCAGGTTAGACATCCAGCACGACCAGAGTGGTATTTCAACAACGACTCCACCCATACTGGCGTACGGGCTTCACAGTCTCCCACCTATCCTACACAAGCCGAACCGAACACCAATATCAAGCTATAGTAAAGGTCCCGGGGTCTTTCCGTCCTGCTGCGCGAAACGAGCATCTTTACTCGTAATGCAATTTCACCGGGCCTATGGTTGAGACAGTCAAGAAGTCGTTACGCCATTCGTGCAGGTCGGAACTTACCCGACAAGGAATTTCGCTACCTTAGGATGGTTATAGTTACCACCGCCGTTTACTGGCGCTTAAGTTCTCAGCCTCGCCCACCCCGAAGAGTGAACTAACCGGTCCCCTTAACGTTCCAGCACCGGGCAGGCGTCAGTCCGTATACATCGCCTTACAGCTTCGCACGGACCTGTGTTTTTAGTAAACAGTCGCTTCTCGCTGGTCTCTGCGGCCA
>NZ_CP086120.1:5322500-5515000 GCF_021216675.1 Streptomyces gobiensis | reverse complement strand
TGAGCAGCAGCGGGCGCGGCAGGCGGTTGAAGCCGTCGCCGCCGATCTGATCGCGCGGGGCAATCTGGCGGGCGGCGAGGCGCAGGCTGTGCTTGAGGCACAGGCCATGATGGCCCAGGACCCCGAACTCATGGCGGATGTCGAGCGGCGGATCGCCGTGGGGAGCACAGCCGAGCGGGGTGTGTACGACGCGTTCGCCGCGTACCGCGCCCTTCTGGCCAGCGCCGGTGAGTATCTCGCCGGCCGGGTGGCCGACCTGGACGATGTGCGGAATCGTATCGTCGCCCGGCTGCTGGGCGTTCCTATGCCGGGTGTGCCGGACAGCGACGAACCGTATGTGCTGATCGCGCGGGATCTCGCACCCGCGGACACGGCGCTGCTGGACCCGGCTCTGGTGCTCGGGTTTGTTACCGAAGAGGGCGGGCCCACCAGTCACAGCGCGATTCTGGCGCGGGCGCTGGGGGTCCCCGCGATCGTCGCTCTGCCGGGCGCCGGTGAGCTGGCCGAAGGCACGGTCGTCGCGGTCGACGGCAGCACTGGTGAGGTCGTGGTGAACCCGACCGCTGAGCAGCGTGCCGCGCTGGCGAAGGCGGCCGAGGAGCGGAAGGCCGCGCTCGCCGCTGCTACCGGTCCGGGCGCGACCTCCGACGGTCACAAGGTGCCGCTGCTGGCCAATGTGGGCGGACCCGCGGACGTTCCGGCCGCGGTGGCGGCCGGTGCCGAGGGGGTGGGTCTGTTCCGCACCGAGTTCCTGTTCCTGGACGACAGCCAGAAGGCGCCGTCCGAGGAGAAGCAGGTCGAGGCGTACCGCAAGGTGCTGGAGGCGTTCCCCGAGGGCCGGGTGGTCGTGCGGGTACTGGACGCGGGTGCGGACAAGCCGCTGGACTTCCTCACCCCGGGCGATGAGCCGAACCCGGCGCTGGGCGTACGTGGTCTGCGTACTCTGCTGGACCACCCGGAGGTGCTGCGCGTACAGCTCTCGGCGCTGGCCAAGGCGGCCGAGGGTGTGCCCGTCTATCTTGAGGTCATGGCGCCGATGGTGGCCGACCGGACGGACGCCAAGGCGTTCGCGGATGCCTGTCGTGAGGCCGGTCTGCAGGCCAAGTTCGGCGCGATGGTGGAGATTCCGTCCGCTGCGCTGCGGGCCCGCTCGGTGCTGCAGGAGGTGGAGTTCCTGTCGCTGGGCACCAACGACCTGGCGCAGTACACCTTCGCCGCCGACCGGCAGGTCGGTGCCGTGGCCCGGCTGCAGGACCCGTGGCAGCCCGCGCTGCTGGATCTGGTGGCGCTGTCCGCCGAGGCGGCGAAGGCCGAGGGCAAGAGCTGCGGGGTGTGCGGTGAAGCGGCCTCCGACCCGACGCTGGCCTGCGTGCTGACCGGGCTGGGCGTCACCAGCCTCTCCATGGGCGCCGCCTCCATCCCGTATGTGCGTGCCACGCTGGCCAAGCACACCCTCGCTCAGTGCGAGCGGGCCGCGGCCGCCGCGCGCGCCGCGGACAGCGCTGAGGACGCCCGGCTCGCGGCGCAGGCGGTGCTCTCCGGGGAGTGACTCCGCGTGCTGTCCGGCGTCGGCCGTCCGCCTTCGGGGGGACGGCCGACGCTTTACTTACCTCTGACGCCTCTGACGGGCTTCAGTGATCCGCGTCCTCCGGGCGGGGCACGGGGATACCCGGTCGGTAGTCGACGCCCGGCTCGGGTGGTACCGGCTCGCCAGTGGTGGCGTCTGTGCAGTAGGCCGTGAAGACTTCCGCTTCGGTCAGCGGCCACAGCCAGCCGTCGTTGAGCTGCCAGCCACGCACCACCTCGCGGCCGTCACGGCTGGTGCGGAGCACGATGCCGCCGGGGCCGTCCGTGGCGATGCCCGCAGCCAGCACCGTGGTCAGCACCAGGGCTTCTTCCTCGCTCAGCTGAAGCTCGCCTTCGTCGTCGGCTTCGACATGCAGCATGGCCGCGAACGGCAGATCTACGGGGCCGTCCGCCGCGGTGACGCTGCACACCAGATGGTGCCTGCCGGGGCCAACGGACTCGATGAGCCCGGCCACGGCCCGCGCGGCGCGCTCGGAAGAGGCATGCCCGATGTCCTGTCCGCAGCAGCCGCAGGGCCCGAGTCCGGCGAGCAGCTGGGTGGCCCGCTCCCAGGTGCGCTCGCGTTCGGCCGTATGGAGAAGCCGTGGCATCAGCCGGTCGATGGGCTGCCCCTGGTAGGCCACGGTGGCCCCCGCGGCCGCGACCTCCGCGGTGTACCGGGAGCGGCTGGCCGGGGTGTCGGGGTCCAGCTGCTCGACGGTGCAGAACTCCTCGTAGTCGGCAGGGTCGAAGAGAGCGATCCGGGTGTGCACGCCCTGCGCTGCCAGGGCGCGGAGCAGTCCTTCCAACTGCCGCAGATAGCTTTGATGATCGTCGAAGATGAAGCTCTTGTAGCGGCGCATGGCCGCGAAGTCCGACTCCTCCGCCAGAACAGCGACCGTGCTGGGCGTTTCGCGGCGCAGCGCACGACGGGCACTCAGTTGCTTGCGGCTTCTGGTCTGTGCCATGACTTTCCCCCAATTACTGCGATCACTTGCTCACTGACCGTAGTCGAGGGGTCTGACAATGGACCGAGGCCGTCGTTCAGGCGCCTTCAGGCGGTGCGTTCGCGAGCCAGGCGGGTGTAGAAGTGCAGCAGCTCGGCATGGTCGACCGAGCCGGGGTTGACCGCCTTGTCCAAGGGGGTCCCCTGGAGGAGGCGTTTGACCGGTACTTCGAGTCGCTTGCCGGTCAGGGTGTGCGGGATGCCCTCGACCTCGATGATCTCGTCGGGTACATGGCGGGGTGAGAGCTCTTCGCGGATGGTTCGCTTGATGCGGTCGCGCAGAACGTCGTCCAGGGTGGCGCCCTGGGCGAGGTGCACGAAGAGGGGCATCCAGTAGCCGCCGCCCGGCTGTTCCACGCCGACGACGAGGGATTCGCGGATTTCGGGGAGGCGTTCGACGGCTTCGTAGATGTCCGCGGAGCCCATCCGGACGCCCTGACGGTTGAGGGTGGAGTCGGAGCGGCCGTGGATGATGACGGAGCCGCGCGAGGTGACGGTGATCCAGTCGCCGTGGCGCCAGACGCCGGGGAACATCTCGAAGTAGCTGTCGCGGTAGCGGGAGCCGTCCGGGTCGTTCCAGAAGCAGACGGGCATGGAGGGCATCGGGTTGGTGACGACCAGCTCGCCGACCTCGTCGACCAGCGGCTTGCCGTGCGGATCCCAGGACTGCAGGTCCGTGCCCAGGCAGGGGGCCTGCAACTCACCGGCGTGGACGGGCAGCGTGGGGACGGCTCCGGCGAAGCAGCTGCACACATCGGTGCCGCCGCTGACCGAGGCGATCCACAGTTCCGCGTGAGCCTCGGCGAACTCGTCGTGCAGCCAGCGGAAACCATCGGGGGGCAGTGGCGATCCGGTGGTGGCGACGCACTTGACGGTGGCAAGGTCGAGGTCGCGGCCCGGGTGAATTCCGGACTTACGGCAGGCCATCACATACGCGGCCGAGGTGCCGTAGAGGGTCGCCCCGGTCCGTTCGGCGATCCGCCACTGGGCGGCGGTGTCGGGGTAGCCGGGGCTGCCGTCGTAGGTGATGACGGTCGTACCGGTCAGCAGGCCGGAGACGAGGAAGTTCCACATCATCCAGCCGGTGGAGGTGTACCAGAAGAACCGGTCATCCGGGCCGAGATCGCAGTGCAGGCCGAGCTGTTTGAGATGTTCGACGAGGATGCCGCCCTGGGACTGGACGATGGCCTTGGGCAGTCCGGTGGTGCCGGAGGAGTAGAGCACCCAGAGTGGGTGGTCGAAGGGCACCTGCTCGAAGAGGGGTTCGGCATCGGTGGCGGTGAGGGTTTCCCACTCCAGGGCGTCCTGCGGGGCGGCAGTGCCCAGCAGCGGGATGTGCACTACGGCGCGCAGGGTGGGCAGTTCGCGGCGGAGTTCGGCGACGGTCGCGGTGCGGTCGTGTTCTTTGCCGCCATAGCGGTATCCGTCGACGGTGAACAGGATGACGGGCTCGACTTGCTGGAAGCGGTCCAGGACACTGCGGGCGCCGAAGTCGGGGGCGCAGGAGGTCCAGACGCCACCGACGGCGGCAGTAGCGAGGAGGGCGATGGCCGCCTGCGGGATGTTGGGCAGATAGCCGCTGACCCGGTCCCCGGGACGTACGCCGAGGCGGCGCAGCTCGGCGGCGAGGGAACCGACCTGGCGGCGGAGCTCGGCCCAGGTGACGGAGCGGGGTTCCTGACTCTCGTCGACGTACAGCAGGGCGGGGGCGTCCGCACGGTCGGGGTCCTCGGCGGCGCGCAAGGCGTGCTCGGCGTAGTTGAGGGTGGCGCCGGGGAACCAGGTCGCCCCGGGCATGCTGCGGTCGGCGAGAACGGTCTCGTACGGGGTGGAGAACCGTACGTCGAACCACTCGGTGACCGCCTGCCAGAAGGTGGCCAGCTCCTCGACGGACCAGCGGTGCAGTGCGGCGTAGCTCGCGGCCGGGTTACCGGGGACGGCGGCTGGGGCGCCGTGCCGCCGGGCGGCCCAGGCCTGGAAGCGGGTGAGCTGGGCGCCTTCGATGCGGTCCGGTCCCGGCTGCCACAGGGGCTGTGGCTGGTCTGCGGGCTGTGCGGCGCTGTGCGCTGCGGTCATGGCGGCTCCCGGCTGTACGCGTCGTGTGCGTTCTCCGCGCACGAGCGGGGTGTGCGCGTGACGCGGCGGCTGTGCAGGACGATGCCATGTGATCGTCCCGGGCACCAGGGTGGGGGGGTTCTGTGTCGGGACACGTCCCACGTGGACGGGCGACACGTCCGGCTGGGGGTACGGGGGTCGCCCCCCGGAAGACCGCAGCATCGTCCCGGGCACCAGGGTGGGGGGTTCTGTGTCGGGACACGTCCCACGTGGACGGGCGCCACGTCCGGCCGGGGGTACGGGGGTCGCCCCCCGGAAGACCGCAGCATCGTCCCCGACACCAGGGTCGGGGGCTCTGTGTCGGAACGCCTCCCAGCGTGGACGGGCCCCTCGGCACCAGGGTGGGCGTTCCGTAAGGGGGTGTTGTTGATGTGCTGCAACGACGGGGGCGGCCTGGGTGAACGGCGGTTGAACGGCGGTGTCGCGGGGTGTCGGCGGTGGCAGGCTGAGCAGCATGTACGCACGTGGCCTGGGGCGGTCGGTGAGGTTGGTCGGTACGGCGCGTGGGCTGCGCACCGTACGGTCGGCGTGGCGGCGGCAGCGGGCGGACGCGGTGGCGCTCCCCCGCCGGGGTCCGGAGCGGGCGCGGGTGCCGGGGACGGTGCGGGGGGCCGAGCCCGCGCCCGGTGGTGGTGTGGTGCGGTTCGCGCGCTCCTCGCTGCGGGTGCGGGTGGCGGTGGGTGGTGCGGTCTTCCTCGGCTGGGACGGTGCGAAGCCTGAGCCCTCGTACGCGCTGGCGGGTGCGTGCCCGCCGGTGGATGCGCGGGCGGCGTTGGAGCCGGACAAGAACCGCGGCTGGCGGGTCGTGTCCGAGCGGGTGCTGGTGATAGTCACCCGGCATGGTGCGGTGGAGGTGCGCACACCCGGCGGGGTGCTGCTGCGGCGGGATCTGCCGCCGCGCTGGTGGGAGCCGGTGGCTGAGCCTGGTGGGTGCGGCGGTCAGGGCGCGCGCTGGGTGCAGCGTTCCGAAGTGGCGGCGGACGGCAGGTTCTTCGGGCTCGGCGGCCGGACGGCCGGCCCCCGGCTGCGGGACGGCAGCTATCGGCTGTGGAACACCGACCCGGGGCCGTATGAGCCGGGACAGGACCCGCTTTACATCACGATGCCGGTGCAGTTGGTGGTCGCGGACGCGGGGACGCATCTGCTCTTCCACGACAACTCGTGGGACGGCCGGGTGACCTTGCGTGAGGGCGCCGAGGGGGCAGGCTCCGGGCATGACCGCCCTGGGCGTTGCGAACTGCGGATGTCGGGTGGGCCGCTGCGTTACTGGGTGCTGCCTGGGCCGCCCGCCCGGGCGCTGCAAAGGTGGACGGCGCTGACCGGGCCGCCCGCGGTGCCGCCGCGCTGGGCGCTTGGATACCAGCACGCGTGCGGGGCCGGCGACGGTGAGCGGGAGGTGCGGGGGATCGCGGCGGGGTACCGGGAGCGGAGGCTGCCGCTGCGGGGGCTGCATCTGGGGACCGGCCACGATCGGTCAGCGGTGGCGAACGAGCTGCGCGCGGAGGGGGTGCGGCTGGTCTCCGTAGTCGGCCCGGCGGTGAAGGCGGAACCGGGCGAGCGCGTGTACGACAGCGGGCTCGAGGCGGACGCGTTCGTACGGGGGCCGGATGGCCGGGTGGTGCGTGGGATGGGGTGGCCGGGTGAGTCGGTCTTCCCGGACTTCTCCGATCCACGGGCGCGCAAGTGGTGGGGCGGGCTGTGTGCGGAGCGGCTGGCGCGGGGGTTCGCCGGGGCGTGGCACGACATGAACGAGCCGGTGTCCTTCGCCGCGTTCGGCGATCCGTCGCTGCCGCGCTCGGCCCGGCACGCCCTGGAGGGGCGCGGGGGCGATCACCGGGAGGCGCACAACGTATACGCCCTGATGATGGCACGGGCGGGGTACGAGGCGCTGCGGGAGCTGCGTCCGCTGGAGCGGCCGTTCCTCTTCTCCCGCTCCGGCTGGGCGGGGATGCAGCGTTACGGCGGTACCGGGTCGGGCGATGTCGCCACCGGCTGGCCGGGGCTGCGGGCCTCACTGGCACTGGTGCTGGGTCTCGGGCTGTGCGGGGTGCCGTACTCGGGGCCGGACATCGGCGGGCTCACCGGGTCACCGTCGGCGGAGCTGTATCTGCGCTGGTTCCAGCTGGGCGCGTATCTGCCGCTGTTCCGTACGCGTACGGCGGTCTCCGCTGGGCGGCGGGAGCCATGGGAGTTCGGGAAGCAGACGCTGGACTGCGCCCGGTCGGCGATGGCCGAACGGGAACGGCTGCTGCCGTATTTCTCCACCCTGGCCCAGCTGGCGCACCGCACCGGCGCGCCCTATGTGCGGCCGCTGTGGTGGCACAGTCCGGCGGACCGGGCGCTGCGCGACTGCGATGACGCCTTTCTGCTCGGCGATGCCCTGCTGGTGGCGCCGGTGCTGGAGCAGGGGGCGGTGCGGCGTTCGGTACGGCTGCCGAGGGGCCGGTGGTACGACACGGCGACCGGTGTGGCATACGACGGGCCGGACGAGGTGACCGTGGCGGCTCCGCTGTCCCGGATCCCGGTGCTGGCGCGTGCGGGCTCGGTCATTCCGGTGACGGGCACGGACGGCGGGGTTGAGCTGGACGTATGGGCGCCGCCGCCGGGGCGCACCGGGAGCGGGATCATGGTGGCCGACGCGGGTGACGGCTGGGCTCAGGGGGAAGTCGAGCGGTTCCTCGTGCGGCTGCTGGGCGGTGAGCCGGTGGTGACACGGGAGGGCGGCGGGCCGGTGGGCTGTCCGGTGCGGGTGCGGGGCGTGAGAGCGTAATCCAGCGTGGCGGTTCCTGCGCCATGGTAAAGGAGTTGGACATGCCTTTTCATGCCGCCTCACCGCGCTCCATGCCCCGCCGCCTCCACATTGGAGCCGCCGCGACAGCTCTGTCCCTCACAGCTCTGTCCAATACAGCGCTCACGGCCCCGATCGCCGTCGCCAAGTCCGAGCCCAAGGCACCACCGGAATTCGTCGCACTCAGCGACGTCGACAAGACAATCCTCCAGGACATCCGGTACTTCACGGCACACAACTTCATCGGCGATCCGGTCGACGGCTACAGCAGGCCGATGTGCGTTCTCACCAGACCGGCCGCCAAGGCGCTGAAGAAGGCCCAGCGGACATTCGTCAGGAAGGGGTACTCCCTGAAGGTATACGACTGCTACCGGCCGCAGCGGGCTGTGGACCACTTCGTGAGCTGGGCGAAGGACATGCATGACCTGCGGATGAAGCAGGAGTTCTATCCGCAGGTCGACAAGAGCCGACTCTTCGAGGACGGCTACATCGCCGAGCGATCGGGACACAGCCGCGGTAGCACGGTCGACCTCACTCTGGTGAAACTCCCTGCCACGCCAACCCGCCCGTATGTGCCCGGGGAGCCGCTGGTGCCATGTTACGCCGCTCAGGAGAAGCGGTTCCCGGACAACTCCCTCGACATGGGGACTTCCTTCGACTGCTTCGATTCAAGATCTCACACGCTCGACAAGCGCGTTCAGGGAGAGCAGCGGCAGAATCGGCTGCTCCTGAAGGACGAGCTTGAAGCAGTCGGCTTCGTCAACTACGCATACGAGTGGTGGCACTACACCTACCAGCCTGAGCCCTACCCTGACACCTACTTCGACTTCCCTGTCGAAAGGCGTTCCGTCTGCGGCAAGGAGTAAGAGTCCAAAGCCACGAAAGGTGTGCCGGCGATGGAGAACCCCGTCGTCGGCTGCTGGCCTTCGCGGGGCAGCGGGGCGCGCGCTGATTAATTCGCGCCTCTCAAAGGCCACTTGAGCCGCTATGCCCACCACGCCCGCTGTGCCATGCTCGCTCCGCCGCTCCCCGCGTCTATCAGCCCGAGCACACCTGTGTGCCGGGGCTGCGGCAGAACGCCGCGGTAACTACGCCGCGGTTTAACTACAGAGCACAGAAAGAACTTCATGGCCCCGTCTCTGCCCCGCGCGTGTGCGACCGTCGTCGTCGCCATTGCCGCGCTTACCGCGCTGCCCTCCGCCGCGCACGCCCACGGGGACGTCCACCCGTTCAAGAACTGCACTGAGGCCTACGACCACGGGCACTCCCACATCCCCAAGGGCGATGAGCACTACGGCGCGCATCTGGACCGCGACAGGGACGGTATCGGCTGCGACAGCCCGCCCAAGGGCTTCGTCCCGGCCAAGGGCACCGAAGACACCAAGGACACCGAGGACGCGGGGGATGCCAAGGACACCGCCCCGGCGCCGGGCAAGGACGCTGAGACCGAGCTCGCTGAGACCGGTGGTGACAGCGCCACTCCATACCTTGCTGGTGCCGGTGCCGCCGTGCTTCTGGCCGGCGGCGGCGTGCTGATCGCCGCACGCCGACGGCGTGCCAGCCAGTAGCTCCTGACGGGTACGAGACCGGCTGACGCGGCGGCGGCACAGGGCCACCCCCGTGGGTCCTGTGCCGCCGTCTGCCGCAGGGGACGCCGATCGGGCCGAGATGGTTCAGCCGCCTGGCACGCGTCACCCATCTGGAACACACAACGCCTCTCTGCGTTTCGCCATTCCCTCGGTGGCGCACGCGTGACACACTCCTGACGCTCCATCAGTTCTGCTGTCTGAGTCCGTGCGGGAGGGGCCGTGTCGCGCATCCGTACACCGGTGGTAGAAGGCTGGTTCACCGACCCGTCCGGCGGCGGTCCGGCGGAGTTCCGTTTGCTGGGCACCCGGTGCCGGGAGTGTTCCGCGGTCTTCTTCCCGCGCGAGGACGCCTTCTGCCGCAACCCCGGCTGCGCGGGCACCGAACTGGTGGAGGTGCCGCTGTCCCGGCACGGCACCGTCTGGTCGTACACCGATGCGCGGTACCGCCCGCCGCCACCGTATGTCTCCGGCCCGGACCGGGAGTGGGAGCCGTACACGCTGGTCGCCGCGGAGCTGGCGGCGGAGCGGATGGTGGTGCTGGGCCAGGCCGCGCCCGGGGTGACGGTGGACGATCTGGCCGTGGGGATGACGGTGGAGCTGGTGCCCGGCGTACTGAATGAGGATGCCGAACACATCTGGATGACCTGGCACTGGAAGCCCGTGGCGGGACCGGAGGGCGGGCATGAGTGACGATGTGGCGGTGCTTGGCGCTGGAATGCACCCCTGGGGGAAATGGGGACGTGGCTTTGCCGAGTACGGCACCAAGGCGGCCCGTGACGCGCTGGCCGACGCCGGTCTTGAGTGGGCGGACATCCAGTCGGTGGTCGGCGCGGACACGGTGCGCGGCGGCTATCCGGGCTATGTGGCGGGGGCGACCTTCGCTCGGGCGCTGGGCTGGCAGGGGGCCAGGATCACCAGTGTGTACGCGGCTTGTGCCTCCGGCGCGCAGGCCATCGGTGCCGCCCGTTCGCAGATCCTGGCGGGGCAGGCGGATGCCGTGCTGGTGGTCGGCGCGGACGCCGCGCCCAAGGGGTTCTTCGCCCCGGCGGGCGGCGACCGCCCCGATGACCCGGACTGGCTGCGCTTCAGGGTGCTGGGCGCCACCAACCCCGCCTACTTCGGCCTCTACGCGCGCCGCCGTATCGCCCTGTACGGCGATACGGCCGACGATTTCGCCCAGGTGAAGGTGAAGAACGCGGCGGCGGGGGCGGCCAACCCGTATGCCCGTTACCGCAAGCCAGTCACCGCCGAGGAGGTCACCCGCTCCCCCATGGTGGCCGATCCGTTACGGCTGCTGGATATCTGCGCCACCTCGGACGGTGCGGCCGCGCTGATCCTGACCAGCCTGGACTTCGCCCACCAGCAGGGTGTGAGGGATCCGGTGCGGATCCGCGCGGTCTCGACGGTGTCCCCGCGCTATCCGCGGACCGTGCTCGATCTGCCGGACATCGCCACCGACTCCGCGGCGGCCGTGCAGCCCGCCGCCGGGGGATTTCGGTCCGCCATCGCCCGGGCCGCCTACGAGGAGGCCGGGCTGGGACCCGAAGAGCTGTCATGCGCGGAGGTATACGACCTGTCCACCGCGCTGGAGCTGGAGTGGTACGAGGATCTGGGACTGGCACCGCCCGGGGAGGGTGCGAAGCTGCTGCGGGAGGGCGCGACGGCGCTCGGTGGCCGGATGCCGGTGAACCCGAGCGGCGGGCTCGCCTCCTTCGGTGAGGCGGTGCCCGCGCAGTCCATCGCACAGGTCTGCGAGCTGACCTGGCAGCTACGCGGGCAGGCCGGTCCGCGGCAGGTGCCGGGCGCGCGGGCCGGGATCACTGCCAATCAGGGGCTGTTCGGCCATGGTTCAGCTGTCGTGGCGGTGCGCTGACGCAGCGAGGTGGGTGCCGGAGCGGCCCGGCGTGCCCGGCCACGATGCGCTGCGCGGCGGGACGGGACAAAACACCCCGCATACGTCCTTGACGGCCCCCGGGCAGCGGTGAACACTGCCGGATGTCAGTCGGCATCGCCGCACGCCGGCCCACTCAGCCGCGCCGTATCCCCACGGGCGATACCGGTGGATACGCACGCCGGTCGCCGACGCCGGGCGGGGCCCAGCCAGCTGCGGGCAGCTCCCTGCCATCGGCTCCATCGGCGCGGTAAGCCGCACCCGCAGGGACGCCCGGGGTGGTCGCCCAGGGCGAGGGCACGCACTAGGAGCCGCCATGTCCAACAGCGACATCTTCATCGGCGAAATCATCGGGACCGGGATCCTCGTCCTCTTTGGCACAGGCTGTGTGGCCGCGGTCCTGCTGCACCATTCGAAGGCAAGAGCCGGCGGGTGGATCGTCATCGCCTTCGGCTGGGGCTTCGGCGTCATGGCCGGGGCGTATACGGCCGCACCGCTGTCCGGGGGCCACATCAACCCCGCCGTCACACTCGGGCTCGCGGTCGAGGGCACCACGAAGTGGGAACAAGTTCCGGTGTACTTCGCGGGCGAGCTCATCGGCGCGTTCCTCGGAGCCGTGCTCTGCTGGCTGGCCTACTACGGTCAGTTCGCCGCGAACGCGGACGAGGAAAAGCGCATGGAGACGCTGGGCGTCTTCTCGACCCGGCCGGAGCTCTACAACTCGGCGCAGAACCTCACCACCGAGATCATCGCCAGCATCGCCCTGGTGCTGCCCGTTCTGGCGTTCGTCGGCGGCAGGAGGCATGTCGAGGGCATCGGTGACGCTGGACTTCCGGTACTGCTCATCGCGTTCCTCGTGGTCGGGATCGGCCTCTCGCTCGGCGGGCCGACCGGTTACGCCATCAACCCCGCCCGTGACCTGGGGCCACGGATCGCGCACCAGATCGTGCGCATCCCCGGGAAGGGGACCTCCGAGTGGAGCTACTCCTGGATCCCCGTGGCAGGGCCCTTCATCGGCGGTCTCATCGCGGCCGGAATCTACAACCTGGTCTTCTGAAGGGGGGACACCATGACCGAGACCGCACCCATATACGTTGCCGCGATCGATCAGGGCACGACCTCCAGCCGGTGCATCATCTTCGACCAGAGCGGCGCCATTGTCGCGGTGGACCAGCGCGAGCACCGCCAGATCTTCCCCAAGCCCGGCTGGGTGGAGCACGACGCCACCGAGATCTGGTCCAAGGTGCAGGCCGTGGTCACCGGGGCGCTCGCCAACGCGGGGCTGCGTGCCGACCAGCTCAGCGCGCTGGGCATCACCAACCAGCGGGAGACGACCGTGCTGTGGGACCGGTCGACCGGCAAGCCGGTGCACAACGCCATCGTCTGGCAGGACACCCGCACCTCGGCACTCTGCACCGAGCTGGGCGGAACGGTCGGCCAGGACCGTTTCCGTGAAACCACCGGGCTACCGCTGGCCAGCTACTTCTCCGGGCCCAAGGCCGCCTGGCTGCTCGACAGTGTGCCCGGACTGCGGCAGCGGGCGGCGGCCGGGGAGATCGCCTTCGGCACCATGGACTCCTGGCTGATCTGGAATCTGACGGGTGGTACGGACGGCGGGGTGCATGTCACCGATGTGACAAACGCCGGGCGCACCATGCTGATGAATCTGGAGACCCTGCAGTGGGACTCCTCGATCCTGGCCGCGATGAACATCCCCGAGGCGATTCTGCCGGAGATCAGGTCCTCGGCGGAGGTGTACGGCACGGCGGTGGGGCAGCTGGCCGGGGTGCCGGTGGCCTCCGCGCTCGGCGACCAGCAGGCGGCCGTCTTCGGCCAGACCTGCTACGGCATCGGGGAGGCGAAGAACACCTACGGCACAGGATCGTTTTTGCTGCTCAACACCGGTAGTCGGCCGGTGCCGTCCAAGAGCGGGCTGCTGACGACGATGGGCTACCAGCTCGGCGGGGAGCCGCCCGTCTACTGCCTGGAGGGCTCAATCGCGATCACCGGTGCGCTGGTGCAGTGGTTCCGTGATCAGCTGGGGATCATCCAGTCAGCCGATGAGATCGAGCCGCTGGCGGCGAGCGTCGAGGACAACGGCGGTGCGTATATCGTGCCGGCTTTCTCCGGGCTCTTCGCGCCGTACTGGCGCTCCGACGCGCGCGGGGTCATCACCGGTCTGACCCGCTATGTGACCAAAGCCCATCTGGCACGTGCGGTGCTGGAGGCGACGAGCTGGCAGACGCGGGAGGTGGTGGACGCGATGTATCAGGACTCGGGTGTGCGGATCACCACGCTGAAGGTGGATGGCGGTATGACCGTCAATGGGCTGCTGATGCAGCATCAGGCCGATGTGCTGGGGGTGCCGGTGATCCGGCCGGTGATCGCCGAGACGACGTGTCTGGGGGCGGCTTACGCGGCTGGGCTGGCCACGGGGGTGTGGTCGGACCTGGATGAGCTGAGGTCGCACTGGCGGCGGGATGTGGAGTGGACGCCGGGGATGTCGGCGGAGCGGCGGGAGCGGGAGTTTCGCAACTGGCGTAAGGCGGTGGAGCGTAGCTTCGGCTGGCACGAGGAGGACTGACCAGGGTGCTGTGCGGCTCCGCCGCGCGGCGGGGCTTCGCCTCGGCTGCGGGGTTCCCGGCTGTACCGATACGCGGCTCCGCCGCGTGGCGGGCTCCGCCCCCGGGTGCGGGGTGCCGTGGGTGGGTTTCCCCGTATCCCGCCCCTTCCCGTAAACCGGGGCTTCGCCCCGGGCCCCGGGGGTGGCTCGGTGCGGGCCGGTGGCCGGTGTTGTGCCCACCCACAGCCCCTCGCGGGGCTGCGAGTGCCCACAACGGGGGTGGGGGTCTGGGGGCGGCAGCCACCAGTTTCGGGAAGGGGCCGGGTTAGGGGAACTCTCCCAACGACGGCAACGGCCCCCAGCCAGCACCGACGGACGGAGTCCGGCGCAGGCGTCCGAAGCCCGGGAGGCCCGCCAGGGCCGAGCGGTGCGAGGACGCCGTTAAGAAGGGGCGGCCGCCGTTAAGAAGAGGTGGCGGTGGCGGGGTGGTGGTGGGAGGCGGCGGTGCGCATGGCGTGTTCTACTACGGAGACCAGGACATCGCGGGCGGATTCCCGGCGGCGGGCGTCACAGAGCATCACCGGCACCCGCTCGTCGAGGTCGAGAGCCGCACGGACCGTCTCAATCGGGTAGCGGTCGGCACCGTCGAAACAGTTGACGGCCACGGTGAAGGGAATGGCGCGCCGTTCGAAGTAGTCGATGGCGGCGAAGCACTCCTCCAGGCGGCGGGTGTCGACGAGCACGGCCGCGCCGAGGGCGCCCTGGGCAAGCTCATCCCAGAGAAACCAGAAGCGGTCCTGCCCCGGGGTGCCGAAGAGGTAGAGCACCAGGGAGTCGCTGAGGGTGATCCGCCCGAAGTCCATGGCGACGGTCGTGGTGGACTTCGCCTCCACACCGTCGGTGCTGTCGAACGGGCGGCTCGCCTCGGTCAGGGCTTCCTCGGTACGTAGCGGTTTGATCTCGCTGACCGCCCCCACGAAGGTGGTCTTGCCTACCCCGAAGCCGCCCGCCACCAGGACCTTGAGCGTCACCGGGTCGGCGGCGGCCTCTTCGCAGCCTCGCTTAGAGCGCCCGAAGACCATTGATTACCTCTCGTAGGATGCTCTCGTCCGGCAGCTCGGCCGGGGGTACGGGGCGGCTGACACGGACCAGGTCCGCGTCGATGAGATCACCGATGAGTACGCGGACAACCCCCACCGGCAGATCGAGGTCGGCCGCGAGCTCCGCGACCGACTGGGGTGCCTGCCGGCACCGGGTGACGATATCGATGTGCTCCGGGGCGAGAGTACGGTCGGCGTGCACATCATCGGCGTCACCGGCCGATTCCGCGATCACCAGTGCGATCAGGTCGAGTTGGACGCCCACGGCGCCGCGGGTGCGGCCACGCGTCATCGCGTAGGGCCGCACCACGGGCCCGGCCGCGTCATCGAACCATCGCTCCGTCATGCGCGGACCTTCACCCTCCGCCAGGGTGGTCTGCGCGGGGCGCGGTACCAAGGTGTGCGCCGACCCGCCTGACGAGCAGTGTCATCTCATAGGCGACCAGCCCGACATCCGACTCGGCGTCCGCAAGGACCGCGAGGCAGCTGCCGTCGCCCGCCGCGGTGACGAACAGAAAGGCCTCTTCCAGCTCAACGACGGTCTGCCGGACACCGCCCGCCTCGAAGTGGCGGCCGACTCCCTTGGCGAGGCTGTGGAATCCGGAGGCCACCGCCGCGAGGTGCTCACTGTCCTCCCGGGTGAGGTCCTTCGAAACGCCTCTGGCAAGTCCGTCGCCGGACAGGACGAGCGCCTTGCGGATGCTGCCGACGCGCTCAACCAACTCATCCAGCAGCCAGTTCAGCTCACCGCCTCCCTTCGAAGCGGTGCTGTGGGGTGTGGCTCGTGGTGCGGTCATCGACCGTCCCCCTCCGGTGTGGTTCTGTCGTTCTGCTCCCGGCCTCGCTGCCAGCCCCGCTGCAGGGAGGCCATCCGGCTGCGTACCTCATCGGCATCCCGTTCCTCGGGCGGCTCCGGAGCACGGGCTGCTACCGGGCTCCGGGGCCCCTCTTCGGGGCCGTCGTCCCCGGTGTCCCGGTCCGCCGTCTTGAGCTGGGGTGCGAGGCTGGCCTGCCGTACCCGGCGGGGCAGGCCGCCCACCGTCGTGGGACGCTGCGGCTCCTCATCCCGCTCGCGGCGGTCGGCTGCGCCCCGGTGCTCTCCGCGGTCATTGCCGACCGGGCGGCCATGGTCGGACACCAGGACCGGGCCGTTCGCGGCGCCGGGTCGCCGCCGGGGCAGCGGGACCGGGCCGTCGTGGTGTGCGGGCTGGAGTCCGCTGTCCGCCTCGGGATCGTCATGGGCCTGCTGGTGCTGTTCCGGCGTGGGGCCGGTGTCATGGCGGCTGTGCCGGCTCTGCAGATCGCGGAAGAGGCTGCCGACGCTGTCCTCGGTCTCATCGAAGTCGTCGAGCGCGCTTTCCAGCTCGATGGGCCCGCCCTTGGGCCGGGGGCCCGCGGACCCGCCCGGCTTGCCGCCCAGACCGAGGGGGACGGGCGTCTCCCGCTCCGGCAGGGAGACCGGCATCCGGGCGAGCGCGCCCAGTCCATGACTGCCGGTGTCCTCGTCCCTGCCGCGTTCGAGGGCGTCCCTTCCGGCGCCGCTCACCTCGGTGAGCACAGAGCCCGGGATGAGGACCACGGCGGTGGTGCCGCCGTAGGGGGACGGCTGCAGGGAGATGCGTACGCCCTGCCGCTGGGCGAGCCGGGAGACGACGAACAGACCGAGCCGGTCGGTGTCGGAGAGCTCGAACTCCGGGGTTTCGGCGAGCCGGAGATTGGCTTCCAGCAGCATCTCCGGGGCCATCCCGAGACCGCGGTCGTGGATCTCCAGCGTGAAGCCGTTGGCGACGCGTGCGCCGAGCACCTGCACCGCGGTGTGCGGCGGCGAGAAGACGGTGGCGTTCTCCAGGAGTTCGGCGATGAGGTGGGTGAGGTCGGCCACCGCCGGGCCATCGACGGCGAGCCTCGGCAGCCGCCGCACCTCGATGCGCTCATAGTCCTCGACCTCGGCGACGGCGGCCCGTACGACATCCATCAGCTGGACCGGCTTGCGCCACTGCCGGGAGGGGGCGGCGCCGGAGAGGATGACCAGGCCCTCGGCATGGCGGCGCATCCGGGTCGTCATATGGTCGAGCCGGAAGAGATCGGCGAGCTCCTCGGGATCCTCGGTGCGCCGCTCCATGGTGTCCAGGAGGGTGAGCTGGCGGTGCAGAAGCACCTGGTTGCGGCGGGCGAGGTTGACGAAGACCTCGGAGACACCACGGCGCATATCGGCCTGTTTGACGGCGGCCTCGATGGCGGCCCGCTGCAGAGTGTTGAGAGCCTGACCTACCTGGCCCATCTCATCCGGACCGTACTCCAGGCGGGGTGCCTCGGTTTCCACATCGACGTGCTCCCCCGCGGCAAGACGGCGCATCACGCTGGGCAGCCGGACACCGGAGGCCTCGTGTGCCTCTCTGCGCAGCGTGCCGAGGTCGCGGACGAGGCCCCGGCCGATACGGAATGAGACGACGACGGAGGCCAGTACGGCCAGGAAGCCGAGGACTCCGGCGATACCCGCCTTGAGGAGCACCGACAGGGCCGCGGGCTCGACCCGCTCCGTGTAGCGCTCGGCTGCCGCTCGGTCCATCTGCTCCAGGTCGTCCAGGACCGTGCTGGTGGCGGCGTCCCAGCGCTCGGCGTTGACGGCCTTGACGGCGCCGCCCGCGCCCGCGTCGACCACGGCGTCCTCAAAGGACTTCAAGGTCCGTCCGTCGGCGCCGTCCCAGTAGTCCTCGAAGGTCAGCCGGTCCTCGTCGGGCAGCATCTGGAGGTTGGTGCTGTAGATGATGTTCCGTTCGGCGACCCGGTCGGAGAACTCGCGCAGCTCCTTCTTGGTCATCCGGCCCGCGGCGAGGGCGGCGGCCATCAGTGCGTCCTCCCGGGAGACCAGCTCACGGGCCCGGGAGACGGCGACGAGGGCGCGGGCCTCCTTGTCGAGCCGGACGTTCTCCAGGGCATTCAGAGTGCCCAGCAGTTCGTAGCTGGGATCCACGACGGCGTTGTACGCGGCGAACGCGTCCGCGCGGGAGACAGTGTTGCGCTCGACCTTGGCGCGCAGGGACTCCAGCCCGTCCAGCTCTTCCAGGAGGGTGTCGAGCCGCTTCTGGGAGTCCTGGGGCAGTTCACCGCGGACATCTCCCGCGTTGACGCGTATGCGGTTCACCACCTTGTCGGTGGCGCGCTGTTGCTGGTGCAGCTCGGTGAGCGCGTCGGAGCGGCGCGGGTCAGCACGGTAGATCAGCGCTTGGCGGCGTTCGCGCTGAATGGCCTGAACTGTCTCCTCAGCCGGGTAGCCGATCTTGTCCACGATGTGGGCGACATTCAGGAGTTGTCTGGCCTCACGGCTGGTGATGACGGTGGCGAAGGCCCAGATGGAGGTGAGTGCCACCAGGGGCACCAGCAACAGCGCCACGATCTTCCGGCGGATCGTATTCCCGCGAAAGCGCATGGCCTCCCCTCCGTCAACGCCGCCGCGCGGGGGCGTTCCCTCAGCAGTTCCTCAGCAAACGGCGCGAGCCTACTACTGCCCTCGCAGAACTCGTAGATGCGTCCGAGACAGAGAACGGACTGTCGAGAGAGCCTGATCGGGATGTTTCCACTGATGGATGGACAATTAGTCCACCCGTGTGGCACAGGACACGTGTCTGTTGGGCAGCGCTTGGTCCATTCTGGAGACGGGGAGTGAAGGTCGCATGTACGCCAAGCCACGGCTGCCGGATCCCGTGCGTGCCGCCGCGGTACGCGCGGTCATCATCGTCGCGCTGACACTGGTGCAGTTGACGGTTGCGGTGTTGTGCTCGCTCGCCGGTGTGTGGTTCGCGTTCCCGGCGCTGCTGTTCACGGTGGCCAGTACGGTGGTGGCGACCTGGGCGGTGCTGGACGTGTGGGTGACCCGGCAGGTGTGGATCCAGCGGCATGGGGTGGTGTCCACTCCCAGCAGCGCGGCGCGGGCCCGGGGGCAGCGCCGCACGGAGCGATGACGCTCACGGCCGGGGCGGCGCGGGAGCGAGGGCACGGAGGAGAGGACGCGTCAGGCGACGGCGCCCTCTTCCACCGCGGGGCTGACGTAGATCATCCCGTCCACGACCGTGATTTGGTGAGTGCGTACCGGCTTGCGGGCCGGCAGACAGGTGGGCACTCCGGTACGTACATCGAACGCGGCGGCGTGCAGCGGGCATTCGATCAGGCACCCCTCCAGCCAGCCGTCGGAGAGTGATGCGTCCTGGTGGGTACAGGTGTCGTCGATGGCGTAGAAGTCGCCGTCCGCGTTGAACACGGCGATGGGCGGGGCGGTGTCGATACGGATGGCCTCGCCTTCCGGCAGGTCATCGATGTGGCAGACGGGAATCACTGGTCCCCCTCAGGCTGATCAGTATGATGGCGTTCTCAATAACGCATCGCGTAGCGCGATGCGCAACAGAATCCGGATCGGGGAACCGGACGTCAAGGGGTCCCCGGAGACTAGGCCCGCAGGGCCGCCTGGTGGTGAGCTTCAGACCCATGGCAGACACGACTGAGGAACAGACCGAGGAGCGGCGAGGGGCCACCGGGTCAGTGCAGTCGGTGGACCGGGCGGTGAGCGTCCTGGAGATCCTCGCCAGGCTGGGCGAGGCCGGGGTAACGGAGATCGCCGATGAGCTGGGTGTCCATAAGTCGACCGCGTTCCGGCTGCTGGGCGTGCTGGAGAACCGCGGCTTGGTCGACCAGGAGCGCGAGCGGGGCAAGTACTACCTCGGTGCGGGCGTGCTCAGGTTGGCGGGCGCGGCGGCCAACCGGCTCGATATCTCGCAGGAGGGCGCACCGGTGTGCCGGTCGCTCGCCGGTGACACCGGGGAGACCGCGAACATCGCCGTGCTCGACGCGGACGCCGCGGTGAACATCATGCAGGCACGCGGCGCCGCGGCGGTCACCGCGTACAACTGGCTGGGGCGGCGCACCCCGTTGCACGCCACCGCGAGCGGCAAGGTGCTGCTGGCCCATCTGCCCAAGGAGCGGCAGGACGGGCTGCTGAGCCGGAAGCTCGCACGGTTCACGGAGCACACCATCACCACGGCGGCCGATGTCCGGTCGCAGCTGCAGACGGCGGCGGAGCGCGGCTTCGCCTACGCCTACGAGGAGTTGGAGATCGGTCTGAACGCGGTGGCCGCTCCGGTACGGCTGCACGACGGCGCCGTGATCGGGGCGATCGGGGTTTCCGGGCCCGCGTACCGGATGGCCCGTGGCCGTCTTCCCGAGCTGGCCGAGCGCTCCGCCAAGGCCGCCGAAGAGCTGTCCCGCAGGATGGGGTACGCAGGCTGAAGTCCCCCTGGAACACTCCGCCGTCGCGGCTTTGGCGCCGGTTTTCCGCTGCCGCTTGACGGACGTCCGGCATGGCTCCGATGATTTGCCCATAGCGCAATGCAGAGCGTCATACGCAACTCCCGGCCTTACCAACAGCCAACCCCTGTGCGCAGGAAGCTGCTGAGGAGTGAGACATGCCGCAAGAATCCCGCGCCGTTGTCGCCGTCAAGAAGGGCGCACCCGTCGAGGTGCTGCCCGTCCTTGTCCCCGACCCAGGCCCCGGTGAAGTTCTGATCGACGTTCAGGCCTGTGGGGTGTGCCATACGGACCTGCACTACCGGGAGGGCGCCGTCCATGACGGCTTTCCTTTCCTCCTCGGCCATGAGGCGGCGGGCGTGGTCACGGCCGTGGGCCCCGAGGTCACCGAGCCACTGCCGGGCGACTTTGTGGTCCTGGCCTGGCGGGCGCCCTGCGGTACCTGCCGCTCCTGCCGCCGGGGCCGCCCCTGGTACTGCTTCAACAGCCGTAATGCCGCCCAGCCGATAACGCTGCTGGACGGCACCCCGCTCAGCGCGGCCCTGGGCATCGGCGCCTTCGCCGAACGGACCCTGGTCGCCGCAGGCCAGGCCATCAAGGTCGACCCGTCGGCCCGCCCGGAGGCGGCCAGCCTGATCGGCTGCGGAGTGATGGCCGGTTACGGCGCCGCCGTGCACACCGGCGGCGTCGGCAACGGTGACACCGTGGCCGTCATCGGCTGCGGTGGCGTGGGCAACGCGGCGATCGCCGGGGCCTCGCTGGCCGGTGCCCGCCGGGTCATCGCGATCGACATCGATGACGCCAAGCTGGATGCCGCCATCCGCTTCGGCGCCACGGACACCGTTCACTCCCTGGGTACGGACCCCATCGAGGCGGTCCGTGGCCTCACCGGCGGCTACGGCGCCGATGTGGTCATCGACGCTGTCGGCCGCCCCGAGACCTACCGGCAGGCCTTCTATATGCGTGATCACGCCGGGGTGCTGGTGCAGGTCGGGGTGCCCGAACCGGATATGCGTATCGACCTGCCCCTGATCGATCTGTTCTCCCGCGGCGGGTCCCTCAAGTCCTCCTGGTACGGGGACTGTCTGCCCAGCCGTGACTTCCCGGTCCTCATCGACCTCCATCTCCGGCGCAAGCTCGATCTGGACGCCTTCGTCAGCGAGACCCTCTCGCTGGATGAGGTGGAGGCCGCGTTCACCAAGATGCAGCGGGGTGACGTGCTGCGTTCGGTGGTGATCCTGTGAATCCACGGGTGGTCATCATCGGGGCCGGAGTCGTCGGCTGCTCGCTGGCCGATGAGCTCACCGCGCGTGGCTGGACGCGGGTGACGGTGCTGGAGCAGGGGCCCCTGAAGTCGCCGGGGGGCTCGACCTCACACGCCCCGGGTCTGGTCTTCCAGACCAACCCCTGCAAGACACTGACCGAGTTCGCCGCGTACACCGTACGGAAGTTCACCGCCCTGCTGGAGGACGGCGAGCCCTGCTTCCAGCCGGTCGGCGGCCTGGAGATCGCCACCAGCGAGGAGCGCTGGGCCGAACTGCACCGTAAGGCGGGGCTGGCCGCCTCCTGGGGCGTACGAGGAGAACTGCTCACCCCGCAGCGGTGCGCCGAGCTGTGGCCGATGCTGGACGCGGGCCGGATACTCGGCGGGTTCCACACCCCCGGTGACGGGCTGGCCCGTGCGCTGCCCGCCTGCCGTGCCCAGGCCCGGCGGGCGACGGCACGCGGTGCGCGGTTCCTGGAGCGGCACACCGTCACCGCCATTGAGCGGGACGGCGGGCGGGTCACGGGCGTCGTCACCGACCGGGGCACCTTCGGCGCCGACATCGTCGTCTGCGCGGCCGGTTTCTGGGGCCCGGTGATCGGCGCGATGGCCGGGGTGACGGTGCCGCTGCTGCCGGTAGCGCATCAGTACGCCAGGACGGCACCGCTGACCGTGCCGACGGGGAGCGTGGCGGGCCGCCCGATTCTGCGCTTTCAGGACCGGGATCTGTACTTCCGCGAGCACAGCGAGGCGGGAAACATCCGTATCGGCATGGGCTCCTATGCCCATCGGCCCATGCCTGTCGATCCGTTCACCGTGTCCGCCTACGACGACGCCCCCGTGATGCCGTCCGCGCTGCCCTTCACCCCGGAGGATTTCGCCCCCAGCTGGCAGGACGCGGTCGGCCTGCTGCCTGCCCTGGCGCAGGGCCGCATCGAGGAGGGCTTCAACGGCGTCTTCTCCTTTACGCCCGACGGTATGCCGGTGCTCGGCGAATCCCGTGAGCTGCGCGGCTTCTGGCTCGCGGAGGCGGTGTGGGTCACCCACTCCGCCGGGGTGGGCAAGGCGGTGGCCGAGTGGCTGACCACGGGGGAGCCCGCCGCCGATATCCACGCGTGCGATGTACGACGCTTCGAGGAGGCACAGCGTTCTCCTTCCTATATCGCCGAGCGTGGCGCACAGAACTTTGTCGAGGTCTATGACGTCATCCATCCCCTGCAGCCGATGGAGCAGCCGCGACCACTGCGGGTGAGCCCCTTCTTCAGCCGCCAGCGGGAGCTGGGCGCGTACTTCCTGGAGGGGGCGGGCTGGGAGCGACCGCACTGGTACGAGTCCAACGCCCCGCTCGCCGCCGGGCTGGAGCTGCCGGAGCGCGACAGCTGGTCGGCCCGCTACTGGTCGCCCATCGCCGCCGCCGAGGCCAGGGCCACCCGGGAGCGGGTCGCCCTGTACGACATGACCCCGCTCAAGCGGCTGTCGGTGACGGGGCCGGGCGCACTGGACTTCCTGCAGCGCATGACCACCAACCAGCTGGCGAAGAGGCCTGGTTCGGTCACCTACACCCTGCTTCTGAACCCCTCCGGCGGGGTGCGCAGCGATCTGACGGTCGCACGGCTGGCACCGGACGCCTTCCAGGTGGGGTGCAACAGCGAGCTCGATCTGGACTGGCTGCTGCGGCACGCACCCGACGATGTACGCGTAACTGACATCACGCCGGGCACCTGCTGCGTAGGGGTATGGGGGCCGCTCGCCCGCGCTCTCGTCCAGCCGCTGACCCGCGAGGACTTCTCCCACCGGGGCCTGGGCTACTTCAAGGCAAGGCGGGCGTTCATCGGCTGTGTGCCGGTGACCGCGATGCGGCTGTCCTACGTGGGCGAGCTGGGCTGGGAGCTGTACACCAGTGCCGATCTGGGCCTGCGGCTGTGGGACACCCTGTGGGAGGCCGGTCAGCCGTACGGGGTGGTCGCGGGCGGGCGCTCCGCCTTCAACAGCCTGCGGCTGGAGAAGGGGTACCGCGCGTGGGGCGCCGATATGACCACCGAGCACAACCCGTACGAGGCCGGACTTGGTTTCGCCGTCCGTATGGACAAGGGCGACTTCATGGGGCGCGCGGCCCTTGAGGGGCTGGGCGAGAAGACGGCGGCGCGCAGGCTGGCCTGCCTCACCCTGGACGACCCGGCCGCCATGGTCATGGGCAAGGAGCCGGTGTACGTGGACGGCGTACCCAAGGGCTATGTCACCAGCGCCGCTTACGGCTACACGGTCGGCCGCGCCATCGCCTACGCCTGGCTGCCCGCGAGGGCCGCCGTGCCCGGTACCGCGGTGCATATCGAGTACTTCGGCGAGAAGGTCCCCGCGACCGTCGCCACCGAACCCCTCTTCGACCCCCGGATGGAGCACATCCTCACGTAAGCGCTGTCGGTGCTGAGCTCCTTGGAGGACCCCTATGGCCCCCGTTACCCATGACGTGATCGTGCTCGGGCTCGGCGGCATGGGAAGCGCCGCCGCCCACCAGCTCGCCGCCCGGGGCGCCCGGGTGCTGGGACTGGAGAAGTTCGGCCCGGTACACCACCGCGGCTCCAGCCACGGCGGCTCCCGCATCACCCGCCAGTCGTACTTCGAGGGACCGGACTATGTGCCGTTGCTGCTGCGGTCGTACGAGCTGTACGAGCGGCTGGAGCGGGACAGCGGCCGCAGGATCGCCACACTGTGCGGTGGTGTGATGATCGGCCGGCCCGGCAGCGTCGCTGTCTCCGGGAGTCTGCGTACGGCCCGGCAGTGGGATCTGCCGCACGAGTTGCTGGACGCCAAGGAGATCCGCAAGCGCTTTCCGACCCTGACACCGGCCGAGGACGAGGTGGCGCTCTACGAGGCACGGGCCGGTCTGCTCCGCCCCGAGTTCACCGTCGCCGCACAGCTCCAGCTCGCCACGCGGGGCGGCGCCGAGCTGCACTACGAGGAGCCCGTGACCCGCTGGGAAGCGCTTGCGGGCGGCCGGGGTGTACGCGTCCACACCACTGAGAACGTGTACACCGCCGGGCAGTTGGTGATCTGCCCCGGGGCCTGGGCTCCCCGGCTGCTCGCCGGTCTCGGAGTGACGGTCACCATCGAGCGGCAGATCATGTACTGGTTCGAGCCCGATGGCGGCACCCGGCCGTACGAACCCGGTCAGCACCCCATCTACGTATGGGAGGACGAGCAGGGAGTGCAGATCTACGGCTTCCCGGCGATCGACGGTCCGGGCGGCGGAGCGAAGGTCGCGTTCTTCCGGAAGGGCACCGTGTGCACCCCGGAGACCATCGACCGCACCGTGTACCCCGAGGAGATCGCCGCGATGGCCGGGCAGCTGGCCGGCCGGCTGCCCACCCTGCCCGGCACCTTTCTGCGGGCAGCCACCTGTATGTACAGCACCACGCCGGATCAGCACTTTGTGATCGCTCGGCATCCGGCGTACTCAGACGCCGTCACCGTCGCCTGCGGCTTCTCCGGGCACGGCTTCAAGTTTGTGCCCGTCGTCGGGGAGATCCTTGCCGATCTCGCGCTGACCGGCCGCACCGATCACCCCATTGCGCTGTTCGATCCACGCCGTCCGATGCCCGCACCCGTCTGAGGAGACCGCTGATGTCCACGGCCGCTGAGTCCTCACCTTCCACCAGCCTTATCGCCACGCTCCCCGGCCACTGGTACACCGATCCGGAGGTCTTCCGTCAAGAGCAGGAACATATCTTCGAGTCGATGTGGTGCGGTGCGGTGCGCAGCGCCGATCTGACCGGGCCCGGCGCGTTTCGCACCGTGCGGATCGGCCGGGAGAGCGTGCTGGTCACCCGTAACCGTTGTGGCGAGCTCCGTGCCTTCCTCAATGTCTGCCGCCACCGCGGGGCGCAGCTGTGCACCGAGGAGTCCGGCGAGGTGCGGCGGGGGCTGCGGTGTCCGTACCATGCCTGGACCTATGACCTGGACGGCCGTCTGGTGGCCGCGCCCAATCTGCGGCGGATGCCCGATGTGGACCGGGCTGAGCGCGGGCTGGTGCCGGTGTCGCTGCGGGAATGGCTGGGGTACGTCTGGGTGTGCCTGGCCGAGGACCCGCCTTCCTTCGAGAAGACGGTCGTCGCCGCGGTCGCCGAGCGACTCGGTGACACGGCGGCGGTGGAGCGCTATGGGGCCGAGGGTCTCGCCCTGGGCAGGCGGATCAGCTACGACGTCCGGGCCAACTGGAAGCTGGTCATTGAGAACTTCATGGAGTGCTACCACTGCGCGACCATCCATCCCGAACTGACCGAGGTGCTCCCGGAGTTCGCTGATGGCGTCGCCGCGCAGTACTACGTGGGCCATGGCGCGGCGTTCGCCGAGCAGGCCGAGGGGTTCACGGTGGACGGCGGCGCGGGCTTCGGCCGTATCGAGGGGATCGCGGAGGAACAGGACCGGCGCTATTACGCGATCACGGTCAGGCCGCAGGTCTTCCTCAATCTGGTGCCCGACCATGTCATTGTCCACCGGATGTTTCCGCTGGCCGTCGACCGTACGGTGGTGGAGTGCGACTGGCTGTACGCGCCTGAGGTGGTGGAGTCCGGGGTGGATCTGTCCAGGTCCGTGGAGCTGTTTCACCGGGTGAACGTGCAGGATTTCGCGGCGTGTGAGCGTACGCAGCCGGCTATGGGGTCGCGGGCGTATCGGTCCGGGGGTGTGCTGGTTCCCAGCGAGCACCATCTGGGTGACTTTCATCGGTGGGTGGCGGAGCATCTCGCGGTGTAGAGCGGTGGGTTTCCCCTGCGCCCTCCCCCAGCTACCGCTGGGAGGTGCCCCCACCTTCCCGGCTGTACCGATATGCGGCTCCGCCGCGTGGCGGGGCTCCGCCCGCTCCAGGGTGCCGTGGGTGGGTTTCCCCAATTCCCTCCCCTTACCGGAAACCGGGGCTCTGCCCCGGGGCCCCGGTTTCGCCGGTGCGGGAGGGTGGCCGGGTGTTGTGCCCACCAGGCGTCGCGAGCTCCGTGGCGGGGTGGGCCGGAGCGTCGTGGCTGGTGTGGGTGGGTGGTTGCGTAGCAGGGCGGGGCCCACGCCCCTCGCGGGGCTGGGGGTGGCCACAACTGGTTACTCGGGGCGGCGGTACAGGCGGGTGGTGGTGATTTCGCCGTGGATGGGGTCGGGGTCGGGGCGCTGCTGGGGGAGGCCGGGGCGTAGGTGCTCTTCCACGCTGATGTACTTCAGGCCGGCGCGCAGGTCGGCGTCGTTGCGCAGCCGGATGACGAGCGGGAACTCGGCGAGTGCCGTGGTGTCGAAGAGGCCGGTGGTGTAGAGAAGCTGTACGCCCAGGGCGTCGGCGACCGCTCGCTGGAGCTCCAGCAGATACGTGGCGTTGGCGCGGCCGATGGGGTTGTCCAGGAAGAGCGTGCCCGCGTGCCGGTGCTTGTCGCGGCCCCGGTCGTTGCTGCGCAGTGCCGCCATCGTGCAGTACAGGGCGATGGCGGCGGTGAGCAGCTGTCCGCCGGAGAAGACATCGCCCATCTGCCCGACCGGGACCCGCTCGGCCCGGAGCACCGCGTCGGGCTTGAGGATCTCGACGGCGACACCGCGCGGCTGGAGTGCGGCATGCACGCCGCGCAGCAGCAGGGTCATGCCGTCCCGGCGCAGGTCACTGTTTTTGCGGACGGCCGAGCGGGTGGCCTCGTCGATGACCTCACCCAGCCGTTCGCTGAGGGTGGCCTGGTCGGGGTCGTCGAAGCGGATCCGCAGGAACTCCTGCCCCGACCACTCCCCCAGGCCCTCGGGGAGCCGGGACAGCCGCTGGGCGGAGCGAAGGGTCGCCAGGGAGGACTCCACCAGGCCGCGGAGCCGGTCGACGATGCTGTCGCGGTTGCGCTCCAGCTGTGCCAGCTCATCGGTGAGCACACGCAACCGGGGCGCGAAGGCCTCGGCCCAGGCGGTGGCGTGCTCGGGCAGCGCGGCGGCGGGCAGCTCCCGGATTTGCTGCCGGGCGGGGGTGCGGACCTGCTCGTAGCGGGTGGAGTTGGCATGCCGTACGAGGACATCGCTTGCCTCCCGCACCGCGGTCTCGGCGGCCGAGAGGTCGGCCGCACACCCGCGCAGTGAGCGACGGGACTCCGCGGCTTCCTGCCGGGCCTCGGCGGGGCTGCCCGGGTAGGGCTCGGGCAGGGTGCCCGTCTCTTCTTCGGCATGCTGCGGGTCCCGCAGCAGATCGCGTAGGAGTGCCGCGGTCTCGTCGAAGGCCCCCGCTGCGTCCTCGGCGGCGCGGTGGGCACGCAGCAGCTCCTCATGGGCGGTACGGGCTGTTTCCAGGGCGTCGCCCTGTGCGGCGAGCTCGGCGGTGGCGTCCCGCAGAAGGGTCTGGGCCTGCTCGGCGTCGGCGGGCACCTGGCCCTCGGGGAGTTCGGTGTGCGCTTGGCCGTTCCCGGGGGCGAGGCGTTCAGCCTCGCCGCGCAGTCGGCCCAGTTGCTCACTGGCGGCCGAGGCACGGGACTCCAGCATCTGCACCAGGGCCTCGGCGCGCGCCGCCGCGCCCTGCCGGGAGGGGCCGTCGGCGCCGTCGGCGGTCTCCAGGAGCTGGGCGGCGCGGCTGCGGACCTTGTTGGTGAGCCGGTTCAGCTCGGCCAGCGCCGCGCTCTCGTCGCCTTCGGCGCGGGCCTGTTCGGCGCGCAGGTCGGCGCCGACGCCGACCTTCTCATAGAGCTGGGAGGCGGCGCGGTAGGCCTCACGGAGGGCGGGGAGCGAAGCGGTGGGCTTGTCGGGGCGTTCGGCTCCGGCATCGGGGATCTCGTCGGGGGCTCCGGCGATCTCGGCACGCTCGGCCCGTAGGGCGCGGGCGGTACGGCGGGCGTCGTCGGCGGCGCGCTGGGCGGCGCGCCGGTCCTCATCGGCGGCGCGGGCCTGTTCGAGGAACTCGGCCGCGCGGGCATCGGACTCGGCCGCCTCGGCGGCCAGCTCCCGCAGCCGGACCTGCCACGTGTTGCGTTCGCGGAGCCGGAAGGCGAGTCCGGCGAGGGCGTCGGCGCAGCGGCGGGCGCGCTGGGCGGCTTCCTGCCGCTCATCGCGGATTCGGGCCGCTTCGGCGGCGGCCGTCTGGGCTTCAGCGCGGGCGGCGGCCGCATCGGTGTGCTGGTCGACTGCGGTGTCGGCGGCGTCCCGGGCGGTCTCGGCGGCGGCCGCAAGCTCGGCCAGTCGGCCGGTGGGGCAGCCGCTGCGCCAGGAGGTGAGCCGGGCGGCGAGGGAGCGGTCGGCGGCGAGCCGGGCGGCCAGCGCGCGGATCTCCTCATCGCGGGCGGTGGCGCGCTCACGCAGCGCCTGCCGCTCACCGTCGGCGGCGCCCTCGTCATGCATGGCCGGGTTCGGCGGCACCAGGAACACAGCGGTGTCCTCCCCGGCGCCGGCGGGCGTGGGAGCGAGCAGTGCGGCGGCGGTGCCGACGGCGACGGCGGAGCGCGGGAGCAGGGCGGCGTTCGCCAGCACGTCGCGGGCGCGGGTGTGGCTGTCGGGGTCGGTGATGATCACGCCGTCGACGAGCTCCGGGCGGGCCGCGAGCACGGCGGCGTGGTCGGCGGGGTCGACGGCCTGGGCGAGATAGCGCCAGCCGGGCAGCGCGGGGATGCCGTGCTCACCCAGATACTCCACGGCGGTGAGCACATCGGGGCCCGGCGGCAGCAGTCCGCCGTCGCCGAGGGCCGCAAGGATGCGGGAGTCATCGGCGGCGGCCGTACGGAGCTCGAAGAGTTGCCGCTCGGCGGTGGCGACACGCTCATCGAGCAGGTCGCGCAGCGCGTCGGCGTTCCGGTCGAGCTCCTCGGCGCTCAGCGTGCCGGCTGCGGTGGCGGCTTCCGGCAGCCCCAGCAGTTCGGCCAGCCGGGGCTCCGCGCCCAGCGCCTCGGCGGTGTTCCGCTCGGCCTCGTACGCGGCTTCCGTGGCGCGCGCCGCGTCGGCCGCGCGTGCGGCGGCGAGTTCCGCGCGGGTCAGCTCGGCCGCCGTCTCCCGGTCGCGTTCGGCGGTGCGGCGGGCGGCTTCGCGGGCGGCGTCCCAGGCGGCGGTCGCTGCTTTCTCGGCGTCGCTGGCGGCGAGCGCGGCGCGGGCCGGGTCGGCGTCGGGTGCGGAGTCATCCAGCCAGCCGGCGCGTACGGCTTCGGCGGTCTCCTGCTCGACCTCGGCCAGACGCTGGCGCAGATGCCCGGCCTCGCTGCGGGCGCGCTGGGCCTCGGTGGCGGCGGTGGTGGCGTCGCGGTGTGCGGTCTCGGCGGCGTTCTGCAGTGCGCTGGAGCGTTCTTCCTCGGCCCCGGCGGCCCGTTCGCCGTCCTCGGCGGCTGCGTGCAGGGCGCGTACGAGTTCGGCGGCGGCCTTGGCGCGGGCGGCGAGCGCGGGGGCGGCGTCCCGCTCGGCCTCCCGGATGGCGGTGGCGACCCTGGCTGAGCGGTCGGCGGCGGCGCGGTGCCGCAGCACCGTTTCGGCGGCCTGCCATGCGGCGTGCAGGGTGCGGGCGTCGGAGAGCTCGCGGCGCTGTGCGGTGGCGGCCTTCTCCGCGGCGGTGAGCGCCAGGCAGGCGTGCCGGTAGGCGAGTTCGGCAGCGATCAGGTCGGCCCGGCCCCGGGTGCGGTCGGCCTCGGTGACGGTGTGGGCGGCCTCGGCCACCCGCTGGGCCAGTTCGGCGGCGCGGCCCCGCTCCTGGCCGCCTCGGGCGGCGAGCCGGTGGGCGAGGGTGCGGGTGCGCTGCTCGGCTGCGGTGTGCACGGTGCGGGCCCGGTCACGGTGCCCCGCCGCTTCGGCGATCCGGGTGAGCAGATCGAGGGAGCCCGCGGTGAAGTCGCGTTCGGCGGTGAGTTCGGCGCGGCGGCCGAGTTTATGGGCGAAGCCATGCACCAGGTCGGCGAGGCCGTCGGTGTCGCGGGTGTCGGTAACGGCGCGCAGGAGCAGATCGGTGAAGTCGGCGTCGTTCTTGACGGCGAACAGGCCCGCGGCCTCGCCCTCGTCGGCGTTCATCTCGCGCTGGTAGCGGAAGAGTTCGGGGTCGAGGCCGAGCTCGCCGAGGTGCTCCTTCCAGCGGTCGTGGATCTCTTCCCAGACGACATCGAGGTTGGGATAGGCCTTGCCGGTCTCGGTGAGGACGTCGCGGAAGCCCTTCATGGTGCGGCGGCGGCCGCGCGCGGCGGAGGCGCCCTCGGCGGCGGGGCGCATCGCGGTGGACTCAGCCACCGGAAGGGAGTCCAGGCTCATACCGGGGCCGGGCCGGAAGGAGTACCAGGCCTCGGCGAACTTCCGTGGGTCGCTGGAGACTTGCCGTCCGCGCCATTCGCTGACCTTGCCGACGACGACGGTCTCGCCGGTGAGGGTGTGCTGCCATTCCAGGGCGACATGGCCGCAGTCATCAGCGAGCAGGAACTTTCGCAGTACTCCGGAGCTGGCTCCGCCCAGGGTGTTGCGGTGTCCGGGCAGCATCACCGAGAAGATCAGCTTGAGCAGGACGGACTTGCCGCCGCCGTTCTCCAGGAACAGCACCCCGGCCGGGGCGGGACGGCGCGGTGGGCCGACCGGCTCGTCCTCGAAGAAGTCCGCCTGGGCGGGGGCGGGGCTGGGCACCGGGTCGCCGACTCCGCGCAGGTCCAGCACGGTGTCGGCGTAGCGCGCACCGGCGGGCCCGATGGAGTAGAGACGGATCCGGGACAGCTCGTACATGGAGGCGGACTCTCGTTGGGTGCGGACTGGTTGCGCGGGACGTAAGGACAGGAAGGACAGGGAGGCCAGAGGGACGGGTCAGGAGTGGCTGTGCTGGGTTTCGAAGAAGGGCAGCCCTGCGCCGTCGGCCAGGTCGAGGTCATCGGCTCCGGCGGGTGGCAGCAGGGTGCCGCTTCCGTCGTTGACAGGGACGATGCCCAGCTCCAGCAGCTCGGCCATGGCGGCGCTGCCCGCCATATCGCGGACCTGCAACTGGTAGCGGGCGGTGGTGCGGTACGTGCCTCCGGCGTCATCGCCGGTGCGCTGCAGAAAACCGGAGTCGACCAGGAAGGCGACCGCCTTGCCCACGATGCCGGTGGTGGATCCGGCCAGCCGCCGGGCGTCCTTGGTGGCGCCGGTGGCACTGCGCCGGGAGTACACCCGCCAGGCGGCCTCAAGCCCTGGTGCGCTGGTGGCCGGGTCCGTGTTCTCGCCCTGCTCCTCGGCGCGTTCGGCCAGCCGCCGGCAGGCCTGCCGGACGAAGGTGTCCACGCCGTTGACGGTGATGCGGCCGATATAGCCGTCATCGGCAAGGTCTTCAGGACGGGGGAAGGCCATGGCGGCGACCGCGAGATGGGCGAGTCCGTGCAGAAACCGGTCGGCGGAGTCGGCGGTGGCACGGCGGGCGTAGTCGCCCATACGGACCGCGAAGACGGAGTCCTCGGCGGCGGCCAGTGCCATCCCGGCGCGGGTGGAGACCTCCAGCACGATCAGGCCGAGCCCGGTGGCGACGGCGTCGGCGAGCCGGGCGAAGGCGGGCTCCTCGCGGTACCGCCGCAGCAGCTCGGCGTATTCGGTGTCCCGGGCGGGCGAGAGCTTGGGCTGCAGGCCGAAGGAGACCAGTCGGGCGGCGTCGGCCGCGTCAGCGGGGGTGATGGCGGCGGGCCGCTCCTGGGTGCTGTCCGGTGCGGGCTCGGTGCCGTACTCGCTCACGGCGGGCGCTCCTCGGTGGTGCGAGATGGTCATGAGGCCACCTCGGATCGTTCGGCGGCCATTCCGGCCGCGTCGAGCATGGCGGTGCCGACGATGAGGTCGGCGCCGCCGAAGTCGGGGTCGTCCAGCTCGATGCCGTCGTCAACGGCGAACAGGAGCCGCTGTTCGCCTTGTCGGTAGGCGGTGCCGACCGGTGGACTGGCGGCGTGCACCGCCAGCAGGGCGACCAGATAGGGCAGTTCGGGATCGCGGCGGCGGGCCTCGGCGAGCAGGCCGGACAGTCTGCGCGGTGCGTCCGGGGGCAGTTCCAGCAGTTCCGTGGCGGCGGCCAGCTGTTCCTCGCTGAAGCGGCTGTCGTCGGGCGTGGCGACCAGATCGGGCTCGGGCATCTCGGCGCCCAGATGCTCGCGTGGTGCGGGCGGGGTGAGCAGCAGCTCGATGAGGTCACCCGCCCGTACGGCGCCGGGAGTGCGCAGTCCGGTACCCCGGGCGAAGAAGGCGTCGGTGACCCGGGTGGCCCGCTCAACGGGCTCCGGAAGCAGGGGGGCCAGGAGCTGGCCGTACAGATCGAGGCCGGCGCGGGCGGCGGGCGGGGCGAAGGCCTGCCGGTCCTGTTCGGCGCGGAAGAGCGGCCCGGCCTCGAGGAGGCGGGACTGGAGCTGGGTGTGGCGGCGGATGCAGTCCTTGACGATATCGACGAGTTCGGCGGCGCGCAGCTTGTGACCGGGGTGCTTGTCGTCGGCTGCCTCGTCGCGGGCGCGGCGGATATTGGTCAGGATGGCGTTCTCGTGCCGGTACCGGTCGGCGACATGGTCCAGGGCTTCAGCGATCATGTCCGGCGCGGTCTGGAGCCAGTCGACGGCGCGGACATTGCGCCGGGTGGCGTCGAGTGTCTTACGGAGCGTTTCGGCGTACTGCACGGTGCGGTAGCGGGCCTGCTCCGCGGCGAGCTGAGCGTCGGCCAGCCGTCCTCGGCTGACCAGCACCTCAAGCTTCACCTCGGCGGCGATCTGTGCGCTGGTGACATCCGTATCGAGGGCGCCGACCAGGACATTGACCGCTTCATCGGTGGTCCGCAGATAGACGCCGCCACCGGGCCCGGGCACCTCCTCGATCAGCTTGAAGTCATAGTCACGCCGGATGTACTCGCCGTCCGGCCCGAAGGTGCCGTAGACGGCGCGGAAGCCCCGGTCGACGCTGCCGACATTGATCAGGCTCTCCAGGACCCAGCGGGCGACCCGCTCATGCTCGGCGGCGGGGCGCCGGGGGGCCTGGGCGGCGACCCGGGGCAGCAGCCGGGTGACGATCTCCTCGTGGTCGGCGCCGGTGTCGAAGTCCATCTGCAGCGTGACCAGATCGATCGCGGCGAGCGCCACCTCCGCCATCGCGTACCCGCTGTACTCTCCCGCCAGATTCGCCTTACGGGCATCCAGGTCGTGCAGCGGTGCGGTGCAGGCCAGCGCACGAAGGCGCCGGGCCAGGCCCTCGTCGGCGGCCGGGCCCGGCGCGGGCCGGGCGGAGCCGGAGAGCTGGTCAGCGGCGGTGGGCGAACTCATCGCCGGGGCTTGCGCAGTCACGACGCACACATTAAATGCTGGGGCTGACATCGGCCGAAACGGCACGGAGTACGCCATGCTGGTTCGCGGTGCCCTAAAGCTGGTACATCCATCCAATGGGCTTCCCGACCCTGTCGCGCCGACGGCTGAGCAAGGCGTTCGGCGAGCGGAACGGGTCGCGGCTGTGGCCGCTAGCCGTCCTTGCTGTCGCCGTACCCGCTCTCGCGCTGACCGGGGTGCTGCCACGCTGGCCTGGTCTGGTGCACTTCGTGGCGCTGCCGCCCGCGGATCTGTTCACCGATCTGCGGGTGCTGCTGGCGCGTGCGCGGTCGGTCCCGGAGTTCACCGCCGTACTGGCCCTCGTCCTCACCGTCCGGGTGGCTGTGCTGGGCGTGCTGCTCGGTGGGCTGACATGGCGCCGGGTCCGGTTTGCGGCGCTCTTCTACGGGATCACGGGGTTGCCGCTGCTGCTGGCGGCTCAGATGGGCTTTATGTCCCAGACGCTGCTGTACTCACGGCTGTTCTGGGCGGCGGCTGGACTCTTGGCGCTGGTCTGGTTCATCAGCGCCCCCGTGCCCTGGCAGGGCTCGGCGCGGCTGCGGACATCGGCCGGGCGGGCATGGCGGCGGGGGCTGCGAGTGGAGGTGGTCGTGCCCTACGCGATCGTGCTGATCCTGCTCAGCGCGCTCGCGGATCTCCGCCCGGGGCTGACGCTGTTCCTGGTGCCCGTTTCCGCGCTGGCCACCGGCATCACGATCCTCCTGCTGGCCCGGCCACCGAGTGGGCGGCCGTTGCTGCGGCTGTCGGCCGCGGCGGTGGCGTTCGTGGTCATCGCCACGGTGTTCACCGCGACCCGTGGCGGGGCGGGCAAAGGACCGGACGCGGCGGGACGGTCCGGGTCGATTCTGCTGATGTCCGGTATCAACTCCGCGTCCGGGCGAGGTGCGATCTTCGAGACGGAGACCGGCAGACTGGGGTACAGCTGCGAACGGACGTTCTACTTCTCCTATGCGGGAGTCGGCGACGGGCAGCCGTGCGGCGTGGCGGCCTGCCCGATCAGGACGGGAGCCCCCTATGTGCCCCGGGACACCCAGCGCCCCATGGCCGAGCAGGTGGAGATCTTCTCCGAGCAGGTGCGCGAGCTGCCGCGCCCGCTGGTGGTGGCGGGCCATTCCCACGCCGTGTGGGTGGCCTGGCAGGCCGTGGCACAGGGCAGGGCGCCCGAGGTGGATGTCCTGCTGCTCGTCGGCCCGTTCCCGGAGAGTCCGGTGGGCTACCAGCCCGCCGACCGGGACGGGCAGGGCAAGGTCGGCAGCGACCTGCTGCGGCTGCTCGCTCCGCTGGCCGACCTGGTCGACTTCCACTTCGATCCCGACGCGCCCGCGGCACTGGAACTTCTCGGCACCCCTGGCACAGCGTCGTCGATCCTCGCCGAGCCGCTGCCGGAACGGGTGCGGTCGTTCAGCGCCACATCGGCCACCGATCTGCCGCTCATGCCGGGCGGCTGGCGGCTCCCGGTCGAGCGCAACGCCTGCCCGCTGCGGGTGCCGCATCCCTATCTGCCCATCCGGCCGGGCTTCTACAACGAGGTCAACCGCTTCCTGGACGGGCGCCCCGGCCTGCCCTGTCCGGCGTGGCGGGACTGGGGCGCGCCCCTGGCCCGTCCGTTTGGCATTCCCTCACACGACGACTGATCAACCTGACCAGGCTGAACAGGCTGAACAGGCTGACCGGACACTCCCGAAGTGAGCAGGTTTGTCCCAGCCCACCGCAGGAGACCTGCAAGATACACAACCTGTAGCCGTGAGTCGGCAGCGCTGGGAGGCCCGGCATGACCATTCCGCGTTTCCTGGCAGGCTTCGACTCCGCCTCGGCCATGCTCCGGGCCAACGCCGCTTTTCTGCGCGGTGAGCCCTTCCCCGCCCTGGGCGAGTCGACGGCGCTCAAGCCGCTGGTCCGGGCCACCCGGATGCTTCCCGCCAGGCTGCGTGAGAAGGTCTTCATCGGCAGCGGCGCCCTGGAGACGGTCAGCCCGCGGCGGATGAGCCGTGTCGACACCGAGGACATCTCCCGGTGGATCTCCGAGGAGTACCCGCAGCGTCACTATCCGGCGGTGGCCATCGGGTCGGCCAGTGGGGCCCTCACCCATCTGTGGACCGCGCTCGGCATTCCCTGGCTGCCGCAGACCTTCTTGATCCCGGTACGGCAGCGGGTCCACCCGGACGATCCCGCGGGCGCGATGATCAAGGCCATCGAGCCGGGCCGCGCGCTGCTGCGTGGCAACCCGGATGTGCAGCTGCACCATATGCACGATGCCAACCAGGACCGGCTGATGGTCCGGGCGCTGACCTACTTCCGCATCAAGCGGCGGACGCTGGGCGCGGGGTACGAGCGCTTCCTCACCGAACGCCTCGCGCCCGGCGGCACGATCGTGATCGCCGAATGCACCAGCACCTGGGGCACCACGGCTCTCGGCTCCCGTTATGTCTTCCAGCACGGCGCGATCGGCGGCGCCACCGAGGAGGAGTTCCACCACGGCAGCGAGCGCGTGGCGGAGTATCTGGAGCGCTACGGCTCGCCGGTGCGCCGCTGGTACGGCCCAGAACCGGACCGTACCGCCCCGGAGGCCGAGTGGGGCTTTGAGCCAGCTCTGCGCGCCGATATCGAGCGCTTCGCCAGGGAACACGGCTACCGGGTCCGGCGGTTGGTGTTCGAGCAGCCGGAGTCGCCGAGTCCGCTCGTCGCCGACCTGTACCGCTGGTGGTACTCCCAGCGCGGGTTCCCGGCCAGCCGGCTCTATGTGGAGTCCTTCATCGTGATGGAGCCCTGGTGGGTGCTGCGCACCGGCTCGGTGCCCTTCTGGATGACCTTCAATACGGAGGGGTCGTACCGGGGCCTGGAGAGCTACCTGGAAGGGCACGAGCCCTTTGACGAGATTCTGCTGACGCTGTTCCAGAACGGCGTGGAGGCTGTGGGGCTGCCCACCGTCGGTGAGTGGCGACGGCTGCTGGCGAAGGCGCGGCGCAGTGGCCGGTTCGCCGGGCTGCGCGCCGAGGACCACCCGCGTGACCTCGCCCAGTACACGCTGTACGACAAAGCCCTGCGGAAGCTCCCGGAACGCAGGCCGATGCCGGAGCCGCTCACGCTGAAGAAGCTGGATGAGTTCCTGGCGGGGGCGGATGAGTATCCGGGTGTGCGCTGGGTGGATGGCCGCTGACTCAGCGCCCGCGGCGGCGCGCCCGCCAGCCGCCGGTCACCGCACCACGGCCGGGAGTGGGCTCGTACAGATTGCCCTCGCCCAAGGCGGCCGCCTCGGTGCGGGACAGATGCTTCCGGTCCACGATGACGGCCAGCCGACGCTCGACCCACGCGCCCGCCACCTTGCTCGCCAGCACCAGCGGCCGCCCGGCCGGGCCGGAGATCACCTCATGGCGCGGCAGCCGGATCACCTGGACCACCGTGCGGGCCGCCCACTGCGGGCGGTACACCGGGGGCATAGGCCGCACCCGGCGGCCGGTGTAGTTCGCCGCCTGCTGGAAGATCGGGGTGTCAATGGAGGCGGGCAGCACCGAGCACACCTTGATGTGCCCCGCGTTCTCCAACCGCAGCTCCTGGCGGAGGCTCGCGCCCAGTGCGCGGTTGGCGAATTTCGACATGGTGTATGCCGTGGTGTAGGGCTGTGCCACCACTCCCACCACCGAGGAGACATTGACCAGCACGGCGTTGGGGCGCTGCCGCAGATACGGCAGGGCGGCGTGGGCGCCGTGGACGTACCCCATCACATTGACATCGAGCACGCGCCGGTGGATTTCCAGTGGGGTCGCGTCGAACGGCCCGAACGCCGTCACCGCGGCGCAGTTGATCCAGATGTCGAGTGCGCCGAACCGCTCCGCGGCGGTGCGGGCCACCTCCGCCACCGCCTGGGCGTCGGTGATGTCGGCCGGCACGGCCAGCGCTTCGGCGCCTCTGGCCTGGCACTCGGCCACCACGGCTGCCAGCGCTTCGGGGCGCCGCGCGGTCACCACGACCTTGGCCCCACGGGCGGCCAGGGCATGTGCGGTGGCCCTGCCAATGCCTCCGGAGGCCCCGGTGACGACGGCTGTCCGTCCCTTGATCCGCATGGCGCACCGGGTACCCCCGCGGTGGTGTTCCACTACCGGGACGAGGCCCGGCGCGCGAGGAGGAGGGCGACATCGTCCTGCGGCATCCGGTGCAGAGCGGCCAGCACCGTATCGCAGGTCTCCTCCAGCGGGCGGGGCTCACCCGCCAGGAGCAGGAGCAGGGCGTCCAGGCCCTCATCGATGGGGGCACGCCGTTCCTCCACCAGTCCGTCCGTGAACAGGGCCAGCGTGGTGTCTTCGGCCAGCTCCCGCCGCTCGGTGCTGAAGGGGATCCCGCCTACCCCGAGCGGCACGGCGTTGGGGATGTCGACGAGTTCGGACCGGCCGTCCGGATGAACCAGGATCGGGGGGAGATGCCCGGCGCTGGACAGCTCGCACCAGCCGTGCACCGGATCGCAGACCGCGTAGAGGCAGGTGGCGATCGAGTCACCGAGGGCAGCCAGAATGTCGTCCAGATGGCGCAGCAGTTCAGCGGGTGGCAGATCGAGCCGGGCAAAGGCCCGGGTGGCGGTGCGAAGCTGGCCCATGATCGCCGCGGCGTGTACTCCCTTGCCCATCACATCGCCGACGATCAGTCCAAGCTTGTTGTCCTTGAGGGGAAGTACGTCGAACCAGTCCCCACCGACCTCGCTGACGGCGGGCCGGTAGCGGGAAGCGATGTCGATGCCCTCGTAGTCCGGTGGCCGGTCGGGGAGCAGACTGCGCTGGAGAGTGAGGGCGGCGTTGCGTTCACGGCTGTACAGGCGCGCGTTGTCCACACAGATGGCGGCGCGCGCGGCCAGTTCGGCGGCGAGTGTGAGGTCCTGATCGTCAAACGGCCGTGGATTGCGGGTGCGGTAGAGGCTGACCGTGCCCAGCACATCGCCGCGTGCGATCAGCGGGGCGGCGAGATAGGAGTGCACGCCCTCGTCCTCGAGCATGGCGGCGGACTCCTCATCCTTCGCGATGCGCCGCATCATCGAAGCGCTCACCTCGGGCAGCAGAATCGGCCGCGCTTCTCTGACGCTCTGCGTGATCACCCGTGAGGGGCCGTATGACGCCAGCTCGCCGACACGGTCGGCGGCACGGGTGGCGTCCGTCTCGTCTGCCGCGGCCACCGCGAGGGCCCGGAACCGGGCGGAGCCGTCGGACTGCACCGCCATGGCGACCTCCCCGCTGAGCACCGAGTCCAGTACATCCACAGCAGCGAAGTCGGCGAGCCGGGGAACGGCGACCTCGGCCAGTTCCCGGGCTGTCTGCTGCAGATCCAGGGTGGTGCCGATGCGGAACCCGGCGTCGGCGATGACCGCGAGCCGTTCGCGCGCCTCGGCCACCTCGGCGGCCGCCCGATGGCGTTCGGTGACGTCGATGGCGGAGGCGGCCATGCCCAGCGGATGTCCTCGCGGGTCGTCGATCCGGTAGTAGGAGACCGACCAGACGTGGTCCTGTTCCGGGTCGGCGGCGGTCCGGCCGATGGTCTGCTGGTCCAGCAGCGGCTCACCGGTCTCCATGACGTGCTGCAGCGCCCTCTCGACGGCCTGCACATCCACCGTGGGCAGTACGTCGGCGAGCTTGCGGCCCAGCATGGCCTCGGCGGGCAGACCGTTCATACGTTCCAGGGCCGGGTTGATACGGAGCCAGCGCAGATCGGTGTCGAACAGTGCCATCCCGATCGGGGACTGGTTGACCAGGCTGTTCGACATGGCCAGGTCCGTTTCCAGCTGCCGTACGGTCTTCGCGTCGGCGGCCAGGCCCAGGGCGTACACCTCGCCGTCCACATCGCGCAGCCGCATATTGCGGAACTCCATGGGGCGCATCGAGCCGTCCCTGCACTGGATGGGGAAGACCCCCGACCACCTCGCCCCCGCCATGACCCGGGCGAACAGATCCTTGACCAGCGACAGATGCCGCTCTGCGACCAGCAGCCGGCCGGCGTAGGAGCCCAGGGCCTCTTGCGCGGTATATCCGAACAGCCGCTCGGCCTCGGGGCTCCAGAGCACGATCCGCCCCGTGGCGTCCAGCACGAAGGCGGAGACCCGGAGCAGGTCGAGAAGTCCCCCTGGCGCGGCGGTGACGCCGTCCCGGTCCGACCCACCCTCCAGGTGCGGGAGGCCACCGCCGTCCCTGCCGTCCGCGTCCCTACCGGCCCCGTCCATACCGGCCCCTCCTTCCCTCAGGTCTGACCGAGAGGTCGCTGGGCCAGCCAGGTACAGCGCGGATACGGACGGGGGTGCGTCGTCGCGCTCACGTTCCTCCCTCGCTCCGGGACATCGCAGCGGTATGGCTTCCATTCAACCCGCACCCGACGGCAGCCGCGCGGTGGCCTGCCGCACCGTACGCTCGGCGGCGGGCCACCGTCAGCGGAAAGGGCACAGCTACGCCCCGTAACCACCGCCGCCTGGCGTCTCGATCACCAGCACATCACCGGCCCCGGCCTCCGCCGCGGCGACACCGTCCAGGCGGGTGACCCTGCCGTCCGCACGCTCGATCGCGTTGCGGCCCAGCGCGCCGGGCTGGCCGCCCGCCATCCCGTAGGGCGGCACCCGGCGGTGGCCGGTGAGCAGCGCGATGGTCATCGGCTCCAGGAAGCGGATACGCCGGACCACTCCATCGCCGCCCCGCCAGCGGCCCCGGCCGCCACTGCCCCGGCGTACGGAGAAGTCCTCGACCCGCACGGGATAGCGCCATTCCAGCACCTCGGGGTCGGTGAGCCGCGAGTTGGTCATATGCGTCTGTACGGCGTCCGCACCGGGGAAGCCGTCGCCCGCGCCGGAGCCGCTGGCCACGGTCTCGTAGTACTGCACCCGGTCGTTGCCGAAGGTGATGTTGTTCATGGTGCCGGAGCCCTCGGCCTGCACACCGAGCGCCGCGTAGAGGGCGCCGGTGACAGCCTGCGAGGTCTCCACGTTGCCCGCGACGGTGGCGGCCGGGTAGGTGGGGGCGAGCATCGAGCCTTCGGGGATCCGGACCCGCAAAGGCGTGAGGCAACCGCTGTTCAGCGGGATGTCGTCGGCCACCAGGGTGCGGAAGACATAGAGCACCGCCGCCATCACCACCGAGCTGGGCGCGTTGAAGTTGTCCTCGCGCTGTGGCGAGGTGCCGGTGAAGTCCAGGACAGCGCTGCGGCTTTCGCGGTCGACCGTGACGGTGAGCTGGATGACGGCCCCGCTGTCGGTCTCGTACCGGTATGAGCCGTCGGTGAGGGAGGTGATGGTACGGCGCACTGACTCCTCGGCGTTGTTGCGCACATGCCGCATATAGGCCTGGACGACCTCCAGCCCGAACTGCTCAATCATCCGGTGGACTTCGGCGATCCCCTTCTCGTTGGCCGCGATCTGGGCGCGCAGGTCGGCGAGGTTCGCCTCGGGGTTACGTGAGGGGTAGGGCGCGGAGGTGAGCAGCTCGCGGGTCTCCGCCTCACGTAGTCGGCCGTCGTGTACCAGCAACCAGTTGTCGAAGAGGACACCCTCCTCATGAACGGTGTGGCTGAAGGCGGGCATGGAGCCCGGCGTCAGACCGCCGATCTCGGCGTGGTGGCCGCGGGAAGCGACCAGGAAGAGGAGCTCCCGGCCGTCCTGCGAGAAGACCGGGGTGACCACGGTGATATCGGGCAGATGGGTGCCACCGTGGTAGGGATCGTTGATGGCGTAGACATCACCGGGCCGTACGGCGCCTTCGTTACGGCGCAGCACCTCTTTAATGGACTCGCCCATGGAGCCCAGATGTACGGGCATATGGGGAGCGTTGGCGATGAGGTTGCCCTCGTTGTCGAAGAGGGCGCAGGAGAAGTCCAGCCGCTCCTTGATGTTGACGGAGTGTGCGGTGCTCTCCAGACGGACGCCCATCTGTTCGGCGATGGACATAAAGAGATTGTTGAAAACCTCCAGCTTGACCGGGTCGACATCCGTGCCGACCGCGCTGGTGGCCGGCCGGGGCCGCGTCCGGGTGAGCAGCAGATGGCCGCGCTCGTCGGCGCTCGCCTGCCAGCCGGAGTCGACGACGGTGGTGGCGTCGGCCTCGGCGATGATCGCCGGGCCGCGGACGGTGTCGCCGGGGCGCAGCTCCGTACGGCGGTAGAGCGCGGTGTCCTGCCACCGGCCTTCGGTGTACAGCCGCACCCGGTCGGCCGGGCGCGGCTGTCCGCTGCCCGGGGGCGGGGCGGCGGCGGTGTGGGGTGTACGGTGCCCGCTCTGGCCGACCGCCTCAACCACCGCGGTGGCTGCGACCAGCGGCTTATCCATGGTGAAGCCATAGCGGGCGCGGTGGACGCGGGCGAACTCCGCCCTCATCAGGGCTGCTTCATCGAGAGCCACGGGCACTGCCGCGTCGGTGCCCGCATACCGGAGGTGGACGCGGGCGGTGGTGCGGATGGCGGCGTCGGGGATGCCGTCGGCGTGCAGTTCGGCGCGGGTGCGTTCGGCCAGCTGGGCGCTGACGGCCCGGATCCGGCCCATGGCGGTGTCGGTGAGCTCGGTCTCGATGGACTGTTCGCGCAGGGCGGTGGCATCGGCGACGCCGATGCCATAGGCGGAGAGGACCCCGGCCAGCGGCGGCACGATGACCGTGTCGATGCCCAGCGCGTCGGCGACCGCACAGGTGTGCTGGCCACCCGCGCCGCCGAAGCTGGCCAGCGCGTAGCGGGTGATGTCGTGGCCGCGTTGCACGGAGATCTTCTTGACCGCGTTGGCCATATTGAGGACGGCGATCTCGAGAAAACCCTCAGCGACCTCCTCGGGGCTGCGGTCGTCACCGGTGGCCCGGGCGATCTCCTCGGCCAGGGCGGTGAAGCGCTTGCGCACGGTGCCGGTGTCCAGCGGCAGGTCGCCGGAGGCTCCGAAAACACGGGGAAAGTGTTCCGGCTGCACCCGGCCGAGCATCACGTTGGCGTCGGTGACGGCCAGCGGCCCACCGCGCCGGTAGCAGGCCGGTCCGGGCACGGCTCCGGCCGAGTCGGGCCCGACCCGGTAGCGGGCACCGTCGAAATGCAGGACGGACCCGCCGCCGGCGGCGACGGTGTGGATGTCCATCATCGGGGCGCGCATCCGTACTCCGGCCACCTGGCTGTCGAACGTCCGCTCCAGCTCGCCCGCGTAGTGCGAGACATCGGTGGAGGTGCCGCCCATGTCGAAGCCGATGACCTGATGGTGGCCGACCTCGGCGCAGCTGCGGGCCATGCCGACCACGCCGCCGGCGGGGCCGGAGAGCACCGCGTCCTTGCCGCGGAAGTGAGTGGCCTCGCGCAGTCCGCCGCCGGACTGCATAAACATCAGCCGCACATGCTGGAGTTCCCCGGCGACGTCCTCCACATAGCGGCGCAGCACCGGGGAGAGATAGGCGTCCACGACGGTGGTGTCGCCGCGTGGCACCAGCTTGATCAGCGGACTGACCTCGTGTGAGCAGCTCACCTGGGTGAAGCCGATCTCCCGGGCGAGGTGAGCGACTTCCTCCTCGTGGGCGGGGTGCCGGTAGCTGTGCAGCAGGACGATGGCGGCGGAGCGGATGCCGTCCCGGTGGACGGCGCGCAGCAGCTCCTCGGTGGTACGCAGGTCGACGGGGTGTACCGGCTCGCCGTGGGCACCAACCCGTTCGGGCACCTCGACGACCCGCTCATAGAGCGCCTCGGGCAGCACGATATGCCGGTCGAAGAGCCGGGGCCGGTTCTGGTAGGCGATCCGCAGAGCGTCCCGGAAACCGGCGGTGGTGACCAGGACGGTGGGCTCTCCGGTGCGTTCCAGCAGCGCGTTGGTGGCGACGGTGGTGCCCATCTTGACCACGTCGATACGGTCGGCGGGCACCGGCTCATCAGGGCCGGTCCCCAGCAGCCGGCGGATGCCCGCGACGGCGGCGTCGCGGTACCGGCCGGGGTCGTGCGAGAGCAGTTTCTCCGTGACCAGCTGTCCGTCCGGGCGCTTGCCCACCACATCGGTGAACGTGCCGCCACGGTCGATCCAGAATTCCCAGCGTCCGCTCATCCGGCCATCGTGCCAGGTGTGTGCCCTGCGCCCGGGCCCGGTCCGGGGCTGAGTCTGACGCGGACCGCGCTCTGTACCCCGGCCTCCTCGGCCGGGTCGGCGGCGAGCCGCCGCAGCCGTGCTACGACACGGTCATCACCGGTGGTGGCGTAGCGGGCGGCGATCTCGCGGGTGCTCTCCTCGCAGTCCCAGAGGCACTCGATCGCGAAGGACCCGGCGAAGGAGGGATCGGTGGCGGCCAGCGCCCGGGCGGTGCGGCCGCGCAGCTGAGAGGAGGCCGTCTCACGGTAGATATGCCGCAGCACCGGGGCGGCGCAGCCGACCGTGAGCCGTCCGACGCCGTCGACCAGCGGGCACAGGGCGTCGGAGCCGGGTCCCTCGGCACGGACCGTACGGCGCAGCGCGGCCAGCACGGCGTCGGCGTCCTGATAGCCGCCACGGCAGGCGAGCATGGCGGCCGCTTCAGCGCCCAGGCCGTCCTCGCGGCGAACCCACTGCCGGGCGCGCTCCAGGGCGGCGATGCTGCGCATCCGGGCAAAGGCGGCCTGCGCGGCTTCGGCTACGGGGCTGGGAGCACCGGCGAAGGCGGCTTCGATGAGGTCAAGGGCCGCAGGATCGGCGCGCTCAGCGAGGTACCGCAGGGCGGCGGCGCGGGATGCGTCGGGGCCGCCGCGCGCGGCGGCGAGCAGATCGGCACGGTCCTCGGGGCCGGCGACAGCGGCCAGACAGCGGGCGGCGGCGGCCTCCCGCTGCTGCTGGGCCTGGGCGGTGTCCGCGGTGCCGGGGGCGAGGGGGCCCTGGGCCCAGCTGAGCACCTCGCGCACGCTCCATCCGGGGCGTGGCCCGGCCGAGTGCAACTGGCGTTGCCAGCGGTCGAAAGAGTGCTGCTCCCGCGCGCGCCGCAGGCGTTCGTACTGCCCCGGGTGGGCCGGGTCCTGCGCCCACAGCCGCCAGGGACGCGGTTCGAAGACCTCACGCAGGGCGGTAGCCAGTTCGGAGTCCCCCTGTGGGGTCTGGGGGAAGCGGGCCAGGATGGCGGGGCCGAGCTGCCGCAGTCCGGCATCGTCGTCCCGGACGGCGAGCTCGTCCAGGGCCCATTGCCAGTTCGCGCCATGCTCGGCGTAGCGGCGCAGCAGCCGCAGGGCGCCCGTATCGCCGTAGGAGGCGAGATGGCCGAGGACGGACAGGGCGAGGCCGGTGCGCTCCTCACCGGTGTCCAGCTGGTCCTCGGCGTTGAAGAGGTGCTGCTCGATCTCGTCGAATCCGGCGTCCAGCTCCATATGCAGCCGCGCGTAGTAGAGCGAGCGGTGCTCAACCTGCCAGTCGCGCCGTGGATCATGGAGCAAGCAGTGACGAAGCGCGGCGAGCGCCTCAGGGCGCGGCGCCGCCAGAGCGTGCAGCGTGCCGTCACCGCGGCCTCGCTGCAGGAGGCCGAGCAGCGTACCGCTGGGCGCTATGTCTGGATCGACGTATTCGGCGTACATAAGGGTCAGCATCCGGTACGGGTATGCGGCTGGCAACGGGATTTCCGTCGACCGGCATTCTTGCCGATGGCCGCCGGTCTAACCCTGTGGAGACGGGCAGGGGCGAGGGCGCAGCCTACCGGGAATTGATCATTCCGCTGAACTCCGGCTGCGCGGGAGCGTCACTTGAGGGTCAGCCGCTCGACTCGGTCGCCGAGTTCGGTGGCGCCGATGGTGCCGGGGACGATCTCGATTTTTCCGCTGTCGTTGAGGAACGCGACGGCGGGCTGGGCGGCTACGCCGAAGCGAAACCACAGTGAGCCGTCGGTGTCGACGGCGTGCACGATGCCGCCAAGCCCGGTATTGGTGACGAACTGCTTCATCTGGGCGGTGCGGGCCTTGCCCGGCACCCCGACAAAGGTGACCCTGTCACCCCACTTGGCGGCCGTTCTGGCGATGGTGGGCGCCTCCGCCCGGCACGTACCGCACCAGGGAGTCCAGAACCACAGCACAGCGTCCTTGCCCGCCAGCGAGGCACCCTCGAACGCTTTTCCCTCCAGCGTGGCGGTCGTGAAGTCCAGCTCCTCGCGCAGCGCCCCCGGGGGCGGGGTGCTGCGGTCGGCTGCGACGGCTGAGGAGACAGCCGGGCCGGGGCCGTCCGTGGCCTTCGGCTCGTCGGTGCCAGCGCATCCTGCGGCCAGCAGTGACGTGGCGGCGAGCACGGCAACGGCTGCGAAGTCGGTCTGGGCGGTACGGCGGCGGACTACGGGCATCGGAAGCCTTTCCGGATACGAAGTGCCATGGCGCTGGCCCTCGCTATGTCGGGGGACGGTCACGACGAGATGACGACCGGCCCCTGGGAACCCGGTGAGCGAGGGCGGACCTTCCCTGTTTCTTCGGCACTGCCCCGAGCGGGTGAACCTGGCCGCGAGAGGGAAATGCGTTCCGCCGTATGGGGTTCCCCTTCCCGTCATATGGGAGCACCGACGGATACGGAACCGTGCCGAATGGACCATCAGATGGATATGTCGCGACGGCGGATGCTGCGCGGGCTGGGCGGGGTGGGAGCCGGTACCGCGCTGCTGGGGATCGGGGGCTGGGCGTATGCCTCACGCGGTGGTGAGCAGGCACCGGCACTGACGGACGAGGGGGCGCCGTTGCGGGATCTGCCGGAGGTGCGCAGCCGGGGCGGGCTGCTGGAGCACACCCTGACCCTGGCCGCGGCCCGGCCGGTGGTGGGCGGGCGGCAACTCCATCTGGATACGTACAACGGACAGCTCCCCGGCGAACTGCTGCGCTTCAGGCCCGGCGACCGGGTACGGATCCTGCTGCGCAACCGGATGCTGCCCAGCGGGCTGCCGCTCAACGCCTTGCCACCGCTGTGCGCCGACAAGGCTCAGGACGGCACCGGACACGACCACAGCACGGGCCACGGCCTGCTGGGCTGTATCCCCGAAGCCGCCCACAACATGACCGAGGGCCACACCATCGTCCAGCAGTTCGTCGCCACCAACCTGCACACTCACGGCCTTCAGGTGTCGCCCACCGGCAGCGCCGACAATGTCTTCGTCCGCGTCGACCCCCTCGGCAGCCATCAGTACGAGTACGACATCCCCGACGACCATCCGGCCGGACTGCACTGGTACCACCCGCACCACCACGGTTCCACCACCCACCAGGCCTGGTCCGGTCTGGCCGGACCGATGGTCGTCGAAGGGGATATCGACGAGGTCCCCGAGATCGCCGAGATGCGCGAGCGCACCGTGGTCATCTCCATGCTCCGCATCGACGGCAACGGCGAGAACCCCACCGCCGTCGTGCTGCCCACCGGCGGCCACAACCCCTTCACCACCATCCCGGCCGTCCCGACCCGGATGCTGTCGCTGCTCAACGGCCAGCTGCGGCCCGTCGCCGCCATCCGCCCCGGAGAGACCCAGCGCTGGCGTGTGCTCAACTCCGCCCCGCACCGGAATATGTGGCTGCACATCGAAGGCCACACCCTGCACCAGATCGGCCAGGACGGCATCCCCTTCGGCCACACCCGGCCGGTTAAATCGATCATGCTCTCCTCGGCCAACCGCGCCGAGTTCATCCTCCGCGGCGGCCAGCCCGGGACGTATCGCGTCTATGCCCGCGGCTACGACCAGGGCCACCCCGGCGGCACCCGCCCCGACCTGGAACTGGGCACCCTGCACGTCACCGGCTCCCCCGCGTCGGGCCGTATCCCCAGGCAGCTGGTAGAACCGCCCCGGATGCCCGACTTGCCCGTCGCCCGCCGACGCACCCTGACCTTCTCCGGCGACATCTCCGGCAAGCATGGCGCCGGGGTGCGCTTCCTCATCGACGACAAGCTCTATGACCTGGACCGCATCGACCAGGAAGTCGAAGCGGGCACGGTCGAGGAGTGGCGGATCGTCAACGAGGACGTCTTCCAGCACCCGCTGCACATCCACGTCAACCCGTTCCAGGTCATCGATGTCCAGGGCATCCCCACCGGTGATACCTCCTGGCAGACCGATCCCCGCATCTGGTGGGACACCTTCCGGCTGCCGCCGGGCGGCGAGTTCACGCTACGAACCTACTTCCGGCCCGACACCACGGGCAAAACCGTCTTCCACTGCCACATCCTTCCGCATGAGGACAACGGCATGATGGGCAACCTCCTCATCTCCCCCGAGGGGAGCCTGCGATGAAGCCACCAACCCGGCTGGCCGCCGCTGCCCTGACCACCGCAGCGCTGCTCTTCATGCCCGCCGCCCAGGCAACCACCGCCGTCACCCCCCTTGTTCCGGCCGACGAGCCGTATCTCTTCACCCAGCAGCACCGTGACGACCTGTGGTGGTGGAACGGCACCTGGCTCCCCCAGACCGTCCCCTCCGGCGCCCGCGTCCAGATCCAGCTCCCCGGCGGCCCCGCACGGTGGAAGCCCTACACCGGACCGCGCTGCCACCCCACCGGCGCCGCCCGGCTCCTCCCCATGCGCGCCAACGTCACCAACCAGGGCACCCCCGGCGAACTTCCCAGCGAAGGCCGTATCGACGTCTACGACAACCTGCAGACCTTCGACTACACCGTCACCGGCACCGGCCCGGCAGCGATCTGCCTGCGCGCCGACCCCGAGCCCGAACGCCCTGAGGACATCGGCCTGGACACCGGCAGCCCACTCACCTACGTTCTCACCCTCCTGGTCGGCATTCCCCAAACCAGTCTCTCCTCACCGCTGTGAGCCGCAATGCCGATCGCACGTCTACGTCGAACGAGAGGAGGACGGCAGTGGCGGACAACACCGCGGAGCAGTCCTGGCAGTTCACCGATCTGCGCGCCCTGTACATCAACTGCACTCTCAAGCGCTCCCCGGAGCTGAGCCACACCCAGGGGCTGATCGACCGCAGTCGCGCGATCATGGACGCCCACGGAGTGACCACCGAGCTGATCCGGGCCGTCGACCAGGACATCGCCCCCGGGGTCTACCCGGATATGACCGAGCACGGATGGGAGAGCGATGCGTGGCCCGCTCTGTACGAGAAAGTCATGGCCGCCGATATGCTCATCCTGGCGGGTCCCATTTGGCTGGGCGATAACAGCTCGGTGATGAAGCAGGTCACCGAACGGCTCTACGGCTGCTCCGCCATCCTCAACGACGCTGGCCAGTATGCCTATTACGGCCGCGTTGGCGGCTGTCTGATCACTGGTAACGAGGATGGCGCCAAGCACTGCGCCATGAACATCCTCTACTCCCTCCAGCACCTGGGCTACACCATCCCACCGCAGGCCGATGCCGCCTGGCTCGGCGAAGCAGGGCCCGGACCCTCCTACCTCGACCCCGGTTCCGGCGGTCCGGACAACGACTTCACCAACCGCAACACCGCCTTTATGACCTGGAACCTGCTGCACCTGGCGGCCCTTCTCAAGCGCTCCGGCGGCATTCCAGCCCACGGCAACCAGCGCGCCGCCTGGGAAGCGGGCTGCCGCTTCGACTACCCCAACCCCGACTACCGCTGAAGGCTGCACTCCGCGAACAGCTCGCCGGGCGCAACGGAATCCTCCGGGGCCGCTGGTCTGGTGCTACGACGTGGTGTTCATCAAGGATGAGACCTGGCTTTCCTGGACGCCAGAGTCTTCACCATCTTCGATGGCACGAACGATCTGCTCAGCCAGCAGCTCACCGAGTTCTGCCTGGCCAGGCGCGGCGGCATGCCGCTGAGCGGCTTTCTTGCGAGCTGGCCGCTCACGGCCGCTGGTGTCGCGGCCCACCACTTGGATCTGGGGTTCCTCGACCGAGATCTGCAGCAGGAACACCTGGTACTCGCCGGGCGAGCCATCGCGTACGCGTTCGCGATCTCGCAGGTATGAGGTGGGCCCAGGCCGCGATCGAATTCTTGAAGTCCGATATCGACGGCATCTCCCAGGAGTTCGATCTGCTGTCCAAAGGCATCCTCGATGAGGGCACTGTCGACTCCGTACGCACCGTCGGCACACCGCTCTCCCGCTCGATCCCTGTGAAGGCCGAGTCGTAATCGGAGCAACCAGAACGGAAGTCTGGTGAAGGCAGACGGGTTTCTGTTCCTGACCGAGCCTGCGGAAGGGACGTGTCCGGTGCGTGGAGCCCCCGAAAAGGACGAGGCTGCGGGCGGGGTACGAGTGGCAGCCGCTCGTACCCCCGCCCACGAGCCGCTGCTGGTCTTCGACGACGAGACCGTCGTGCTGCGCCAGGTCACCCGGACGCCCGTCGAAGGCCGGGCGGCACGGCGCAGGGCGGCAGCGGCGCGGGCCGCGAGGACGCGCAAGGAGAGCGTCTCGGCCTTCGTCAGCAACGTCGTCGGTGAGCTGTTCATCACCACGGGCGTGGTGCTGCTCCTCTTCGTCACTTACCAGCTCTGGTGGACGAACGTACAGGCCAACCAGCAGGCCAGCGGAGCGGCCAGCAGTCTGGAGAAGGAGTGGGAGTCGGGCGGCAAGGAGAAACCGCTCAAGGCCGAGGCTTTCTCTCCCGGCCAGGGCTTCGCGATTATGTACATACCCAAACTGGACATCAGGGTCCCCATCGCCGAGGGCATCGACAAACCCGCGGTGCTGGACCGGGGCATGGTCGGGCATTACGACGAGGAATCCGGTCTGAAGACGGCAATGCCCTGGGACGAGCAGGGCAACTTCGCGGTGGCCGGGCACCGCAATACCCATGGGGAGCCGTTCCGCTACATCAACAAGCTGGTGGCGGGCGACAAGATCGTCATCGAGACGCAGAGCACCTACTACACGTACGAGATGACCAACCGGCTCCCTTCGACCTCCCCGTCGAATGTCGATGTGGTCAGCCCGGTGCCCCAGGAGTCGGGCTTCACCAAGCCGGGCCGCTACATCACTTTGACCACCTGCACCCCGGAATTCACCTCGACATACCGTCTGATCGTCTGGGGCACCATGGTCGACGAGCACCCGCGGAGCGAGGGCAAGCCGGATGTGCTCACCTAGGGGCTGTCTCCTCGGTCTCCGGGGAGACAGCCCCTAGGTGTATTGACCCGCAGGGTTGTTGACGCGGCTGATGGGTGGCTGGCCTGCCAGTGCGGTGTGGCAGCGATGGTAGTTGTAGGTGTGCAGGAAGCCTTCGAGGCTCGCTGTTCGATCGGCGTTGCTGGTGTAGGGCCGTAGGTAGGCCCACTCGTCGAGCAGGGTGCGGTTGAAGCGTTCGACCTTGCCGTTGGTCTGTGGCCGGTAGGCGCGGGTGAGCTTGCCGACTGCGCCGAGGTCGGTCAGGGCCTGCTTCCACAGGCTGCTCTTGCGGTAGGACCAGGCGTTGTCGGTAAGGACCCGTTCGATGCGGCGGATGCCCATCCCGGCGAAATGGGCGGCGGCTCGCCGGAGGAACTCTGCGCAGGTAGCGGCTTTCTCGTCGGTGTGGACCTCGCTGTAGGCCAGGCGGGTGTGGTCGTCGACGGCGGAGTGGATGTAGTCGTAGCCGGCGCCGGTCTTGGTCAGTCGGCTGTCTTTACGGCCGTGGATCCGCCAGCCGCCGCCGTCGGGGATCCGGCCGAGTTTCTTGACGTCCACGTGGATCAGTTCGCCGGGCCGGTCGCGTTCGTAGCGGCGGATGACCTGCCCGGTGGGCCGGTCCAGGAAGGACAGCCGGTGCAGGCCGTGGCGGGCGAGGACGCGATGCACGGTGGAGGCGGGCAGGCCAAGGATCGGGCCGATGCGGGCCGGGCCGAGCTTGCGGGTCGTGCGCAGCTCACGCACCCGCGCTTCCATGGCTGGTGCTGTGCGGTGCGGGGTGGTGTGCGGGCGGCTGGAACGGTCATGCAGGCCTGGCTCCCCCTCGTTCCGCCAGCGGCGCACCCACTTGTGGGCTGTCATGCGGGAGACGCCCATCTCCGCCGCGACATGCGCGACCGGACGGCCCGAACACACACGTTCGACCAGCAGCCGCCTGCCATGAACAGTCAGTCGGGCATTACGGTGGGACACGAAGACCTCCGTGCGGTGCAGTCCTAGACAGCTCCACCACACCGGAGGTCTTCGCCATGATCAAGACCCACGAGTGTCAACAACGCTCATGATCAATACACCTAGGCCGTTTCTTTTGGATCACCTCGCTGACCAGATGAAGATGGCGGCGAGGTGGAGTCCGGCGAGGTAGATGGTGGCGGTCTTGTCGTAGCGGGTGGCCAGGCCGCGCCACTGCTTGAGTCTGTTGATGCAGCGCTCGACCGTGTTGCGCCGCTTGTAGGCGTCGCGGTCGAAGGCTGGTGGTCTGCCGCCGCGGCTGCCGCGGCGTTTGCGGTTGGCGGCCTGGTCGGCGGGCTGCGGGATCACGGCCCGGATCCCGCGCCGACGGAGATGGGTCCGGATCGCGCGGGACGAGTAGGCCTTGTCGGCCAGGATCACGTCCGGCGTGATCCTGGGCCGGCCGATTGGCCGGGGCACCCGTAAGCGGGCCATGACCTCGGGGAATGCGGGTGCGTCACCTGCCTGGCCAGGCGTGATGACGAAGGCCAGGGGCCGGCAGTGGCTGTCCGCGGCGAGGTGGATCTTGGTGGTCAGTCCGCCGCGGGAGCGTCCGAGGGCATGGTCGTCCGGCTCGCCGGCCGGGGCCCCTTTTGACGGGCCCCGGCGGCGTGCTGGTGGGCTCGGACGATGGTGGAGTCGACCGCGACGACCCAGTCGAGGTCGCCTTCGGCGTCGGCCTGGGCGAGCAGGGCGGTGAAGACCTTCTCCCAGGTGCCGTCGGCGGCCCACTTCCGCAGGCGGTTGTGGGCGCCCTTCCACGACCCGAAGTGCTCGGGCAGGTCCATCCACGGTGTCCCGGTGCGGTACTTGAACGCGATCGCGTCGATCACCTGGCGGTGATCACGCCACCGTCCGCCCCGCTTCGGAGTCCGGTCCGGCAACAACGGCTCGATCCGTGCCCACTGGGCATCAGTCAACGACACACATCAACCAACGATCAGATGATCCGAAGGAAACGGCCTAGTGGTGAGACGGCGGCCCATGGGGCTGATGCGTGTCAGCGCTGGAGCGGGGGCGCGGCAGGGAACTCAAGATCGGTGCGGGCGAGGTGGTTGAAGTAGTTGGTGTAGAGGTTGGCAGCGACATGGGCGAATGCCTCGGTAAGCTCAGCGTCCGTCCATCCCGCGCCGAGCGCCGCGTCCCAGGTGGCGTCGGAGACCTCGCCGACCTCCCCGGCGATCTCCCGTACGACCGCGAGCAGGGCGTCCAGTTTCGGGTCGAAGTCGACAGCACCGCGGCGGATCGCCACCGTCTGTGCCTCGGTGAGTCCGGCACCCTGGGCAGCGAGGGTGTGTGCGGCCTGGCAGTACGCGCAGTCGTCCACCGCGCCGACGGCCAGTGCGATCGCCTCGCGGGTGCGTGCGTCGAAGGTGCCATGCTCGGCGATGGCCGCGTTCATCGCCGCGTTGACCGCCAGGGTGACGGGCGAATGGGCCATCTCGCCATGGATATTGAGCACCTTGCCGAACTGCTTCTCCAGCACCCTGAGCGTTTCCTGGCTCGCTTCGGGGGCGCTGTCGATGGTGTGAACCGGAATCCTCGGCATGGATGACTTCCTCTCGCTGAGCATCGCGTCTGTCACGCGTATCCCCGGGGAAACCCACTGACCGGATGGGTACATTCCTACTCATCCGCTGTCCCCGGCCCGGCGCTGAAGCTGGTCGGTGGCCAGCAACTCGACCTGCCGGTAGCCCACCCGCAGCAGTCCCGCACGCTCGAAGTCCTTCAGAACCCGGTTGAGGGTGGGGCGGCGCAGCCCGAGCATCGCCGCCAGCGTGCCCTGCGAGCAGGCGACGGTGCCATCACGAGCCTCACGCAGCAGCAACCGGGCGACCCGGCGCTCGGCGGTGCCGCCCACGCTCTGGGCCAGCGACTCCTGCGCCCCGGCATGCCGCCTGGCCAGCCCGCTCAGCCAGGCCCTCGCCAGTGCGGGGCTGGACTCCAGCACGGCGTGGAACGCTGTGGCGGGCAGGAACCCGGCCTGAACATCCGTCAGCGCGCGGACCGTACACACCGCCGGACGGCCCAGCAGCAGCGGCACATCCCCCACGACACCGCAGGGCTGCACGACCCCGACCACCACCCGGTGCCGACCGGTACCCGAGACCAGCTCCAGCGTGCCGCTGCGGACAATCCACACCCCCTCCGGGATCCGGCCCTGCCCGAAGGCCAGCTGGCCGGGTGCAAGCAGGCGCTGTTCCAGCCGCGCGGCCAGCTCGGCGGCCTCCTGCTCACCGGGGGGCCAGCAGCCGCCCAGACAGCGCATCACCCAGGCCGCCGCCCGCAGCGCCGCCGGGGGCGGCCGCCCCCCGGTCTTGCCCCCGGTCTTCCCCCTCGGGTCCATCCTCTTGATGTCACTCCCTTACTCTGCGGTCACCTGCGGTGCGGCCCCGTCCGGGCGCTGGGTCAGAGCGGTCTTGATCTCTCGGTACGTGGCCGCCACCGGCCCGGAAGCCGCCAGCAGCCGACTCCTCCTCGGGGCCGGATCCGCCGCTGTTTCGCGCCGCAGGGGAACCCTGGAGCACGGTCAGGCATTCCCCCGGAATGCTCCGGCCTGGTGGACGGGTTTCCGATGTATGACAAGGGTGATCACTCCACAGCTGCGCTTGTGGGCGGCGTGCCGGGAGAAAGTCCGCCATCTGCGGCTACGCCGTGATGTCGAGGCCTATGTGGACGGCGAGCTCACCGGCGCTCATCGCACCCAGGTGGCCACCCATCTGGGTCGCTGCTGGAGTTGCAGCGGTCGCGCCGAAACGCTGCGCCTGATCAAGACCTCCCTGCGGCATGGCCTCCAGCACGCCCCAGCCTCGTTGGCCTCGGTCCGGCTGCGCCGTTTCGCCGACCACTTGGCAACACCACCCGGTCTCCACAGCGGCCATACGCCATGACCCAGTCCCACTCGGGGCTCCGCCCATGAGCCACCCACCCGCACCGAACCAACCGACAGGAGATGAACCGCACATGATGCGCGCGATCTGGAATGGCGTCGTACTCGCCGAGGCACCCCGCACGAGGCTCGTCGAGGGCAATCACTACTTCCCGCCCGAGTCGCTGAACCGCGAGTACTTCGCCGACAGCCCCACCAGAACCCTGTGCTTCTGGAAGGGCATGGCCCGCTACTACATCCTCACCGGCGGCGGCGAGGTCAACCCCGACGCCGCCTGGTACTACCCGCATCCCAGCCCGCTGGCCCGACGGATCAAGGACCACGTCGCCTTCGGCCGGGGCGTCAGCATCGAAGGCACCCGCGAGAAGAAGCCGGTGACTCCCCAGTGAACGACGCGGCCCGGCTGAGCTCCGATGCCCGCACCCCATGAGCCCGCCTCCCGTGGCGGCAGACTGGCCGCCGTGAACGCGGGATCGCTGATGGTGCTGTGCTGCGCGGGCCCACTGCTCCTGTCTGGCGGTGCCCTGGGCGCGGCGGGTGCCGCGCTGGGCAATCCCTGGCTGATCAGCGTGGGCGCAGGGCTCGTGCTCATCGCCATCGCCCACACACTGCGCTGCCGGTTCCGTCGCCTTCGCGGCGACGCCGGAGCGGAAGACTGCTGCCCGGACGCCGCCCTCGGGGATGGCGTCGCCCGCCTCACCGCGAATGATGGCAGGGCGTCCCCGTAGCGGCGCATAGGCGGCCCGGCGCGGGGTACCCAAGCGGCGTTCCGGCGTCCCACCGCGAGCTGGGAGGACTTCCATGAGCAAGGTCGCCATCCTCGTACTCGCCGATACCGAGAGCCACGCCGACCTCGGGAGAGTCACAAATGCGCTGGTCGCCGCCAAGGAGTTCAAGGAAGCCGGTGACGAGATCAAAGTGATCTTTGACGGTGCGGCGACGAAGTGGCCGGAGGCTCTCACCGATTCCGGGCACGTCGCGCACGCTGCCTACCAGGCGGTCTCGGATGTGGTCGCCGGAGCCTGCGGGTTCTGCGCCAAGGCGTTCGACGCCGAGCAGGGCGCACGTCAGGCCCATGTACATCTGCTGGACGAATACGAAGGGCACCCGAGCATCCGGCTGCTCGTCAGCCAGGGGCACCAGATCATTACGTTCTGAGACCGGCCCGGCGCTGGTCGCCGAGCAGACCACCCGATGGTCAGGTGATCTACCTCTCCGTATGTAAGCACCCTCACATACCCGCCCGCGACAGCGGTCCTAGCGTCCGATACATAGCACCCCCCACAGAAGGGCACAACCAATGACCACCGCACACGCATCCTCCCGCGGCACCGCGGCCATGCCGGCCCGCGCCATGTTCGGTGCGGTCGGCGGGCTGGTCGGCGGTATCGCCTTCGGCATCATGATGCAGATCATGGACATGATGCCCATGATCGCGATGCTGGTCGAAAGTGACTCCATCGGCGTCGCCTGGGTGATCCACCTGATCATCTCTGTGATCTTCGGCATCATCTTCGGCCTTCTTCTCGCATCCCACCGCGCCGCCCGAGTGCTCCCCGCGTCCGCGCTCGGCCTGGTCTACGGCGCGATCTGGTGGGTGATCGGGGGGCTGTGGCTGATGCCCGCCAGGCTCGGCATGCCGGTCTTCGACGTGAACGAGGTGGCGTGGAAGAGCCTCGCCGGCCACTTGGTCTACGGCCTGCTCCTGGGCCTTGTCTACGCGGGCATCTACCAGCTCATGCGTCGCGGCCGCGGCAGCGCCTCATCATGACCAGGCTCCAACCGGCCGTCTGAGAGGCGGCCTTGGAGGCGGCGCTTCACAGAGCCTCATTCACAAGCCTTTGACATATGCCGGAAGCACCACCATATCGGGTGTTGCCAAATCTCTTACGGACCGTCGCTGGCTGTGCAAGAGTCATTACCGGCCCCTCCCGGCCGGCGCCAGGGTCTGCCCACCGATCATCGTCGATCAGCGAGCGGCGGATGGCACGTCAGCTGCGATACAGAGGATCAACCTCGTAGGACATCTACGTGGTGGGTTCAACGAGATGCCAGCTGGGCATGCCAATCGTCACGAGCCCGCGAGGATCGGTCGGACAGATCGTGGGTTCCGGAGACCGCCCGTATCGGAGTACGCGATGCCCTCCCACCTCCCCGCGGACCGTCCCGCCGCTCCAGCGGCCGAACGCGGCACCTTGGACACCCTCATCTCACAGACCCGCAGGCTGCGCGGCGGAGTTGACGCGGTCCGGCGGGTCGCCGCGCCCGAGGACGACGATGTGGTGGCCGACCCGCAGCGACGCTGGCAGCGTGCGCTGTGCGATCTCGCCGTGCACCAACTCGACGATGTCGGCCAGCAACTGGACCAGCTGCGGGACGGCCTGCCGCCCGAGCCGAGTACGGTGGCCTATGCCCCTGTCCCGGTCGCCCCGCCGGAGGCCGAGCGAGCGGCACCCTGCCGGGCTGGAAGCGCCGAGTGGAATCTTCTCACCGATGAGGTGGAGTGGTCATCGGAGCTTTATACGATCTTCGACCGTACGAGCGGGGAGGGTCCGCTCTCCCTGGACGAACTGCCGACCTGGCTCTTCCCCGATGACCAGCTCTGGATGATGGAGGCGGTCACCGACTGCCTGGTCGACGGCAAGCCGATCGATGGCGAATTCCGCATTGTGCGCCAGGACAGCTCCGTACGCACGCTGCATATGGTGGCTGAGCCGGTGCTCGGCAGCGATGGCAGCACCGTGTCCATGTGGGCGGTGCTTCGTGATGTCAGCGAGCTCCGCCGCAGTGAGCGCGCGGTGCGCGAGACCCGTGACTCGCTCCAGCACCAGCGGCACATCGCGCGGACAGAGCACCGGCTCGCGGTCGAGCTGCAGGAGGCCGTGCTGCCGCCGTGGCGCGGCTCCCTGCGGTTCCCGCACGGCGACGCCCGTACCACCGGGACCCTGGACCTGGCCGCGCACTATCTGCCGTCGGCGACCAGTGCCCTGATCGGCGGTGACTGGTACGACGCCCTGGAACTGCCCGACGGTGGCACGCTGCTGACCGTTGGGGACCTCACCGGTCATGGGGTAGAGGCCACCTCGGGTATGGCGATGCTGCTCGGTGCGGTGCGGGGCATGGCCGTAGCGGGCGTTATGCCGGGCGCGCTGATGGGGCACCTCAACCAACTGCTGGACGCCGCGGTACAGCCCGCGCTGGGCAGCGCCCTGTGCTGCCACTACGAGCCGCGCACCCGCACCCTGACGTGGGCCCAGGCCGGGCACCCCGCGCCGCTGCTCTACCGCTCCGGCGCCGGACGCCCGCTGCCGCTGCCCGAGGGCGTTCTGCTGGGCGCCACCAGCGGGGCCGTGTACGGCGAACGCACCGAGCAGTTGCTGCCGGGCGATCTGCTCGTGCTGCACACGGACGGGCTGGCGCCGCGCAGCGCCGACGTTGATGCCGAGGAGCAGTCGGGCGCGACGCGGTTGCTCGGTCTCGCACCGCGCTTCGCCGCGGCCCGCACCGCACGGGAATGCGTGCGCGCCGTGATCGAGGAGTTCGGTGACACGGAGCGCGAGGACGACGCTTGCGCCCTGGTGGCCCGGGTGTGCGCGTAATCTCCGGCAGCCCGTCACAGCGCAGAACGTTACGGCTCAGTCGTCAGCAGCCCGCTGCCCGGTAGAGGTTTGCTGGATATCTAGATGTTCAGGCTGCCCGGGCCCTTCAGCCTCGAACCCTTCCCCGAGCCCTTTCCCGAGCCCTTGGCGGCCTTCGGGGCCTTCGGCAGGGCCTCCTGGATCTCTTCGCGCAGATCTTCGATCTTCGCGTATCCGGCGTACTGTCCGGTGAGCCGGTACATCTCGCGCAGCCGGTCCCAGGTGCGGTGCGAGGAGTTGTCCCCGATGGAGAGCAAGGCCAGCCGGGCGTAGCGGTCTGCCTGTTCCGGGTCATCCGCGATAAAGCAGGCTGAGGCGATGGAGATGTGATCGAAGATCTGCGAGCGCTGTCGGCCGTCCTCGCGCAGCGCCAGCGCCTTCTTGGCGTGCTGCTCCGCGATGGTGGCGGCCGCGGGGTCATGCTCGGCGAGCGTACGGTACGCGAGGCCCTCCATACCGTGCAGATCCGCCTCGTTGAAGAGCTGCATCCAGCTCGGTGGCGGCACATCGCCCTTGTCGGAGACGAACAGCTCCTCCGCCTCGCCCAGGGTGCGCCGCATCGCCTGGCCCCGCCCCATCGACGCCTGCGCCCAGGCCTCAATGGTGTGAAACATGGCGCGCGTACGCGGCAAGGTCTGTACCCCGGATCCGGACTGGGCAAGCTTCATCAGGTCCAGGGCGTCATCCGGCCTTCCCAGATGGACCATCTGCCGGGCCGCACGGGAGAGCGCCTCACCGGCGCGTGGCCGGTCGCCGCCCTCCCGGGCCGCATGGGCGGCGATCACGAAGTACTTCTGGGCAGTGGGCTCCAGGCCCACATCGTGTGACATCCACCCGGCGAGCACGGCGAGATTCGCCGCGACGCCCCACAGCCGCCGCCGCAGATGGTCCGGGTGCTGGTAGGCGAGCATGCCGCCCACCTCGTTGAGCTGTCCCACCACGGCCTTGCGCTGCAAGCCGCCACCACGGGACGCGTCCCAGGCGCGGAAGACCTCGACCGCGCGCTCCAGCGCCTCGATCTCCTCAGAGCCGACGGGAGCCGCCTCGTAGCGGTCAAAGGCGGCGGTGTCGGCGGTGAGCTGGTGTTCGGGCCCGAGCCCGCCCAGGGCGTCCGGGGCCGGGTCGGTCTGGAGCCAGTCGTGCAGTGAGTTGCTGAGTGCTGAGCCTGCGGCGAGCGCGGCACCCGCGCCCACCAAGCCGCGTCGGTTGAGCATGAGGTCCATTCCCGTGAATTCGGTGAGGACCGAGGCGGTATGTCCAGGCGCCCACGGCAGTCCGTCAACGGACTGCCGCTTCCCTGATGGGCCTGGCCTGCCGAACCCGAGGTCCTCGATGGTCACGACACGGCCGAGTCGCTCGGTGAACAGTGAGGCCAGCACCTTGGGCACCGGATCACGCGGGGTCTCCCCCATGTCGATCCAGCGCCGTACCCGCGAGGTATCGGTCGCCAGCTGCGGGTGGCCCATGGCCGCCGCGTGCCGGTTCACCAGCCGGGCGAGCTCACCTTTGGACCAGCCGGCGAGGCCGAACAGATCCGACAGGCGGGTGTTGGGTCCTTTGTTCACGTCAAGCCCCCAGGTTCTCGGCTGAGTTGACAGTAACTGCCTCCCATGGGGGCTGCGAGTATTCGCCAGGGTTCGCCAGGGTCCGCCAGATGGTGTGCCACCCGCATGGGGGTGTCATGTAGGAACGCGCCACCCCGGCCCGGTCACCATCCAGGCGGCCGCCGGCATTCCCCAGGGTGCACTGGCCGTTGGCCGGGCCGGGGGCGCGCAGCGACTTGTCGGCGCACGAAGGGATCTGGCTCGCCCATGTATCACGCAACATCCCCCGTGTCCGCCCCGACCCGGCCCCGGCCCCCCCAGCACTACCCGGGCAGTGTCTCTCCTGACCGGCCGCGCTGGGCTGGGGGCGCCTCCCCGGCCTCCCCCAGCCCTGGCGGGCCGGGAGGTACCCCGAGGACTGGGGGAGGACCCGGCGTCTCCGGTGGGCAGCAACCCATCAGCGGGAGACTCGATCTGTCCGGCCCACAGGGCACGCGGCTACGCGCGGCCATCACCTCGGTCCACCGCATCTGCCCGGACTTTCACCCGGTGCAGATCCTGCGCCGCAGTGGACGCTCAGTGCTCCTCGTCGGCACCATCGGCCGCAGCCCAGCGGTGGCCAAGTGTTTACTGGACCACTCCCCCGCGTGGGCCGAGCGGTTCCGGCATGAAATAGCCGCCTACCGCGCCTTTGTGCGCCACCGCCCACCCGTGCGGGTGCCCCGGCTCATCGCAGCCGATCCGGACAACTGCACCCTGGTGATCGAGCGGATGCCAGGCCGTCCGGCGGCGCTGCAAAGGCATCCGGTGGATCCCCCTCAGCGGACGGATCTGCGGGCGCTGCTGGGCGCTGTGTCACGGCTCAACTCCTGGCGGCCTCCGGGGGGGATGTTCGATCACCCACTCGACTACGGTGCCCGGCTGTCCCGCTTCCATGAGCTGGGTCTGTTGACCGACCGCGATATGGGCGACCTGCAGAAGCTGCTGCACGGGGTGGCGAACCGGGGTGGCCAGCCGGGGCCCTCCTGGCAGTTCTGCCATGGGGACGCGCTGCTCTCCAATGTGCTGCTGTCGCCAACCGGCCCGGTGCTGGTCGACTGGGAGCACACGGGCTGGTATCTGCCCGGGTACGATCTGGCGACGCTGTGGTCCGTGCTCGGTGACTCACCGGTGGCGCGGCGGCAGATCAGCCAGTTGGCCCAGGTCTCGGGACCAGCGGCGCGGGATGCCTTTCTGGTGAATCTGATGCTCGTCCTCACGCGTGAGATCCGCACCTGTGAGACGGCAGTACAGCGCACCATGCGGGACCCCGCTCCCGCACCGGTAACCGGCGCGGAGCGTACCAGCGCGCTGGCCTCCGGTGAGGAGCAGCGGCTGCTGCTGCGTCGGCTGCACGACGACTGGTCCATGGCCCGCCGTGCGGTACGGGCGGCGGTCGGTACCCGTTGAGGGAGCGTCACCGGTCCAGACCGGTGACGCTGCGCAGGCCATGGAGCCCGTGCGGGGAAAGGCTCCCGCACGGGCTTTGACGTGCGACTTTCCCTAAGGGCGTGGGTGATTGACGGAACGTCGGGCAGCGGATACCTCTGATGCAGTTGATGTGAGCGACGCGCCGCGCACACCATGGCCCGCTCCCCGAGGAGGCTGCATTGCGAGGAAACGTCCACAGCCCCACCAAACCGACCAGACGCACCAGCCGTCTGCGTGCCGCCGTCGTCGTCGCCACTGCGGCGCTGCTGCTCCCGCTGGTCTCAGCGGGCCCTCCCGCCACCGCCGGGCAACAGCGGCCCGGCACTCTCCAGGAAGCGTTCGCAGCGGCCGCCGAGCGCCATAAGGTACCGGAGAGCGTGCTGTTGGGCGTCTCGTATCTGCAGTCCCGCTGGGACGGGCACGGCGGGGCGCCCAGTGTCTCGGGCGGCTACGGGCCTATGCATCTCACCGATGCCCGCACCGCGCTGGCCCGCTCCCGGCATCATGACGACGGCGCGGAGGATCCACGCGGCGACACCGGTCGACGGGCTCTGTCGCCCCGAGCGGCGGTGCCCGACACCGGTCAACTGCCCGTCCGGCTGCGCACCCTGGAGCGGGCGGCGAAGCTGAGCGGGCTCTCCGCCGAGCAGCTGCGCAGCGACCCCGCGGCCAATGTGCGCGGCGGCGCGGCTCTGCTGGCGCAGGCCCAGCGGGAGCTGGGGCTGCCGCTGAGCGAGGACCCGGCCCACTGGTACGGCGCGGTGGCCCGCTACTCCGGCGCGGACCGGGCCGATACGGCCGCTGTCTTCGCCGATGAGGTCTTCGGGGTGATCCGCGACGGCGAGCGGCGCACCACGGACGCCGGGCAGCGAGTCGCGCTGGCGAGCCTCCCTGAGGTGCGGCCGGACAGCGGCCAGCTGGGTCTGCTCGGGCTGAAGACCGGCGGCGCCAGGGGTGTCGAGTGCCCGAAGAGCGTGTCCTGCGAGTCGGTCCCCGCTCCGTATCAGGAGTATCAGGACGAGGACGGCAACGACGACTACGGCAACCACGACAAGGCGGACCGGCCGAGGTCCCAGAAAGTGGACTACATCGTGGTGCACGATGTCGAGGGATACTGGGAAGGTGCGCTGAAGCTGGTGCAGGACCCGACCTATGTCTCCTGGCACTACACGCTGCGTTCCTCCGACGGGCATATCGCCCAGCATGTGCCGACCAAGGATGTGGGGTGGCACGCGGGCAACTGGTTCGTCAACGCCAAGTCCATCGGTCTGGAGCACGAAGGTTTCCTCGCCCAGCCTGACGCCTGGTACACGGAGGCGATGTACCGCACCTCGGCGCGGCTGGTGAGGCATCTGGCGAAGAAGCACAACATCCCGCTGGACCGGCAGCACATCATCGGGCACGACAATGTCCCCGGCGTCACCACGGCCAACATCCCCGGGATGCACACCGACCCGGGCCCTTACTGGGACTGGCAGCGCTACTTCACCTTGCTGGGCGCCCCCTTCCACGCCACCGGAGGCCCGGACAGCGGCATGCTGACCATCCGTCCGGACTACGGCAAACACCGGCCGGTGTACACCCGCTGTGACAACTCTGGCAATCCCTGCCCGCCGCACGGCTCCGGTGCGGTCCGCCTGCACACCGCGCCGGACAAGGACGCGCCGCTGATCAAGGACATCGGGCTGCGGCCGGACGGCAGCCCGTCGACGACTGGGGTCAATGACACCGGCGCCCGTGCCTCCACCGGACAGCAGTACGCGGTAGCCGAACGCGCGGGCGACTGGACCGCCATCTGGTATCTCGGTACGAAGGCGTGGTTCCACAACCCGGCGGGCCAGCCGACCGCGGTGAGTGCCAGCGGCCAGGTGGTCACACCGAAGCAGGGCCGGACGTCGATTCCCGTCTACGGCCGCGCCTACCCGGAGAAGAGCGCCTACCCAGCGGGCGTGCCAGTGCAGCAGGTCTCGCCGCTGCCGTACCGGGTGCAGGCGGGCCAGCGGTATGTGCTGGGACTGAAGACGCCGAGTGAGTACTACTACGCGCGGACCTTCGACCCAGCGAACCATGTGGTGGTCCGCGGCGAGGACTACTACCAGATTCAGCTCGGGCACCGGACGGCCTTTGTGAAGGCCGCCGATGTGGATGTGCTGCGCTCCTAGGAACAGCCCACTCGCCGCTGGAGCCGCTGGGCCGTTACTGCTGGAACATCTCGGCCGGCAGCGGCTTAAGCAGCTGATAGAGGTCATCGGTGATCGGCCGGTCCCAGCTGGCGATGGTGACCAGAACGCCGTCGCTGCGGTCGAACTGGACGCAGGAGATCCGGCTCTCCGAGCACTTGACGCGCCGCACGATCAGCAGATTGCCATCCTGCATGACCGGACTGTCCTCGGTCTCGGTGACGGTCACCGGCTCATCATGGTCCAGCGCCACCAGCAGCTGCGCCACCTCGAACGGCACCTGGCCCTCCGCCACCTCGCGGGCCGGGGAGCCCTCCGGCAGATTGCCGATAATCATCGCCGGGCCGCGGCCGCCGAACAGGTCATAGCGCAGGAACACCCCCTGACAGCTCCCGTCAGGGGCGGGCAGCAGTCCGGCCCCGAGATTGCCCGGCCAGTCACCAGGGTCCATCGCGAGGACGTCGAAGTCCGGCCCGGTGGGCGTGGCGGCGCTACGGCGGCGGAGGAAGGACATGTCGCCATGGTACGCGGACCGCTAGCGCGATTTCCCCGCCAGGTCTTCCAGCACCGCGATGGCCACGGACGCCCTTTCGTAGGGCACGAAGAGGTGATCGTGGTGGTATCCCGCCACGACATTGCAGCTCAGTCCGGCCTCGGCCAGTTCGGCGGCCACGGCCGCGGTCAGCCCTACCGCCTCCAGCGCGGAGTGCACACGCAGCGTGATCCAGCCCGCCACATAGCCGTAGTCGAGCCCCGCCGCATCCGCCTCCTCCTTGGGCACGACCAGGGTCAGCCCCTCGCTCTCCGCGACGGTCACCACCGGGTTCACCCCTGCGGGCGGCTCCCCGGTCACCGTGGTGAACACATAGGGGCCTGGGTTCAGATCGGGCCGCATACCACTGAGTAGCTTCGCCAGATCACGCTCACCTGCCATGATCACCAGCCTATGACGGAGACGGTGAATCTATGGAAAGCGGGTATCGACCGTGTGCCGCCGGGCCTGGGGAGGGTGCCCACAACGCTTGGGCTAGGTCAGGTCGAATTCGCCGTCGCGGGCGCCCAGGACGAAGGCGCGCCACTCACCGGGTGGGAAGATCAGCGCGGGGCCGTCGGGATTGCGGCCGTTGCGCATGGCGATATAGCCCTCGACAAAGGCGATCTGGACCTGGCCTGATCCCTGACTGCTCGACTGCCACTGAGCGCTGGTCAGATCGAGCTGCGGCTGTTCGGTGGTGGTGCTCTCGGCCACGTCCGTGCTCCTCCCGGTTCGTCGTCCCGGCTCAGCCTAGCCACCGATGACGGCGCCGGACAGGCCGCGAACGAGGGCGCCTCAGGCGCTGGGCCGGTCTGCTCCTACGAGCCACATGGAGAAGAACTGAGAGCCGCCACCATAGGCGTGGCCCAGCGCCTTGCGGGCGCCGTCGACCTGGTGCTCGCCTGCTTCGCCGCGGACCTGGAGGGCTGCCTCCGCGAAGCGGATCATGCCGGAAGCCCCGATGGGGTTGCTGGAGAGAACGCCGCCCGAAGGGTTGACCGGGAGATCGCCGTCGAGTTCGGTGACGCCCGACTCGGTGAGTTTCCAGCCCTCGCCCTCGGTGGCGAAGCCAAGGTTCTCCAGCCACATCGGCTCGTACCAGGAGAACGGGACGTACATTTCGACGGCATCAATCTCCCGGCGTGGGTCGGTGATTCCGGCCTGCCGGTAGACATCGGCGGCGCAGTCCTTCCCGGCCTGCGGGGAGACGGCGTCCTTGCCCGCGAAGAGGGTCGGTTCGCTGCGCATCGCCCCGCCGTGTACCCAGGCGGGGGGCCGCGGGGAGCGGGCGGCACCCCGGGTATCGGTGAGGACCATCGCGCAGGCGCCGTCCGAGGACGGACAGGTCTCCGAGTAGCGGATGGGGTCCCACAGCATCGGTGCGGACCGCACCTTCTCCAGGGTGATGTCCCACTCATGCAGGTGGGCGTAGGGGTTCTTCAGGGCGTTCCGCCGGTCCTTGTACGCGACGAGCGAACCGATGGTGTCGGGGGCTCCGGTGCGGCGCGTATAGGCCCGGATATGCGGGGCGAAGAAACCGCCCGCGCCGGCCAGCAGCGGCTGCTGGAAGGGGATGGGCAGCGAGAGGCCCCACATCGCGTTGGACTCGGACTGCTTCTCGAAGGCAACGGTGAGAACGGTGCGGTGGACCCGGGCGGCGACCAGACTCGTGGCGACCAGGGTGGTGGAGCCACCGACGGAGCCCGCGGTGTGCACGCGCAGCATCGGCTTGCCGACAGCACCGAGCGCGTCGGCCAGATAGAGCTCCGGCATCATCACGCCCTCGAAGAAGTCGGGGGCCTTGCCGATGACGACGGCGTCGATGTCCGTCCAGCTCAGCTCGGCGTCGTCCAGGGCGCGCTGGGCGGCTTCCCGGACCAGTCCGGCGATGGAGACATCGCGCCGTGCGGCCGCGTGCTTGGTCTGGCCGATTCCTGTGACGGCCACCGGTTCCTTGTGCGCGCTGCTCACTGGGCCTCTCCTTCCAGCACGGCGACCAGATTCTGCTGCAGACAGGGGCCCGAGGTGGCATGGGCGACGGCCCGGTCGGAGTCGCCACGGCTGATCCGGGCGGCGGCCTCGCCGAGCCGGATGAGACCGGCGGCCATCACCGGGTTGGCGGCGAGCGCGCCGCCGGAGGGGTTGATCCGGACGGTGTCGTCGAGCCGTAGCGCCTTGCGCAGCACGATTTCCTGGGCGGTGAAGGGGGCGTGCAGTTCAGCGGTGTCGACACCGGTCTCGAAGAGTCCGGCGCGTTCGGCGGCGAGCCGGGTGGACGGGGAGTCGGTGAGGTCGCGCACGCCCAGGCTGTGGGCCTCGATGCGGTGGTCCAGGCCAAGGATCCAGGCGGGGCGGTCGGTGAGCCTGCGAGCGGTGTCCCCGGCGGCGAGGACGACGGCCGCGGCGCCGTCGCTGACGGGCGGGGTGTCGTGGATGCGGAGGGGCTGGACCAGGTGGTCCGCCTCGAGGAGCACGTCCGGTGCGGCGGAGCCGCGTAGCTGGGCGTGCGGGTTGTCCTGGGCGGCGGTGCGGCTGCGGGCGGCGATCCCGGCGAGGGCCCGCTCATCGGTTTCCCCGGCGTCGATGAGGGTGCGCGCCTGCAGCGCGGCGAGCGCGACGGAGTCGGGCCACAGCGGGGCGACATAGTAGGGATCGAGTTGACGGGAGAGGACGTCCCGCAGCTCGCCGGGCGAGGACTTGCCGAAGGCGTAGACGAGGGCGGTCTCGGCCTCACCGGTGAGGATCTTCACCCAGGCCTCGTAGAGCGCCCAGGCGCCGTCCATCTCCACATGGGACTCGGAGATCGGCGGCCAGGCGCCGACCCCGTCGAGTGCCATGGTGAAGGAGAAGGCACGGCCCGCCAGGTAGTCGCTGGAGCCGGAGCAGGTGAAGTCGATCTCCCCTGTATGAAGGCCGGTCTGGCCCAGTACCTGCCGCAGGACCGGCATCAGCATCTCGACCTCGGACAGCTCGGCCGAGGACCGGGTGTGGTCCGTCTGTGCGAAGGCGACGATGGCGATCTCCCGTGGGTACCGCTGGTCACGCGTCACAGCAGCTCCTTGTAGCTGTCGTAGTCGGCATCGGGCTCGCCGGTGGGGCGGTAGTGGTCGGGGTAGCGGCCGTCCTCGGCCCAGACGGGCTCCACCCGCAGCCCCATCCGCACCTTGTCCGCCGGGATGCCCGCGATCCGGCCGTGCAGGGCGAGGTCGGCACCGTCGAGGGCGATATGGGCGTAGACGTAGGGGACCTCGATATCGAGATTCTTCGCTTTGATGTTGACGATGCAGAAGGTGGTGACGGTGCCCTTCGGCCCCACCTCGGTCTGTTCGTCCGTGGGCACCCCGCAGGTGGGGCAGGCGCCGCGCGGCGGGACATAGACCTTGCGGCAGGCGGGGCAGCGCTCGCCGATGGTCCGGTGGCCGGCGAGCGCGTCCAGATAGCGGGTCTGGGCACGGCCGGGGCTGTAGGTGTAGTCGAGCCGGGCGGGTGCGGTGATGCCGGTGACCGCCTCCGCGAACTGCCCGCTGTGTGGCCGCGCCCGGGTGTCGGGCTGGCCCTCGCCGGGCTCGAAGCAGGCGATATCGGTGATCGCTCCGGTGCGCTCCGCCGCCCAGCGGATACGGACTGCCATCCCCGTCCGTACGGCGTCGGGGCCGGGTGCGTCCAGGGCGTGCAGCAGGGCGCTGTCGGCGCCGTCGAGCCTGACCAGTACCCAGGCGAACGGGGTGGCCAGCGGCTGGCCCCGGCGGGGTGCGGGGTTCCAGGCCCAGGTGGTGACGGTGCCGGTGGGAGCGACCTCCACCAGGTCCCGTATCTCTTCGGCGGTCTTGGGGTCGTACTCGACGGGCGGCACCAGCACGCTGCCGTCGCTGGTCCGTACGCCGAGCACGGTGCGCTCGCGCAGGCCGGTGAGGAAGGCGCTCTGCACGGGGCCGAGGGAGCGGGTGAAGGGGAACTCGACAACGAGCGGTGCGCTGAGGATGTCTGGCATGGGACTCCTTCGGGTGCGGGTTCAGGACCGCCGGTAGACAGGCGCGCGCTTCTCGGCGAAGGCCCGTGCGCCGGCCTTGGCGTCGTCGGTGGCGAAGATCGGCCAGCCGCGTTCGAGTTCCGCCTTGAGCCCGTCTTCCTCGGTCATCTGGGCGGTCTCGTACACGGACGCCTTGATGGCCTCCACGGCCAGTGGCCCGCAGTCGTTGATCCGCCCGGCGATCTCCAGGGCGTTCTCCAGAGCGCCGCCGTCCGGGACGACATGGCCGATCAGCCCGATCCTCATCGCCTCGGCCGCGCCGTAGGGGCGTCCGGTGAGCAGCATCTCCAGTGCGTGGGTACGGGGGATCTGCCGCTGTAACCGTACGGTGGAGCCGCCGATGGGGAACAGCCCGCGTCTGACCTCGAACAGCCCGAAGACGGCGCTGTCCCCCGCTACCCGGATGTCGGTGCCCTGCAGGATCTCGGTGCCGCCCGCGACACAGTGGCCCTCGACGGCTGCGATCACCGGTTTACGGGGGCGGTGGTGGCGCAGCATGGCCTTCCAGTGCAGATCGGGGTCGGCCTTCATCCGGTCGCGGTAGCGCTCTCCGGCCAGTTTTCCGTCACCCGCCAGCGCCTTGAGGTCCATGCCCGCGCAGAAGGTACCGCCCGCGCCGGTCAGTACGATGGAACGGACCTCGTCGTCCGCGTCGGCCTGCAGCCAGCCGTCGTAGAGCCCGACCAGCATGGGCAGCGAGAGCGCGTTCTTCGCCTCCGGCCGGTTCAGCGTGAGCACGAGTGTCGCTCCCACGCGCTCCACGGTGAGATGTTCGGTCCCGCCCATGAATCCTCCCTCTCCAGACCTGGAACAGGTTGCAGTAGGCGGGGAGGGAGTTCAAGGGTTTTCTGACAGGTAGTCAGTTTTCTTCTGCGCGGCTCTTCCCACCTGTCCCGGTCGGTGCTCTGATGACCGCCAAGCCCAACCAGCAGGGACACAGGGCAGCAGGGACACAGGACAGTGGGGACATCGGGGCAGGAGGAGCGCCGTGGAGTACAACCTGGCCGATCTGTTTGAGTCGATCGTCGATACGGTCCCCGACCGTGAGGCGCTGGTGTACATCGACCATCCCGGCACGGGCGCGGAGCGCCGCCTGACCTACGGTGAACTGGACGCGGCCGCGAACCGGCTCGCCCACCACCTGGCCCACCACGGCATCGCACCCGGTGAGCATGTGGGGCTGCATCTCTACAACGGCATCGAGTATCTGCAGTCAGCGCTCGCCTGTCTGAAGATCCGCGCGGTGCCGGTCAATGTGAACTACCGCTATGTGGAAGAAGAGCTGGTCTATCTCTACCGGGACGCGGATCTGGCCGCCCTGGTCTTCGATGCCGAGTTCACCGCCCGGGTCGCCGCCACGCTGCCGCACACCGACCGGCTGCGCCACCTCATACGGGTCGGCGCGGCGCCCGAGGGCGCCACTGAACCGCGTATCGCGCCAGTCGCTTTCCCGGACGCGGAGGCCTCCGGATCTCCCGGGCGGGGCTTCGGCAGACGCTCGGGAGACGACCAGTTCATCATCTATACCGGCGGGACCACCGGTATGCCCAAGGGCGTCATGTGGCGCTCGGAAGATCTGTTCTTCGCCGGACTGGGCGGCGGCGCACCGACCGGTGAGCCGGTCTCCCGGCCCGAAGAACTAGCCGAGCGGGTCGCCGCGGGCGGCGATGGGCTGGTCTTCTTCCCCACCCCGCCGCTTATGCACGGCACCTCGACACTGACCGCCTTTATCGCCTTCAACTTCGGCCAGAAGGTGGTCATCCACCGTAAGTACGTCCCTCAGGAGGTGCTGCGCACCATCGAGCGGGAGAAGGTCACCAGCCTCTCGCTGGTCGGCGACGCGATGATGCGGCCACTGGTCGACTTGCTGTCCGGACCGCTGAAGGACACCGACTGCTCCTCGCTGTTCAGCGTCTCCAGCTCCGGTGCGATCCTCTCCGACACAGTGCGCGCACAGTTCACCGAGCTGGTCCCGAACGCCATGCTGCTGAACAACTTCGGCTCCTCCGAGTCCGGTTTCAATGGCACAGCGACCGCGGACTCCGGTCCCGAGAAGGGCTTCCGGATCAGTATCAACGCCGGTACGGCCGTGGTCGACCCCGTAACGCACCAGCCGGTCGAGCCCGGTGCGGTGGGCCGTATCGCTCTGCGCGGGCATGTCCCGCTGGGCTACTACAACGACCCCGAGAAGACCGCCGGGACCTTCTTCGAGGCCGACGGCGCACGATGGGTACTGCTCGGCGATATGGCCACCGTCGACGAGGAGGGCATCGTCACCGTGCTGGGACGTGGTTCGCAGTGCATCAACACCGGTGGCGAGAAGGTTTTCCCGGAGGAGGTCGAGCAGGCGCTCAAGGCCCATCCCGATATCTATGACGCGCTCGTCGCCGGAGTCCCGGACGAACGGTGGGGCAGCAGGGTAGCGGCCGTGATACAGCTCCGGGACAGCGCGGCGCCGCTGTCGGCGGACGCCGTCCAGCGCCACTGCCGTACCCGGCTGGCGGGGTACAAGGTGCCGCGTACGGTCGTCTTCAGCGACGCCATCCAGCGCTCCCCCAGCGGCAAGGCGGACTACCGCTGGGCGAAGTCGGTGGCCGAGGCGGCCGGCTAGCGGTGTTGTCCGGGACGGCCGCCTTTCACTCGGCGCCGGAGAGCTGCTGACACGCGGGAGCTGGCCGCTGTGCAGCTGGTGCGGTTGCGCCGCTCGCTGAACCGTACGGGCCGGGACGCCGCCGCGGAGATCGCCCGGGCCGTCAAGGAGGGGTGGGGGCGCGCCCACCGGGCCGCACCGGCAAACCCGGGGTCCGGGGCGAAGCCCCGGGAAGGGGCGGGAATGGGGAACCCCACCCCCGGGCCGCGCCCGGCACAGGGAGGCCCGGGGGTCACACCGGCCGCTGGTGGCCGGCCCAGTAGGGTTCGCGCAGGCGCCGCTTATAGAGCTTGCCGTTGGGGTCACGCGGCATGACCTCGATGAAGTCAACCGACCGTGGGCGCTTGTAGCCCGCGAGCCGCTCCGCACACCGGGCGAGGATCGCCTGGGCCAGCTCCGGCCCCGGCACATGCCCCTCGGCCGGTTCGACCACGGCCTTGACCTCTTCGCCCCAGTCATCGTGCGGGATACCGAAGGCGGCCGCGTCAGCGACAGCTGGGTGGGTCAGCAGTGCCGCTTCGATCTCAGCGGGGTAGATATTGACGCCACCCGAGATAATCATGTCGATCTTGCGGTCGCGGAGGAAGAGATAGCCGTCCTCGTCGAGATAGCCGAGATCACCGACGGTGAAGTACTCCCCGATCCGGTTCTTCCGTGTCTTGCCCTCATCCTTGTGATAAGCGAAGCCGCCGGTGCTCATCTTCATATAGACCGTGCCGAGTTCACCGGGCGGGAGCCGGTTGCCGTCGTCGTCGAAGATGGCCAGCTCACTGATGGGCCAGGACTTGCCGACCGTGCCGGGTTTCTTGAGCCAGTCCTCCGCCGTGGCGAAGGCGCCGCCGCCCTCGCTCGCCGCGTAGTACTCCTCCACGCAGTGGCCCCACCAGTCGATCATCGCCCGTTTGATGTGATCCGGGCAGGGCGCGGCGCCATGGATGGCGTGCCGCATGGAGGAGACGTCGTACCTGCTCCGTATCTGTGCCGGCAGGGCCAGCAGCCGGTGGAACTGGGTGGGGACCATATGCGTGTGGGTGCAGCGGTGGTTGTCGATGAGCCGCAGCATCTCCTCGGGCGTCCACTTGTCCATCAGCACCAGCCGGTGGCCGATGTGCAGTGAGGCGGCGGCGAACTGGAGCACGGCCGTGTGGTAAAGGGGCGAACAGACCAGGTGGACGTTGTTGTCGAAGGGCTTGATGCCGAAGATGGCGAGAAAACCGCCCAGGTATGTCTCCTCCGGTGGGGTGCCGGACAGCGGGCGGCGGATACCGCGGGGGCGGCCGGTGGTGCCGGAGGTGTAGTTCATGACCCAGCCACTGGTCCGGTCGGCGGGCGGACCGTCCGGCTGCCCGGTCAGCAGCTCGGCGTAGGGGCGGAATCCGGCCGCGTCACCGACCGCGTAGCGGTGCGTATCGGGCAGTCCGGCCTCGTCGGCGGCCGCCCGTGCCGCGTCGCCGTAGCGCTGGTGGGCGAGCAGGACCTTGGCGCCGGAGTCGGCGACGATCCAGGCGATCTCGGGGCCGATGAGATGGTGGTTGACGGGCACCACATAGAAGCCCGCCTGAGCCGCGGCGAGATAGGCGGTGAAGAACTCCACGCCGTTCGGCAGGACCACGGCGAAGGCGTCACCGGGCCGGAGCCCCGCGGCGCGCAGGCCGTGCACCATGCGGTTGCACTCCGCGTGCAGCCGGGCGGCCGTCCACCGCGCGCCGTCGGGGGCGATGAGGACAACCCGCTCGGGGTCCTGCTGGGCCTGCGCCCAGAAGCCATTGGGTGGTTGGGACACGGTGGATGGCCTCCTCACTGCCGTCCGGCGATGCGGTTGACGCGGTCGATGGCCCGCTCGAAGCCACGGGTCAGGTCGTCGAAGACGGCTTGCACGCTGCGCTCGGAGTTCATGGCGCCGACGATCTGTCCCACCGGTGTGCCCAGCAGCGGCTCGACCTCGTACTGCTGGATACGGGAGTTGGCCTCGGCGACCAGCAGTCCCTGGAGCGGCATCGGCAACGCTCCAGGACTTCCGGCGTCCTCCCAGGCGTCGGTCCACTCGGTGCGCAACTGACGGGCGGGCTTGCCGGTCAGCGCACGGGAGCGCACGGTGTCACCGGAGCCCGCGGCCAGCAGCTTCTGGGTGAGCTTTCGGGAGTGGAGGTCAGCCTCCAGCGTGGTAAGCCAGATGGAGCCGAGCCAGGCACCCTGGGCGCCGAGCGCGAGGCCCGCGGCGATCTGCTCGCCGCTGCCGATGCCGCCCGCGGCGAGGACGGGCAGCGGATCCACGGCCCGTACGACTTCAGGGGTGAGCACCATGGAGGCGATCTCGCCTGTGTGGCCGCCCGCCTCGTAGCCCTGGGCGACGACGATATCGATCCCCGCGTCCTTGTGGTGGCCCGCGTGCCGGGCGCTGCCCGCCAGCGCGGCGACGAGGATGTCGTGCTGGTGGGCCCGTTCGATGACATCGGCGGGCGGGGAGCCCAGGGCGTTGGCGAGCAGTCTGACCGGATAGTCGAAGGCGACATCGAGCTGTGAGCGGGCGACCTGCTCCATCCAGCCCGTGATCCGCCAGCCGGAGGCCTCCCCCTCGGGGAGGTCGGGGACGCCGTGCTTGGCGAGGGTGTCCCTGACGAACCGGCGGTGCCCCTCGGGGATCATCGCCTCGACGTCGGTCTCTGTCACATCTTCGACCTTCTTGGCGGGCATGACGACATCGAGGCCGTACGGCAGACCGTCGGTGTGCTTCTGCATCCAGTCGAGGTCGCGTGCCAGCTCCTCACCAGCGGTGTACCGCACCGCGCCGAGCACCCCGAGCCCGCCGGCCCGGGTGATCGCCGCGGCCACAGCGGGAAAGGGTGTGAAGCCAAAGATGGCATGCGCTATGCCCAGCCTCTTGCTCAGCTCCGTCTGCATGAGGCGCAGGATGCCCCAGCCGGGCCGCCGAGGGAAGAGATTTTCTGATGCAGTGTCAGTTTCTTTGCCGTTGCTCCTTCCCCTGGCCCTCCTCCAGGACGGCCATCGCGGCGTTGTGTCCCGGGATACCGCTCACGCCGCCGCCTCGTACCGCGCCCGCCCCGCACAGCAGCACATTGGCGTAAGCGGTCCGCACGCCCCAGCGCCCGGTGGTCTCGTCGGCATACGGGAAGGCGAGATCACGGTGGAAGATATGGCCGCCGGGAAGCCGTAGTTCGCGTTCCAGATCGAGCGGGGTCTTCGCCTCGATACAGGGGCGCCCGTCAGCGTCCTGGGCCAGACAGTCAGCGATCGGCTCGGCAAGGCAGGCGTCAAGCTGGGCGAGTGCTGCTCCGCAGAGGGCGTCCCGCACGCTGGCGTTGTCCGCCGCGAAGAGCCGGGCGGGTGTGTGCAGGCCGAAGAGCGTAAGGGTCTGGAAACCCTCACGGGCCAGCTGAGTTCCGAGGACGGTGGGGTCAGTGAGGGAGTGGCAGTAGATCTCCGCGGGCGGGGCCTGCGGCAGCTGACCGGCGGCTGCCTGCTGGTACGCGGTCTCCAGGGCGCCGTATGCCTCGGCGATATGAAAGGTCCCCGCGAAGGCCTCCCTGGGATCGACGGAGCGGTCCTTCAGCCGGGGCAGCCGCCGCAGCAGCATATTGACCTTGAGCTGGGCTCCCTCGGCCTCCGGCGGCGGATCCTCGCCCAGCAGCCCGGCCAGGACGTGAGGTGCGGCGCCCACCAGGACATGGCGGGCGGCAACCGTGGATTCGGTGTCCGCGGTGCGGTAGCTGACCTCGGCGGCGGCGCCGTCCGTAGCGACAGCGGTGGCCTCATGGCCGGTGGCGAGCTCGGCGCCCGCGCTACGGGCCGTAGTGGCGAGTGCGTCCGTGAGCGCGCCCATACCGCCCACGGGCACATCCCAGTCTCCGGTGCCACCACCGATCACGTGGTAGAGGAAGCAGCGGTTCTGCCGCAGCGAAGGGTCATGCGCGTGCGAGAAGGTGCCGATCAGTGCGTCGGTGAGGACGACGCCCCGGACGAGGTCGTCGGCGAACCGCTCCTCGATCGTCTCGCCGATGGGCCGTTCGAACAGCGTCTGCCAGGCCTCCTCGTCGTCAAGCCGGGCACGGAGCTCGGCGCGGGTGGGCAGCGGCTCGGTCAGCGTGGGAAAGATCCGGCCCGCCGCGCGCCGGGTCATAGCGTAGAAGCGCTGCCAGGCATCGAACTCCTGGTCGGATCCGGTAAGACGGGCGAACGCCGCCCGGGTACGGGCCGTGTCCCCGCTCACCAGCAGGCCGGTGACCCGGCCCCCGCGGTCCACCGGCGTATAGGAGGACACGGTCCGTTGACGTACCGTGAAGCGCAGTCCCAAGTCATCCAGGATGCGCTGCGGCAACAGACTGACCAGGTACGAATACCGGGAGAGCCGGGCGTCGACACCCGGGAAGGCGCGGCTGGAGACGGCGGCGCCGCCGGTGTGGCCGAGGCGTTCCAGGAGGAGCACGGTGCGGCCGGCGCGTGCCAGATATGCGGCGGCGACCAGGCCGTTATGGCCGCCACCGATGATCACAACGTCATAATGGGAGCGGGCTGGCATGCTCCTTCGTAACATGGACCGCCGCTCAGATCAGCGTTCGCGCGCTCCACACCGCTGTGCGGCGCCGTCACCCCCACCCCGTCAGCGGCGGACGCGGGGCATGCCCAGGCCTATCCAGGAGATGATCTCGCGCTGGATCTCGTTGTTGCCGCCGCCGAAGGTGAAGATGACGGCGCTGCGGTAACCGCGTTCCAGTTCGCCGTGGAGCACGGCCCCCGCGGAGCCCCCCTTGAGCGGGCCCGCCGCGCCGGTGATCTCCATCAGCCAGGCGTAGGCGGCACGGCGGGCCTCGGAGCCGTAGACCTTGACGGCGGAGGCGTCCTGCGGGGTGAGCGTGCCCTTCTGCAGGGCGTCCACCATCTGCCAGTTCAGCAGCTTCATGGCCGCCAGCTTGGTGTGGGTCCGGGCCAGGCGCTGGCGCACCCAGCCGAGGTCGATGACCCGGCGGCCGTCGGTGAGTTTGGTGTCGGCGGCCCAGCGCTGGACGTTGTGCAGGGCCCGAATGGCCATGGTGCCGTGCGCGGCGAGGGTGACCCGTTCATGGTTGAGCTGAGTGGTGATCAGGCGCCAGCCCTGGTTCTCCGGGCCGACTCGGCGGGCGGCGGGGACGCGGATGTTCTCGTAGTAGCTGGCGGTGGTGTCGTGCGAGGCGAGGGTGTTGATGACGGTGCAGGAGTAGCCGGGGTCGCTGGTCGGCACGAGCAGGATGGAGATGCCCTTGTGCGGTGGCGCCTCCGGATCGGTGCGCACCGCGAGCCAGACCCAGTCGGCGGTGTCGCCGTTGGTGGTCCAGATCTTCTGGCCGTTGACCGTGTAGGTCCCGCTGTCCTCGTCGCCCTCCCGTACCGCCCGGGTCTTCAGCGAGGCCAGGTCGGTGCCCGCGTCGGGCTCGCTGTAGCCGATGGCGAAGTCGATCTCGCCGGAGAGGATCCGGGGCAGGAAGTACGCCTTCTGCTCATCGGTGCCGAACTGCATGATCGTCGGTCCGACGGTGTTCAGCGCCATCAGCGGGAGCGGGACCCCCGCCTGGGCTGCCTCGTCGAAGAAGATGAACTGTTCCATGGGGGTCATCCCCCGGCCGCCGTACACGCTGGGCCAGCCGACGCCCAGCCAGCCATCGTGGCCCAGGCGGCGCACCGTGTCCCGGTAGAACCGCTTCTGCTCCAGGGGGTCGCTGTACCCAGCATGGGCGTTGTCGGGCATCAGCTCGGTGAAGTATGTGCGCAGCTCGGCGCGCAACCGCTGCTGTTCGGGGGTGTATTCGAGGTGCACGGCCGCTCCTTGGGTGGCGGTCAACAACACAGTCCTGCGGCGGCGCACAGAGTAGAACGCGTTTCACCCATCGGGAAGGGCCGGGGCGTCATCGTTCCACCGGCGGCGGTGAGCTGCGAAAGTGACGGTGAATGAAGTGGCAGTGCCGGTGAGTGTCAGGACAGGAGCCCCTGATGAAGCAATTGATCAATGTGCCGGAGAGCGTGGTGGCTGACGCGCTGCGCGGGATGGCCGCGGCCCACCCGGAGCTGACGGTCGATGTCGAGAACCGGGTGATCGTGCGCCGCGACGCTCCGGTGCTGGACAAGGTGGGTCTCATCTCCGGCGGTGGTTCGGGACATGAACCACTGCACGGTGGCTTCGTGGGGCCTGGGATGCTGGACGCGGCCTGCCCCGGCGAGGTGTTCACCTCCCCCGTGCCGGACCAGATGGCACGGGCGGCGGCCGCCGTGGACAGCGGCAGGGGCGTGCTGTTCATCGTGAAGAACTACACCGGCGACGCACTCAACTTTGAGATGGCCGCGGAGCTGGCCGAGGACGAGGGCGTACAGGTCGGCAAGGTGCTGGTGCAGGACGATGTGGCCGTCACCGACAGCCTCTATACCGCCGGGCGCCGTGGCACGGGCGGCACGCTGTTCGTGGAGAAGCTGGCGGGCGCGGCCGCCGAGGAGGGCGCGCCGCTGGAGCGGGTGGAGGCGATCGCCCGCCGGGTGTCGGAGTCCTGCCGTAGCTTCGGGGTGGCGCTGAGCGCCTGCACCACCCCCGCCAAGGGCGGCCCCACCTTCGATCTGCCGCCCGGTGAGCTGGAGCTCGGCATCGGCATCCATGGCGAGCCGGGCCGGGAGCGGCGGGCGATGATGACCTCTGGCGAGATCGCCGACTTCACGGTGGACGCGCTGCTGGCCGATCTGCACCCCGATGGCCCGGTGCTGGCACTGGTCAACGGCATGGGCGGCACCCCGCTGCTGGAGCTGTACGGCTTCAACGCGGAGGTGCACCGCGTGCTGAGCGAGCGGGGCGTGCCGGTGGCCCGTACGCTCGTCGGCAACTACGTCACCTCACTCGATATGGCGGGCTGCTCGGTGACGCTGTGCCAGGTGGACGAGGAGCTGCTGCGACTGTGGGACGCGCCGGTGCGCACGGCGGCGCTGCGCTGGGGCAGCTGAGAGAGGAGCACGTTGTGAACGCTGTGCCGAGTGCTGTGGCGACTGCTGTGCCGGAGACGGACGGATGAGTGAGAACGGGAAGCTGGTCGGCGTGGTGCTGGTCTCGCACAGCAGGGAGGTTGCCGAGTCCGTGGCCCGGCTGGCCACCGGACTGGCGGCTGGCGGGGCGACCGGCCCGGTGACCGCCGCCGGTGGCACCGAGGACGGCGGTATGGGCACCAGCGCAGAGCTGATCATCGAGGCGGCCCACCGCGCTGACCAGGGCTCAGGGATCGTGGTCCTGGCGGATCTGGGCAGCGCGGTGCTGACCGTGCAGGCGCTGCTGGCGGAGGCAGATGAACTGCCCACCGACACCCGGCTGGTGGACGCCCCCTTCGTGGAGGGCGCGGTGGCGGCGGTGGTCACCGCCGCCACTGGAATGGATGCCACCGCTGTAGCGGCGGCGGCTGAGGAGGCGTACAGCTACCGCAAGTTGTGAGATGCCCGGCTGGTCAGCGTTCTTCGGACGGGCCGACGGGCGCGAACCAGGTTGGCGCGTCCCCGGCCGCGAGCTTGATCCGGGTCAGCCCGAACTCCTCCAGTGGGGGCAGGGCGTCCGGCTCGAACCAGCCAACCTCCAGCGACTCATCGTCATTGACCCGCGCTTCGCCGCCGACCGCCCGGCAGCGCAGGGTGACGTCCATGAACTGGCAGATATCGCCATTGACATACTCGATCTGCTCCCGGGTCTCCACCATCACCACCCGCTCCGGTACACAGCGCACGGCGGTCTCCTCGTACACCTCCCGCACCGCGGTCTCGGCGGGCTGCTCACCCGGTTCCGGGATGCCCCCGATGACCGCCCAGCGGTCGGTGTCGGACCGTCGGCCGAGCAAGACCCGTCCCTGGTCATCAAAGACGATCGCGGTGACACCGGGCAGAAAGAGGAGCTGGTGGCCGATGCCGGCGCGCAGCTCACGGATAAAGTCGGGAGTCGCCATACGGTGAGCGTACGTGCCCGGCGCGGTGATCTCCGGACAGCCAGCCACACACCCTCCCTGCGTGACCCGTCCACAACGGCCGTCCAGCCCTTAGGGTGTACGGGGGGTTAGGTGTACGGGGGTACAGGGGATGGCGTCACCGTTGCACACATCCGCGGGGCGAGAGAGCGGTGCCCTCCCTGATCTCAGTGGTGCCATCGTGCTGGGCGGCTGCGCGGCCTGGGCGCTGGTCACCTCATTCGGCCGGGAGGCCCGCCCGGAGGGAATACTGCTCGCGGTGCTGGCGGTCGCGGCCGGTTACGCCGTTGGGCGGATCAGCGGTTCGCTGCTCCCCGCCGCCACCGCCACGGTGGCCGCGCTCGCCGGGCTGGGGCTGGCGCTCACCTCCGTACAGGCGCTGCCGGGTTCGGCGGTGACGGCGCCGCCGGGCCGGTCCGGGGAGACGGCCGCGCTGCTGGCGCTCGCCGCGGGTGCGGCCTGCTGCGCCGCCTGGGCGACCACGGCGCGCCTTCGCCGGCTGGCGCTGTGGCTGTTAGCCGCCGGGATCGCGGTGAGCGCGCTGCTGCTGGGGTCGATCGCGGGGTGTGCCGCCGCGGTGGCTGTGCTGCTGTGCTCACTGGCGGCCGGGTGGGCGCGGCGTCGGCTCCCCGTTCTGGTCGCGCTGCTGCTGGCCACCATGACCGTCGCGGGGATCACCTGGGCGGTGGCGGAGCGGGCGCTGCCGCCGGGACTCACGGCCGTGCTGGAGGGGCAGCTGACCCAGCACCGTGCCGGGCTGTGGCGGGACGCGGTCACCATCGCCGCCGAGCATCCGGTGACCGGGGCCGGTCCGGACCGGTTCGGGGAGGCAAGCCCAACGGCGTCCGGGTCCGCGGATGCGGACGGGAAGCCGCACTCGGCGCTCTTGCAGCTCGCCGCCGAACAGGGGGTACCGGGTGTGCTGCTGCTGGCCGGGGCCTACGGCTGGCTGCTGCTCGCCTGTGCCCGCTCCCCCAGGCCGACCCCGGTCGTGCTCACGGCGGCCGCCGCCCTGACGGCGCTGGCCGTGCTGGCGTGTGCGGGGAACGCGCTGAGCTTCAACCAGGTCACCATGGGCGCCGGCCTGCTGGCCGGGATCGCCACCGCGCAGCGCCCGGAAAAGTCGTGAGCCAACTCAGGCGGCCGGGCTCGGAGTGGCGAGCAGCCGCCCCTCGGCGTAGCCGAGGGCCGCTGCGGTCAGCTCGACCCGGCGGCCGCTGTGCAGCACCGCCAGTTCCCCGATGGACTCGCCCCCGATGGACTTGGCAGTGCTCACGGCGGCCGGGGTGGCGCCGATCCGGCGCAGCGCCTGCGCGGCGACCGCCCCGGCTGAGCCGTGCAGGACGGGTTCCGGCTCGCCGGGGGCGTGCACGGCGGCGCGGATGCGCTCGGCGACAAGCTCATAGTGCGTACAGCCGAGCACGACCGCGCGCACTCCGCGCGGGGTGAGCGCGGCCGCGGCGGCGACAGCGACATCGATGGCGGCCTCGTCGGCGTGTTCGATGGCGTCGGCGAGACCGTGGCAGGGCACCTCGGTGACCGCGATCCCGTTGGCGAAGTCATCGATCAGCCGACGCTGGTAGGGGCTGCCGGTGGTGGCCGGGGTGGCCCAGACGGCGACCGGTCCACCGGAGGCCACCGCCGGTTTGACGGCCGGTACGGTCCCGATCACCGGCAGCCCGGGTTCGAGTTCGGCGCGCAGCACGGGCAGCGCGTGCACCGAGGCGGTGTTGCAGGCGACGATCAGTGCCCCGGGCTCATACTCGGCGGCGGCCCGGGCACAGGCCAGCGCGTGTGCGGTGATGTCCTCGGTGGTACGCGGCCCCCACGGCATGCTGTCCGGGTCGCAGGAAAGCACCAGGTCGGCGTCGGGCCGCAGCCGCCGCACCGCGGCCGCGGCAGCGAGCAGTCCGATTCCGGAGTCGACGAGCGCGATTTTCACGGAGGTAAGAGTACGCGGGCGTGATGTGAGCTCGCGGCACAGGCCGGGACCGGTGCGGCCGGAAGGGGCCGCGGCGGCGCCCGGCCGGTCACTTGCGCCCCGGAGTCCACGGCAGGCCCCAGTCGTAGGCGTAGTCCATGGTGCGCTGCGGGCTGACGCCGGGCTCGGGAACCAGATAGCGGGCCTCGCGCTGGACGACGAGCTCGCCACCCTGGTTGGTGATCAGCACCAGCGCACAGGCGGTGGAGGGAACGGTGCACTCATCCAGGGAGAAGTCAATCGGGGCGCCGTGCTGTGGCTGCAGGGTGACCGTCGCGTTGAGGTTGGCGAAGCTGCGGGCGCCTTCGTAGATGGTGACAAAGACGAGAATCCGCCGGAATTCCTGGGCGTGGTCGAGGTTGATGGTGAGGTTCTCACCGGTGGCGGCCGCACCGGTGCGGTCATCGCCGTCGAGGTGGATGTACGGCGGCTGGTGCAGCGAACCGTAGGTGTCGCCGAGCGCCTGGATCACGCCCATACGGCCATCGGTCAGCTCAAAAAGGGCATGCAGATCCAGGTCGAGATCGGAGTGCATGGCCATGGCGCGGCCGAGCTTCTGCCCCCAGCCCTTGAACTGCTTGCGCACCTGCCAGTTGAGATTGACCCGCATCGCTCCGGAGGTGCCGCCCTGTTTGGTGAGCGATACCGACGGCGCCTCCTTCGTGAGCGTCACCTTGGTCAGCCGCGCCGGCGGGGCCGGGGGCTGGGCGGGAGCGGGCGGCGTGGGAGCCGCTGCCGGAGCCGCGGGCTGCGGCTCCTCCACACTGATACCGAAGTCGGTGGCCAGACCCGCCAGTCCGCTGGCGTAGCCCTGCCCGACGGCGCGGAACTTCCAGCCGCCCTGCCGCCGGTAGAGCTCACCGAGGACAAAAGCCGTCTCGGAGGAGGCGTCCTGGCTCTCGAAGCGCGCCAGCTCGGCGCCGCTGGCGGAGTCCAGGACGCGTACATACAGTCCGGGCACCTGGCCGAAGGTGCCGCCATCGGCGGAGGCGGCGATGACGACGGTCTCAATGGCGGGCTCAACCGCAGCGAGGTCCACGGCGAGCGTGTCGGTCACGGCGGCGCCCGCGGGGCTCTTGCCCTCGTAGCGCACCGCCCCGGAAGCGTGCTGGGGCTGGTTGTAGAAGACGAGGTCCCCGTCCGAGCGAACCTTGCCGGCAGCGAGCAGCAGAGCCGACGCGTCCACGTCCGGCGTTCCGGATCCGGAGCTCCAGCCCAGCTCGACCCGTACGGCGGCCGCCTGGATCGGGACATTCGTACCTTTACGCATCGTCATGCTGCTACTCCCCCTTGGGATGACCGTGCGGGTCTGCGCACTTTCCTGCTCGTCAGGCCCTCAACCTATGCCAACTCAGAGCGAGGGCTGATGTTCACCTTCGCGGTACGCGCCCTTTACAGCACCCTGACGGCTATACGCGACCGTTTTTGCCAGGTTCGCTCGCATTAGGGATGCACAGTCACCCCGAGCCCACGAAAAGACCCTCTTACCGGGCTCCTCATACAGCACATCTTCCGCTTAACTTATGGAGTATGACCTCCCCCCGCAGCACCTATGGCGGTGGCTACTACGCTGCGCCCTCATTTGCTGACACCCCGATCTACGACAGCCTGGTGGCCGAGCGGGGCACCCCGCAGATCGCGCCGATCCGTGTCCCGTCCGCGTACGACACCGGAAGCCAGCTCCCGGCCCTGCCGGCGGCGCTCCCCGCGCTGCCCGCCGGGCCCTCCCATCACACTCCGCCCCGCGGCTATCCGGCTGCCATGCCGCAGTCCGCCCCGCTGCAGCAGGCGCCGGCTCCGTATATCCCTCAGCAGGCCCCCGCGCCGCGCGGTTACGGATATCCGGCGCCGCACCAGCAACAGCCGCCGCAGATGCGTCCGGTCGCGCCGCAGGCCGCCCCGCCCCGGCAGATGCCGGGGCCAACGCCAGGGACGTATGACGACCCCTACGGCCGTCAGCACCCCTATCCCGGCTACTGAGCGGGGCGCGGCACCGGGCCTGACACGGCGCGAGTGTCCGGCCCGGCGACTGGTGTGCCCTGACGCGGGGAAGAGGTCGAGCTGGGCTCACCGAGGGTTAACCGTCCAGCAGTCGGGAGCGGATCAGAAAGCGCACCCCTTCCGGCGCTTCCACGGAGAACCCGCTGCCGCGCCCTGGAACCACATCCACGGTGAGGTGGGTATGGCTCCAGTACGCGTACTGGCTGGCGGAGATCCAGAAGGGCACCGGGTCCGCGATCCCGGTCACGGTCAGCTCACCGAGCAGCACATCACTGTCGCCGGTGCGGAACTCGCCCAGCGGGTAACACATGGGCGAGCTGCCGTCACAGCAGCCGCCGGACTGGTGGAACATCAGTGGACCGTGCCGCTGGGTCAGTTCACGCAGCAGCCCGGCGGCGGCGGGGGTCAGGTCGACGCGGGACACCATGCCTCCCAGGTAGGTGCCTGATGGTGCCTGATGGTGCCTTCTAGAAGAAGCCGAGCTTCTGCGGGGCGTAGCTCACCAGCAGGTTCTTTGTCTGCTGGTAGTGGTCGAGCATCATCTTGTGGTTCTCACGGCCGATGCCTGACTGTTTATAGCCACCGAATGCGGCATGCGCCGGGTAGGCGTGGTAGCAGTTGGTCCATACCCGGCCCGCCTGGATGGCGCGTCCGGCGCGGTAGGCGGTGTTGGTGTCCCGGGTCCAGACACCCGCGCCCAGGCCATAGAGGGTGTCATTGGCGATCTCGATGGCGTCGGCGTAGCCCGCGAAACCGGTGACGGCGACCACCGGGCCGAAGATCTCCTCCTGGAAGACCCGCATATGGTTGCCGCCCTCCAGGATGGTGGGCTGCACGTAGTAACCACCCGCGAGTTCACCGCCGAGGTCGGCGCGGGCGCCGCCGGTGAGCACCTTGGCACCCTCCTGCTGACCGATGTCCAGATAAGAGAGGATCTTCTCCAGCTGATCGTTGGAGGCCTGCGCGCCGATCATGGTGTCGGTGTCCAGCGGGTGGCCCTGGACGATCTGTTCGGTGCGGGCGATGGCGGCCTCCAGGAAGTCGCCGTAGTGGCCCCGCTGGATGAGGGCGCGGGAGGGACAGGTGCAGACCTCGCCCTGGTTGAGGGCGAACATGGTGAAGCCCTCCAGCGCCTTGTCGTAGAAGTCATCGCTGTGCGCCGAGACATCATCGAAGAAGATGTTGGGGCTCTTGCCGCCGAGCTCCAGGGTGACGGGCTTCAGGTTCTCCGAGACGTACTGCATGATCAGCCGCCCGGTGGTGGTCTCTCCGGTGAAGGAGACCTTGGCCACCCGTGGGCTGCTCGCCAGCGGCTTTCCGGCCTCGAATCCGAAGCCGTTGACGACATTGACGACGCCGGGCGGCAGCAGATCGGCGACGATGCTCAGCCAGTAGTGGATGGAGGCCGGGGTCTGCTCGGCGGGCTTGAGGACGACGGTGTTCCCAGCGGCCAGCGCGGGTGCGAGCTTCCACGCCGCCATCACCAGGGGAAAGTTCCACGGGATGATCTGCCCGACCACGCCCAGCGGCTCATGGAAGTGGTAGGCGACGGTGTCCGCGTCGATCTCGGAGAGCGAGCCCTCCTGGGCACGGATGACCCCCGCGAAGTAGCGGAAGTGGTCGATGGCGAGCGGGATATCAGCGGCCAGGGCCTCCCGTATGGGCTTGCCGTTCTCCCAGCTCTCGGCGACGGCGAGCTGTTCCAGATGCTCCTGCATCCGGTCGGCGATCCTGTTCAGGATTTCGGCACGCTCGGCGGCCGGCGTACGGCCCCAGCCGGGAGCGGCCTGATGGGCCGCGTCGAGGGCGCGCTCGACATCCTCAGCGGTGCCACGGGCGATCTCCGTAAAAGGCTGCCCGGTGACCGGGGTGGGGTTCTCAAAGTATCCGCCCCGCTGGGGAGCTACATAGCCGCCGCCTATCCAGTGGTCGTAGCGGGACTGGAAGCTGACGATGGCGCCATCGGTGCCGGGTGCGGCGTAGCGGCTCATGCTGCCTACCTTCTGTCGCCCTGGTGTGGTTGGTGCCGGGGACGCTAGCCGGGCAAACGTTGCGGATACGTTGCGGGCCCCAGCCCGTAGTTGGCGCGCAGGGCGTGTATGCGGGCGGCCGGGACGGCGCGCTCGGCCGACGGCAGTGCGGTGAGCAGCGCCTCCCAGGCCGCCAGGTCGTCCTCGCCCCATGAGGTGCGCACCCAGCTCTCCAGTGGGCCCACCTCTCGGCGGCTGAGCAGCCGCTGCCGGAGCCGGTCCGCCAGCTGGCCGCGGAGCCGGATGATGCCGGGGGCCTCGGACAGCGGCAGCAGCGGTCCACGGTAGGCGGCCACCGCGGCGGCGAGATCACCGGAGCGCAGTGCGTCGCTGACGGTGCCGTGATCAGTGCCGATGGGGGTACGCAGCCGGTACGGGCGGGAGCCGAGCAGCTCTCCCAGCAGCTGGCGCAGCCGGGAGAGTTCGGCACGGAGCGTAACGGGATGGACCTCGCGTTCGCCGTAGAGCTCCAGGCCCAGCCGGTCACCGGTGAGGCCGTCGGGGTGGGCGGCGAGCAGCATCAGGATCTCGCTGTGCCGCCGCCCCAGCCGCCGCGGCGCGCCGTGGCCCGTATGGAGAAGTGCCTCGTCGCGGCCGAGCGCTTCCAGGTGGTACGCGCGTGGCCCGGGAACCAGCCCGGCCAGCTCGGCGAGGTGGGCCTCGGCGGCGCGGGCGGTCGCCTGGACGAGGGCGAGGCTCTGTGGCGCGGCGAGATGGTCACCACCGGTGATGTCGACGGCGCCGATCAACCGTCGGGTGCGGGGGTCGTGCACCGGTGCGGCGGCGCAGGTCCAGGACTGCACAGGGTGGCAGTAGTGTTCGGCGGCGAAGATCTGCACGGCGTGGTCGACGGCGAGCGCGGTACCGGGGGCGTTGGTGCCGGTGCAGGCCTCGGCCCAGCGGGCTCCGGCGACGAAGTTCATCCGCTCGGCGCGCTGCCGCACCTGGGGGTGGCCCTCGACCCACAGCATCCGGCCCTGCTCATCACAGACGGACAGCAGATGGGCGCCGTCGTCGGCGATGGTGCCCAGCAGTTCCCGGAAGAGCGGCATGGCCCGGGCCAACGGATGTGCGGCGCGGTAGGCGGCCAGCTCGGCGTCGGCCAGCTCGATACGGGCCGTCCCGTCCGGTTCCACGCGGGCACCGGCGCACCGCCGCCAGGAGTCGGCGACCACATCGCGCACCGGCGCACTGATGGTGCCTTCCGCCAGAAAGTCCTCATGGGCACGGCGGACCGCTCCGGCCCGCTCAGCCGGGTCCGCGCCCGCCTCCAGTGCCAGCCATGGATTCAGCACGGGAACATCGTGCTGCAGCGGCGGCGCCCCGGCAACGGTCAGTGCCCGGCGATCACCTCGCTGTCACAGCCGGTCGGAGTAGCCGTGCGGCCCGTACGCGTCGAGCAGCCGGGTACGGGAGCGCTGCAGCCGATGGGAGATGATCTCTCCGACGGCGAGCGCGAGCGCGTAGCCCAGCTCATGGTCGTCCTCGCACATCCGCCGCACTTCCGCGGCGTCGAACTCGAGGGCGCGCACGGGGCTGCCGGTCTCGGCGCCCAGATGCCAGATATAGGGCCGGAACAGCCAGGACCAGCCCAGCAGCTCGCCATGGCCGATGGTCTCGACGGCCTGGGCGCTGCGGCCCGGCACACGCTGGTCAAGGGTGACCGAGCCGGTGCGGATGATCCAGAAGCGGTCGGCCCGATAGCCCTCCTCGAAGATCCGGACACCGGCGGGAAAGGACACCTCCCGGCCGAGGGCCCGCAGCCGTTCGGCGTGCTCTGACGAGAGGGCTCCAAGCAGTCCGGTCATGGTGCGCATCGGTCTGTCTCCTTGCCTTGGAGAGCTGTCCCTAGGTGTGCCCGGCCGCCCGCTGGGGACCCGGCCGGATATGCGCCGCTGCCATTCGCTGGAGGGCCCATGGAGGCACACCATTCTCTCACCGAACACGAGTGCGGGCAGCTCGATGCGCACTGGCGAGCACTGAATTATCTGGCCGCGGGCCAGCTCTTTCTCGCCGGGAATCCGCTGCTGCGCGAGGAGCTGCGCCCCGAGCACATCAAGCCACGGCTGCTCGGACACTGGGGGACCTGTCCTGGGCTGAGCCTCGTCTACACCCATCTCAACCGGGTGATCAGTGCCCGTGAGCAGGCCGCCGTCTGTGTCTGGGGACCGGGCCACGGCGCCCCGGCAGTACTGGCCGGGGCCTGGCTGGAGGGCTCCTACGGTGAGGTGAACCCGGACGCCGGACGGAATGAGGCCGGGATGGCACGGCTCTTCCGGGAGTTCTCCCGGCCGGGCGGGGTGGGCAGCCATACGGGGCCCGAGGTGCCCGGCTCGCTCCAGGAGGGCGGGGAGCTCGGCCATTCGCTGGCGCACGCCTATGGCGCCGCCTTCGACAACCCGGGGCTGCTGGCCGTCTGTGTCATCGGCGACGGCGAGGCGGAGACCGGCCCGCTCGCCGCGTCCTGGCACGCCAACAAGTTCCTTGACCCCCTGCATGACGGCGCGGTGCTGCCCGTGCTGCACCTCAACGGCTACAAGATCGCAGGCCCTACGGTGCTGTCCCGGTTGCCGGAGAGTGAGCTGGATGCCCTGCTGCGGGGCTACGGCCACGATCCGCTGTATGTCACCGCCGAACCCGGCACCGAGCCGGCGCAGGTGCACCGGGCGCTGGCAGCGGCCCTGGACCAGGCACTGGACCGGATCGCCGAGGTCCAGCACACAGCACGGGGGAACGGCGACGGACCGCGCCCTCACTGGCCGATGATCGTGCTCCGCACACCCAAGGGGTGGACCGGCCCGGACACGGTCGACGGGGTGGCGGTCGAGAACACCTGGCGCGCCCATCAGATCCCCCTGTCCGGCGTCCGGGAGAACCCCGAGCGGCTGCGGCAGCTGGCAGGGTGGTTGCACTCGTACAGGCCCAGGGAGCTGTTCGACGCCCAGGGCCGACCGCTGCCCGATGTGCTGGCCTGTGTGCCGCGCGGCGATCTGCGGCTGGGTGCCAGCGCGCATGCCAACGGCGGGCGGCTGCGGCACTCGCTGCCGCTGCCCGAGCTGGCGCCGTTCGCTGTCCTGGTCGACAAACCCGGGGCATCCGCCCACGAGCCGACGCGGGTGCTCGGCGGGCTGCTGCGCCGGGTGCTGGCCGCCAGCGGGGAGCGCCGCGACTTCCGGGTGATGGCGCCCGATGAGATCGACTCCAACCATCTCCAGGAGGTGTACGACGCCACCCCGCGGGCCTGGCAGGCCGACACCGTCAGCACCGATGAGCATCTGGGCCGGCACGGCCGGGTGATGGAGGTGCTGTCGGAACATATGTGCCAGGGCTGGCTGGAGGGTTATGTACTGACCGGGCGGCACGGGATGTTCGCGTCCTACGAGGCGTTCGCCCATATCGTCGCCAGCATGGCCACACAGCATGCCAAGTGGCTGCAGAGCGCTCGTACGGTCGATTGGCGGGCGCCTGTCGCGGGGCTCAACTATCTGCTGACCTCGCATGTGTGGCGGCAGGATCACAACGGCTTCTCACACCAGGATCCCGGCTTCGTCGACCATGTGCTGAACAAGAGCCCGGATGTGGTGCGGGTCTATCTGCCGCCGGATGCGAACACCCTGCTGTGTGTGGCCGACCATGTGCTGCGCACCCGTGATGTGTTGAATGTGATCGTCGCTGGGAAGCAGCTCTGCTCTGACTGGCTCGGCCTGCCCGAGGCCCGCGCGCACTGTGCGCGTGGCGCCGGTATCTGGGAATGGGCCGGTACGGAGGTGGCTGACAGGGAGCCCGATGTGGTGCTGGCCTGCGCCGGGGATGTGCCCACCCAGGAGGTGCTGGCCGCTGCCGCGCTGCTGCGCACCCATCTGCCGGAGCTGGCGGTGCGGGTGGTGAACGTGGTCGACCTGACCCGGCTGATGCCGCGCACGGCTCATCCGCACGGGATGACGGAGGCGGAGTTCAGCGCCGCCTTCACGCCGGACCGGCCGGTGGTGTTCGCCTATCACGGCTACCCATGGCTGATCCACCGGCTCACCCATGGACGTGCGGCGCACGAGCGGCTGCATGTACGCGGCTACCGGGAGATGGGGGCCACCACTACGCCCTTCGATATGGTCGTCCGCAATGATCTGGACCGCTATCGGCTGGTCATGGATGTGATCGACAGGGTCCCGGGACTCGCGGCACGCGCCGCCGGGGTACGGCAGAGGATGGCCGATGTACGCGCCCGCCACCACGACCACATCCGTGAACACGGCATCGACCTGCCAGAGGTCACCGAGTGGACCTGGCCGGGGTGACGGGCGCGCGGGAGCCGCTTGCTCAGATCTCTACGTCCTCCAGCACGCCGAGCGCGTCCGGGACCAGCACGGCCGCCGAGAAGTAGACGCTGACCAGGTAGGAGATGACCGCCTTCTCGTTGATCCCCATGAAGCGGACGTTCAGACTCGGCTCGTACTCATCGGGAATCCCCGTCTGGTGAAGGCCGACTACACCCTCATCCTTCTGGCCGACGCGCATCGCGAGGACCGAGCTGGTGTTGGTCCGGGAGACCGGGATCTTGTTGCAGGGCAGCAGGGGGATGCCACGCCAGCTGCGCACGGCGGTGCCGTGCAGCACGGTTTCGGGCGAGTAGATGCCGCGCTTGCTGCACTCCCGGCCGAACGCGGCGATCGTACGCGGATGGGCGAGCAGAAACTGTGTCTTGCGGCGCCGGGAGATCAGCTCATCAAGGTCATCGGGGGTGGGCGGGCCGGTGCGGGTGTGCAGCCGCTGCTTCAGATCGGCGTTGTGCAGCAGCCCGAACTCGGTGTTGTTGAGGAGCTCGTGCTCCTGGCGCTCGCGCAACGCCTCAATGGTGAGCCGCAGCTGCTCCTCAACCTGGTTCATCGGCTCGTTGTAGAGGTCGGCTACCCGGCTGTGCACCCGCAGCACGGTCTGCGCCACACTCAGCTCATACTCGCGCGGCGTGGTGTCGTAGTCCACGAAGGCGCCCGGCAGCTCCGGCTCGCCATGGTGGCCCGAGGCCAGCTCGATCTCGGCTTCACCGCGCCTGTTCTGCCGGGGCTGGGGGCGGGAGAGCAGGCTGTCGATATGGGCGCGGAGCTCCGCCGACTGCTCGGCCACGGCCTGGAATTCGGACACGGGCAGCGTCAGGACAGTGCATCGGGTGACGGCCTTGAGGGTGTAGTCCCAGTCGCCGGGCCCGGTGGCCAGCGCCTCGTCACCCGCCCACTCGCCATCGGCGAGGACGCCGAGGTTGGTCTCACCGTCATACTCAGCGGCACCCAGCTTATTGATCTTCCCATGGGCGATCAGGAGCACTTCGTCGACGGGGCGGCCGATTTCCACAAGAAGATCGCCGGGGGCGTACTCCCGCTGTACACACCGCCCGGCGAGCGTCTGCAGAACCTCGTTGCCCTCAAAGCCGTGCAGCGCGGGCAGCTCGGTGAGCTGCGCCGGAATCACCCGGACCTCGGAACCGGTGCTGACGAACTCCACCCGGCCATTGCCCACCGTATGGGTGAGCCGCCGGTTGACCCGGTACGTACCGGCCGTGACCTGTTCCCAGGGGAGAATCCTCAGCAGCCATCGCGAGGAAATGCCCTGCATCTGCGGCGGTGTCTTGGTGGTGGTGGCCAGCTGCCGGGCCGCGGTGGTGTCAAGGCTGGTGGGTGCTGTGTTCGCGGAAGTCACGGGGGTCACGGGGGTCGTCATAAGGTGCGGGCCTTCCGTTCCTGAACGGTGCGGGTGATGCGGGCGGCCGAGGTGCCCAGCCCGTGGGGGCCGGGGGACAGCGGCGGACAGCTGCCGGAGGTCAGCAGGCTGGCGGGTCGGGCGGTGGTGCGATAGCGGCCGGTGACCAGCGACCACTGGTGGTCCCCGGCCATCCACTCCCGGAGCGCCCGGACGTAGTCCATGACGTTCTCGCGGGTGGCGGTGTCGGCTTCGGTCTCCTCGAAGAGGGCGGGGAGACCGGTGGTGACGGTGTGCTCGAACTGGTCGAGGCGGGCGGTTGCCAGGGCCGCGAGGGTGTCGGCGGCCTCCTGGAGGCCACAGTCCAGAAAGCGCTGGATGATCAGGACTCCGTTGCTGTTCTCCCCCTCATGCTCGATCTCCTTTGCGTAGGAGTGGATGTCATTGCGCAGTGGACCGATATCGGCGAAGGTCACGCCCAGTTCGCGCATGGGGTCCGACTCCCAGACGCGCTCTGGGATGTCCGTCCCGAGTGCGTGCCGCAGCAGGGCGAGCGAGAAGCGGGCGCCGCCGGTGCGGCGGCGCATCTCGATGTAGTCGACCGGATCGGGCACCCGGTCCTGGACAAGGTTGTGCAGCTCCCACAGCCAGCTGCCGGTGAACTCCAGTACGTGGCCCGGGAATTCCCTGCGCAGCTCTGGCGCCATGCCGGGCGCGGAGCGGGCCCACAGATTGGCGAGCGCGGCCTCGGCCGGGTTGGCCGGGGGCGGTGTCCCGGCGGGATCGGGTGGCATAAAGGCAGCCAGCCGTTCCATAAAGGCCCTGGCTCCGGCGGGATTCCGGGAGCGTTTGAAGACCTCGACGAAGAAGTCGTCGAAGTACCAGCCCCAGATATGCCAGTCGGCGATCAGATCCAGCTCCGCGCCCTGGGCGTCCGGGTGGGTGAGCGCCGCGAACAGCGCATGGTCGGCGGCCTGGAAGCTCCTTTCGTCCCAGCCGGGCAGGGTGCCGGTCAGTCCCAGCTCCCGTGCCCAGGCCCGGGTGTGGCTCCGGGCGGCGTCCAGATGCGGGCTGCACCGGGTCGTATAGGGCATGGGGAGCGCGGGGGTGGTGAAGGTGCTAGTTACCTTGGGAACCGCCCAGCCGAAGAGCCGTGCGGCGGCCGTGCCAAGCCCCGTGGGACCCATACTCAGCAGATAGTCACCGAGGGTAGAGGTCCGGGCACCGCTGTTCATATAGCGGCTGGACTGCTTGTGCCACTCGAGCCCGCCGGAGAGCCAGTCCTGCAAGCCCTTGACATAGCCCAGCACCTCGGCGCGCTCGGCCGGGCCCAGACCCTGTTCCTCGAAGAGCGGAGGGAGTTCGGTGAGAGTGGTGTTCTCGAACTGGTGCAGCCGGGAGGTCAGCACCTCATTGGCGATATCGGCGGCGCGCTGCGTCGGCCAGCCGAAGAAGGTCTCCAAGACCTTGACGCAGTTGTTGATCTCCCCTTCTGACCCGGTTTCACGTTGATAGGAGAAGATGTCGTTGCAGAGGTGGACGGAGTCGGAGAAGGTGGCGAGCAGGACCTGCATGGGACGGGTGGCCGCGATACGGTCCGGCACCTCGGCGCCGAGGGAGTACTCCACCAGCGCGGAGGACCACGGGGCGCCGCCGACCTTGCGGCGCATCTCGATGTAGTCGATGGGGTTGGGCACCCGGCCCGCGTTGATATTGGACAGCTCCCGCATGGACTCCATCAGCAGGTGCCGGTTGTACTCGAAGAAGCGGACCCGCCAGTCGGCCGACATCACGGGCACGGTGCGCTGCCACAGATCCCACAGCCCACGCTCGACGCCGTTCTCCGGTTCCGGGGGTTCGGTCACACCGTCCAGCGGCATGAACTGGGGCAGCCGGTCAAGATATTCCCTGGCCGCTGCCGTGTCACCGGTGCGTTTGTAGTTGTCCAGAAAGTGATCGTCGAAATAGAAGACCCAGACGTACCAGTCGGTGATGACATCCAGCCTGGGCCCCGGGGCGTCGGGGTGCGTATAAGCACTGAGGCCCGCGAAATCCATGGCGTCGAAGGCGTTCTCCGACCACACGGATGAGCCGCCAGGCGCATCCTGAGCGTCCAGCATGCCCATACCCCGGGCCCACTCCTTGGTATGGGCCCGGGCCGCCTCGACCCCGGGGTTGAGCCGAGGCGGATTCGGCATATAGAAATTTGGCAGTTGAAGCGGCTGCGCCATTCTCAGTGTCCGATCTCGACGTCCTCGAGAATCCCCAGGGCGTCGGGCACCAGGACGGCCGCCGAAAAGTAGGCGCTGACCAGATAGGAGATGATCGCCTTCTCATTGATGCCCATGAAGCGGACCGAGAGGCTGGGCTGGTACTCATCGGGGATCCCGGTCCGGTGCAGGCCGACAACACCCTGCAGCTTCTCCCCGGTCCGCATGGCCAGGATGGAGCTCATCCCGGTCTCGCTGACCGGGATCTTGTTGCACGGGAGGACCGGCACGCCACGCCAGGAGGGCACCGCGTGGCCCTGGAAGTCGATGCTGGCCGGATACAGCCCCCGGCTGCTGCACTCCCGGCCGAAGGCGGCGATGGCCTTCGGGTGAGCGAGGATGACGCTGGGTTCCTTCCAGACGAGGGCCAGCAGCTCATCCATGTCATCGGGGGTGGGCGGGCCGGTGCGGGTGTGCAGCCGCTGCTTCAGATCGGCGTTGTGCAGCAGTCCGAACTCGCGGCTGTTCATCATCACGTTTTCCTGGCGCTCACGCAGCGCCTCAATGGTGAGCCGCAGCTGCTCCTCAACCTGATTCATCGGCTCGTTGTAGAGGTCGGCTACCCGGCTGTGCACCCGCAGCACGGTCTGCGCCACACTCAGCTCATACTCACGCGGCGCGCTGTCGTAGTCGACGAACGTGCCCGGCAGGTCGGGCTCGCCATGATGGCCGGCGGCCAGCTCGATCGCGGCCTCGCCCTCCTCGTTGCGCTGTCCGGGGATGGCGATGCGGAACGCCGCCACATGCTCCCGCAGACTCCCGGCGCGCTCGGCCGTCTCCTCGAACGCCTGCCGGTCGAGCGTGAGCACCGTACCGCTGGTCAACGACCGCAGGGTGAAGTCCCAGGTGCCAGGGGATTCCTCGGCGAGCTGGCGGTCACCGAGATAGTCGCCGTCGGCGAGGACGCCCAGGGTCGCCTCGCCATCGTAGAAGCCGGCCCCCACCTTCTGGAGCTTGCCGTGGGCGATCAGCACCACCTGCTCGGCAGGCTGCCCGGACTCGACGATCACCTCACCGGGTCCGAAGTCGCGTTGGACGAAACGGCCCGCGAGCTCCTGCAGCACCTCGGAATCCGCATAGCCGCGCAGCAGGGCGAGCTCGCCCAGCTCCGCCGGGATCACCTGGACCTCGGCTCCCGTCGACATGAATTCCACTCGTCCGTCACCGAGGGTATGTCGCATACGACGGTTCACCCGGAACGTACCGCCCGACACCTGCACCCAGGGCAGGACCTTGAGCAGCCATCGGGAGGAAATCCCCTGCATCTGCGGGGGTGTCTTGGTCGTGGTCGCCAGTTGTCGGGCGGCTGCCGTCGCAAGGCTGAGCTGTGGATGAGTGTTGTTGTCGCCAGAATTCGTTTCGACCGAAGTCGTCATGTAAGACACCGCCAATCTCCAGGCCAGCACGGCGAATTCACCTGCCGTACGGGAAGAAAGTAGCCACGCCCGGCAATCGCCCGCAATCACTCAAAAGAGACGGAAGGCTGGCGAATGCACCGCCCGACACCCGGGTATCGCGCCGCCCGCCTCACAACCTTGCCCACATTCCGTGACCAGCAGCCAAGATGTGTCACCCTGAGCAACCGATAGCTCATGGATGCACCGCTGGTGCACGGGGGCACACGCGGCGCGCTCCGTTCGACAGGGCGCATACAGAGGACAACGGCGTTCTTGCCCAGTACGGTTCTCGTGACATCGATCTCTCCTGGCTCCCGTCGTGCATTCACCACGCGCGACTCGAGGCAGTCAATGACCAGGAGAGCGTGCGGATAGGGGGTGCGCGGTGTTCCGGGCGATCGCTGGGCTGTGGCGCTGGCGGCGCAATCCGCTGTGCCGTCGCAGCGACCGCGCGGAGTCCTGGCTGGCCTTGACCGCCGCGCTGGCCATCGCCGTCGGTGCTCCGCTGACGGGCGCGGCGGGGGGTGACGCGGCGCATCGCGCGCTGCTGCGTACGGTGCGGGATCAGCATGAGCACCGGCACCAGGTGTGGGCCACCGTGCAGCGGACCCTGCCCCGGTGGTCGGCTGACCCGGAGGCGGACTGGGAACATACCGCCCGGTACCGGGTCATCGCCTCCTGGACCGCCGTGGACGGTACCAGCCATACGGCTCCCGTCGGCACCCAGCGCGCCGCCCGCCCCGGTGACCGCTTCCGTCTGTGGACCGACGCACGGGGGCGGATCGTCGCCCGTCCGATGGAGGCCAGGACCGCCGCCTCGCACGCCGCCCTGGCGGGCCTGGTCGCCGCGATGGCCGCAGCCGCGGCGACGGAGGCGGGGCGGCGGCTGGCCCTGCGGCAGCTGCTGCGGCGGCGGTACGAGCGCTGGGAGCGGGAGTGGGCGCGGGTCGGGCCGGACTGGGGCCGTACCGACGCGTCCAGTTGAATGCCCCGTCGGCTGCCCGGCCGTGCTTTCGGCGAGCTCGGACTGGTCATCCAATCGGTCCGTACACGCTACGGTGGTGCCGTCAGCAGGCCTGGCGGCACAGTCAGTTAAGCACGCATATCGCACGAGGTTGGGGCAAGACAGTCCATGGCTCAGGGCTCGGTCCAGGTGACGCACACCAGCACACCGCGGTGGCGGCGCCGCACAGGAGGCCGCTCAGGAGACTACGACTCACTCGCCGCGGCGCTCGAAGCAGCCGGGGATGGCGATGTACTGACCGTCGCCCCCGGCACCTATCGCGAGAATCTGGTCATCGAGCGCGCCGTCACGCTGCGCGGCCCGGAGCGTCCGAGCGCCGGTTCGGTCCGTATCACCCCGGCCGACGGCGTGCCGCTGACCGTCCGTGCTTCCGCGATCGTGCGGGATATGCAGATTGAGGGGCAGGACTCGGCGGCGCCCGCGCTGCTGGTGGAGAACTGTGCGCCGGAGCTGTCGGGGCTGCGGGTGATGACCCGCTCCGCCGCGGGCATCGAGGTGCGCGATGGTGCCCGGCCGACCGTGCGGCACTGCACCGTGGACAATCCGGCCGGCCACGGCGTCAGTGTGTCCGGTGGCGCGGGCGGGCTCTTTGAGGAGTGCGAGGTGGTGGCGGCCGGGCAGTCGGGGATCGCGGTGCGCGACGGTGCCCACCCACGGCTTGAACGGTGCCGGGTCCACCACGCCTCGGGCGCGGGTCTCTCGCTGACCGGCGAGGGCAGCGCCGTGGAGGCGGTGGGCTGCGAGATCTACGAGATCAAGGGCGCCGGGGTGCAGATCGCCGCCCGCGCCTCCGGACATCTCACCGACTGTCAGGTGCACCGTACGTCCGCCGACGGTGTCACCCTGGACACCGACGCGGTGCTCACGCTCGCGGACTGCGCCATCCATGACATCCCGGAGAACGCGGTGGACCTGCGGTCCCGTTCGGTGCTGACGCTGACCCGCTCCACGGTGCGCCGCTTCGGCCGCAATGGTCTGTCGGTGTGGGACCCGGGCACCCGGGTGGACGCCAACCGCTGCGAGATCCAGGAGAGTACGGGCGACTACCCGGCCGTCTGGGTGAGCGACGGCGCGACCGCGGTGCTGGACACCTGCCGGGTGCACGAGGTGCCGGACGCCATCTTCGTACTGGACCGGGGATCACGGGCGGATGTCGTCGACAGCGATCTGGCCCAGGTGCGGGGCACCGCGGTGTCGGTGAGCGACGGCGGTACGGTCCAGCTGGACGACTGCCGGATCCGGGAGGCGGCGACCGGTGCCTGGTTCCGCGACCACGGCAGCGGCGGCACCCTGGCGGGCTGCACCATCGACGGGGCCGCCACCGGCGTCATCGTCACCAAGGGCGCCGACCCGGTGGTCGAGCGGTGCACGGTCACCGGCCCGGCCGAGGCGGGCTTCTATGTGTCGGCGGAGGGGCGCGGTACCTTCACCGGCTGCCGGGTGACCGGCTCGCGCGGTTATGGCTTCCATGTGATCGACGGCTGTCGTACGACGCTCACCCGGTGCCGTACGGAGCGCTGTGCCCGTGGCGGATACGAGTTCGCGGAGGACGGCCCGGTCGTCCAGGACTGCAGCGGTGATGAGACGGCTGCGGTGTCCGCCCCGGAGCCCGCCAGGGCAGCGGCCGTACAGACTCCGGGCCTGCTGACGGCCGTTCCGGAACAACCGTCCACGACCACCGCCGGGCCGCCGGAGCCGGAGCCCGCGCGCCCGTCGCGCGATGTGCTCGCCGAGCTTGACACCCTGGTCGGTCTGGAGAGCGTCAAGCGTGAGGTAAGGGCGCTGACCGACATGATCGAGGTAGGCCGGCGGCGTCAGCAGGCGGGGCTCAAGGCCGCCTCGGTGCGCCGTCATCTGGTCTTCACCGGTTCTCCTGGCACCGGCAAGACCACGGTCGCCCGGCTGTACGGCGAGATTCTGCACTCTCTCGGCGTGCTGGAGAAGGGCCACCTGGTGGAGGTGTCCCGGGTCGATCTGGTCGGTGAGCACATTGGCTCAACGGCGATCCGTACCCAGGAGGCGTTCGACCGGGCGCGCGGCGGGGTGCTGTTCATCGATGAGGCCTACGCGCTCTCCCCCGAGGACTCCGGGCGGGACTTCGGCCGGGAGGCGATCGACACCCTGGTGAAGCTGATGGAGGACCATCGTGAGGCCGTGGTGGTCATCGTCGCGGGCTACACCGCGGAGATGGAGCGCTTCCTCGCCGTCAATCCCGGAGTCGCCTCCCGCTTCTCCCGCACCATCACCTTCGGCGACTACGAGCCGGAGGAGCTGCTCCGGATTGTGGAACAGCAGGCCCAGGAGCAGGAGTACCACCTCGGCGAGGGCACCGCGGAAGCGCTGCTGAAGCACTTCACGGCGTTGCCGAAGGGTCCGTCCTTCGGCAACGGCCGCACGGCCCGGCAGACGTTCGAGGCGATGGTCGAGCGCCATGCGGGACGGGTCGCACAGCTGCCTGACCCCAGTACCGAGGAGCTGACCCTGCTCTACGCCGAGGACCTTCCCGGGCTGCCCTGACCCGGAATTGTCCCTTCGGGCTTGGTTCCTGCTGAGGTGGTTCCTTCGGACGCGGGTGCGGCCTCCGGCGCGGCGGAGGCGAGGCCACCGCGGGTCCGGAGCAGACGCCCACGCGCCCGGGTCAGCGGGGCAGTGGCTTTGATCACCGCTGCGATGCCGGTAGCCAGCGCCAGTCCGGCGGCCCCGAGGAACGCGGCGATCCGCGCGACATCCGAAAGGGCCATGCCACTGGGCTGGTTAACCGCCTCGACCGCCCCGGGCGCGGTGAGCCCTGCCGCGACCAGGGCGACCAGCGCGACAAACCCAAGGGCGAGAACGGTCGGCCATTCGGCGCGCCCCGGGGTGTCGCCACCGGGAGAGAGCCAGGGCGGGTGCGTTGGCTCCGGCCGCCGGCTGGGTGGAATCCGTGGTGCTTCCCGGGTTACGGGCGTCCTGGTCACCGGCGTGGTGTACGGCTCGGTCACGGTCCAGGTACTCAACCGGGCCAGCAGGCCGCCTCGCTCCTGGTCGAAGACCGGGTCGGCCTGGTAGTCGCCGTGCCCGAGGATGGGTGCGGGCAGCGGGTGGCGCAGCGTACGGCCGTAGCGCAGCGGGTCCTTGAGCGGACCGCAGTCCACCTCCGGACCGGGGCTCCCACCCACCTTGACGGGACCGCCGATCGGGTCGGTCAGCCGCCACAGATTACGCCAGCAGCTCACCTCCCGATGCAGCGCGCGCAGCGCGGTCGGCCCGAAGCAGGTGGGGAACCAGCGTCCGTACAGCCGCTCCAGCGGGGAGCCGTAGGTGAGCAGTGCCACCCGGCTGCGGGTCGCCGGGTCGAGCTGCCAGACCGCCGCGGCGGCCAGCACACTCCCCTGGGAGTGGCCGGAGATGACGATCCGTCCGCCGGTGAGCTCGGTCCAGGTGCCCATCCGCCAGCTGAGGTCCGGCACGGCCCGCTCCGCGTAGCAGGGCGGGGCGAAGGGGTGGGCGGCGCGCGGCCAGAAGGTGCCCACATCCCACAGGATCCCCACGGTGCGGCGGGCACTGGGATCGCGGTAGGCCCGGCGGCCCATGGCGATGAACACTATGACCAGAGCCCCCATCAGCCAGGAGCCGATTCCCTGGGCCAGTGCGCCCAGGGCGGGCAGCGGGGCGGCAGCGCCACGGGCGGCCTCGCCCGGGGTCTGTCCGGAGAGGGTGGCGCCGAGGACGGCGCCCGCGCCAAGGAGCAGGGTCAGCAGCGTGATCGCGCCGATGAGCACGGGGGCGGAGTCGGTGAGCCGGGCCCGGGCGATGGTGCCCGCGATGCGGGTGCTGCGGGTCTTGACCTCTTCGTTCTCTCCTGGGTAGGACTCCACGATGCCGGGCGCGAGGCGCGCCCGCGCCCGCCACACCCGTACCGCCGAGACCACCGCGAAGAGCGCGACGACCATGACAAGGACGGGGATCACCGCCGCCTGCCAGGTGAGCAGGACCGGGGGTCCGGCGATCGGCCCCTCGCTCCCGCCCTCGGAGGAGCGGGGGCCCAGACCTTCGGCGACGCGCTGTGCGAGCCCACCGGAGAGTACCCCGCCCAGCGCGCACGCCAGCAGGGCGACGGCCGCACCGCCGAGCCCGTACATCGCACTGCGGTGACCGGCGGGCGCCCGGCGATGAAGCACCAGGGCGGCCATGGCGATGGCGGCGATCAGCACGCCCTGGGTGAGAGCGCTCACCGCGAAGACCTCGGTGCCGGGGAGTTGGGCGGTGGATTCCCAGCCGGGCCTGTCCCAGGCGGTGTGCACCACGATCAGCAGCAGCAGAGCCAGCGTCCCCCAGGGCAGTCCCTGCGTGGCCAGCCGGTCCAGCTTCTCGTCGGCCTCGGCCTCGGTACGGCCACGGCGGATCACCACCCAGAGCACCCATGCCCAGTCGGCCACACAGAGCAGACCCAGCAGCCAGCCGAGAGCGGCGAGCTGGGCGCTGCCACCCGGCCGGTCGTCATACTGCGCGGCGGCGAACCGGAGTGCCGTGGCGATGGTGAGGAGCCCGGCGGCGGTGTGCGCGGCGCGCAGCCGGGAAACCAGCCGTCGGCCGTACCAGAAGCCGGGCAGGCTGAGCGGCGGGGTCTCCTCCTCCGGCAGGGCGTGCGCCGGGCCGGGGGTGCGCGGGGGCGGTGAGGCCGACTCGTACGCGCTCCAGGTGCGGTGCGAGAGCCACCACAGCAGACCCGTCAGTGCGGCCGGCAGCAGCGCGGCGACGGCCAGTCGGCGCCCGGGCAGGCTCCACCAGCCACCCGCGTCGGCGGCGAGGAAGGAGAGCCAGGACCTGTCCTGTGCACAGCGGGCCGATCCCGCGCACTGCCACGCGACGAGGTCGAGCGCGATCTCGCAGGCGGCGGCGGTGAGCACCACGGTCAGCGAGAGGGCGACGAGCCGGACCAGTACGGAGTAGATCCGCTGGGCGGGATGGTTCCGCGGCGCGGCGGGGCGCATCCAGTGCGCGAGGTTGGCGATCATGAACGGCAGCAGGATGAGCCACAGGGCACGGGCGCCGTTCCCGGAGGTGAGGTTGGACCAGCAGTACGCCTCCGGGACGGGCCGCCCGGCGGACTTCTGTCGCTGCTCCTCGGCCTCGGCGTCCGCCGCTCGCCGGTGGATGCCCGCGGTGTTGTCCCCGGTGACCCGGACGGTGTGGGGGTCGCCGAGCATGTCCTTCGGTGTGGTGCCACCGACCCCGTGCACCAGGAGTTCCAGCGCTGGTTGGAGCCGTTGCTCCTTTCCGCACGGTGGTGGAGTCGGTTCTGCTGTCCCGGATACGTCAGACATGTTCAGATCCCCCGAAGTCCAACAGTGTCTACCTCCCAGCATCGTGGCCGCACCGGGCCCGGCACAGCCCTGTGCGTTGAATGCGAAGCGAAATCGTGACGGTTGCCGGGACAGTCACCGTCACCGGAGCCCGTGCGAGGATGTGCCCGACCGGCGGCCGCGCGCGGAGAATGGAGGACGAGGTGACGGACAACCAGAATCTCCTGGCGGAGCAGCGGCGCGCGCTCATCCTGGAAGAGGTACGGCGCCGGGGCGGGGTACGGGTCAATGAGCTCACCCGCAGGCTGCGTGTCTCCGATATGACGGTGCGCCGGGATCTGGACGCCCTCGCCCGGCAAGGCGTTGTGGAGAAGGTGCACGGCGGCGCGGTGCCGGTGGCGGCGGCGAGCAGCCATGAGCCCGGGTTTGAGGCGAAGTCGGCCCTGGAGCTTTCCGCGAAGGAGGACATCGCCCGTGCGGCGGCCCCGCTGGCCGTGCCGGGCAGCGCGGTCGCACTCTCCGGTGGCACCACAACGCATGCGCTGGCGGCGCGGCTGCTCGGGGTGCCCCATCTGACCGTGGTGACGAACTCGGTGCGGGTCGCCGATGTCTTCCACTGCGCGGGGACGCCGCCGGGGGCCGCGACGGTGGTGCTCACCGGCGGGGTGCGCACCCCCTCGGATTCGCTGGTGGGTCCGGTGGCGGACTCCGCGATCAGTTCGCTCCACTTCGATGTGCTCTTTCTGGGGGTGCATGGCATCTCGGTGGAAGCCGGGCTTTCGACACCCAATCTGGCGGAGGCGGAGACCAATCGGCACTTCATCCGCTCCGCCCGGCGCGTCGTGGTGGTCGCCGATCACACCAAATGGCGAACGGTGGGCCTCAGTTCGTTTGCCGCGCTGTCGGAGGTCGACACACTGATCACCGATGAGGGTCTGACCGCCGAGGACCGCGCGGAGATCGAGGACCGGGTGGCCGAGCTGGTGGTGGCGCCGGCCACCACCGCCGCCGGGTCTGCCGCGCTGTCTGACAGCGATAACTGACGGGGCGCCAGCGGCCTACGGCCGCAGCCCGAACTCCCCCGGCGCGGGGCAGGGCTGATCCTGCTCGTCCTGCTGCTCCGGCTAGTTCGGCTAGTCCGGCCAGGCGCCGGTCCGCAGGAAGGTCTCGATGGCCGCCGAGTACGGTGCGATGTCCAGCCCCTGCTCCGCCAGCCACGCGTCCGAGTAGTACTTGTCGAGATAGCGGTCGCCCGGGTCGCAGATCAGGGTGACGACCGAGCCCGTACGGCCGCCTGCGACCATCTCCGCGACAATCTTCAGCGCGCTCCACAGCCCGGTGCCGGTGGAGCCGCCCGCCCTGCGGCCGATGGCGGCCTCCAGCGCCCGTACCGCCGCGACGCTCGCCGCGTCCGGGACCTTCATCATCCGGTCGATGGCACCGGGCACGAAGCTCGGCTCCATCCGGGGCCGCCCGATGCCCTCGATCCGGGATCCGCAGTCGCTCACCGCGCCCGGGTCGCCCCTGACCCAGCCGTCGAAGAAGCAGGAGTTCTCCGGGTCGGGCACACAGATCCGGGTGTCGTACTGCATGTAGTGGACATACCGGGCGATGGTCGCCGAGGTGCCGCCGGTACCCGCGGCCGCCACAATCCAGGCGGGTTCGGGGTAGCGCTCCAGCCGCAGCTGCTCGTAGATCGACTCGGCGATGTTGTTGTTGCCACGCCAGTCGGTGGCCCGCTCGGCGTAAGTGAACTGGTCCATATAGTGTCCGCCGGTCTCCGCGGCCAGGGCGGCGGAGACCTCGTACACCGTCTGCGGGTCGTCCACCAGATGGCACCGGCCGCCGTGGAACTCGATGAGCCGGGTCTTCTCGCTGCTGGTGGTGCGTGGCATCACCGCGATGAACGGCACCCCGATCAGCTTGGCGAAGTAGGCCTCGGAGACGGCAGTGGAGCCGCTGGACGCCTCGATGACCGGCTTGCCGGGGCGGATCCAGCCGTTGCACAGCCCATAGAGGAAGAGCGACCGGGCCAGCCGGTGCTTAAGGCTGCCGGTGGGGTGTGTGGACTCATCTTTGAGATATAGGTCGATGCCCCAGCGCTCGGGCAGCGGGAAGAGCAGCAGATGGGTGTCGGCACTGCGGTTGGCATCGGCCTGGACCTTGCGTACCGCTTCTTTGAGCCAGTCGCGGTAGGCAGGCTCGGTACGGTCCACATCGACGGTGGCCATCGCGGTGCCCGGCCCCGTGCCTGAGCCGTTGTTTTCTGCCTGCTCGGTGATGCTCACCCGGCGATCATAAGCGGACCCTGGCCTACCGGCCGGTTCGCGGGCAGACTGCGAAGCATGGATGGCTGCGGAGCAGCGACACGGGTGGAAGGCGGTGCGCCATGGTGGAGCCTGAGTTCGACGCGACCGGGGTGCGGATCGGGCGGTGGCTGCGCTCACTCACCCGAGGTGGTCAGGTACTCGTCCGCGATGGCCGGCTGGTTCTCCTGACCAGCTATGGCCGGGAGATCGACAGCGCGCCGGTGGAGCAGGTGCGGGTCAGCAGCCCCTGGTACGCCGCCCGGGACCGGGCGATGGCGACGATCAACGGCACCCACTACGCGCTGCGGCTGGCCGCCCCGAGCCGGGAACGACTGCTCGCGGCGGTGCGGGAGGCGCGGGAGCGGGCGGCCAAGATTGCCACACAGCGACGCATCGTGCACCCTTGAACACCGTCCGATTTGCGCAATTATATGAGCTGAATCACGCTGATACTTAAGGATCACTGCTCCGGCGGATCCTCCTTCCACGCACGCCGCCCCGGCCCCAGGGAGTCGCAGTCGTGATCAGTCGCCCCAACCCCAGTCGGCACTGTGCGGTCGAGTTCCAGGCACTGCCGTCACGCATCGGCCAGGTACGCCGCATCGTCTCCGCCCAGCTCCGCTACTGGCATCTGGACCCGCTGATCGACACGGCCGCGCTCGGCATCACCGAGCTGCTGGCCAATGTCCACCGCCATACCGGCCCCGACAAGCACTGCACGGTGGAAATAGTGCTGCTGTGGGACCGGTTGACGGTCTCTGTGCGCGACCATGACCCCCGGCTGCCCGAAGTCCGCTCGGCAACCACGCTGGCTACCAGCGGCCGTGGCCTGGCCCTGGTGGCAGCGGTCAGTGAGAGCTGGGGAATGCGGGCCCAGCGGGGCGGCGAGGGGAAGGTGGTCTGGTTCACCCTCCCGGTGGCGGCGCCGGTCACCCCACTGCGCGAACCCTGCCCGGATCCGGCACGGGCCCTGCCTGGCTGATCGTACGGCCAGCGGCTTCTCGTGCTCCGGGGAGTACCCGGCTCAGAGGCTGACCGCGACCCCCATATGCGGCCGCTTGCCGCCTCTGATCAGCGCCCCGCCGGAATCGGCGATCCGGAACCGCCAGCCGTATTTGCGCCGCATCGCCTTGCGCACCCGGGCCAGCTCCCCTTCCCCGTCCATGAGTCGGCCGCTCCCCGTCACGGTCACGGCGTTCTCCTTGTGCCGCCCCCGGACATCACAGGGCGTGATGGTCACCCTGCTGTCCCGGCGCAGCCGTTTGACCTTCCCGGAGTCGTCCCGGGTCCACACCAGCAGCTCACCGGCGTCCTCCACGGCCCAGACGGGGGTGGGCACAGCGCTGCCGTCACGGCGGAAGGTGACAAGGCTGACGTAGGGGCTCTCGGCGATCTCGGCAGGAATCATGTCCACGAGGCTACGCGGGCCGGGGCTGTGATCTAGTCTCTCCCGATGGCCAGTTCAGCGTCAGTCAACGGAATAGAGATCGCCTACGAGGACGAGGGCAGCGGGGAGCCCCTGGTGCTGGTGCACGGGCACCCCTTCGACCGGTCACTCTGGGCGCCGCAGCTCGAGGAGTTCGCCACGGCCGGGTACCGGGTGATCGTGCCGGATCTGCGGGGGTACGGGCACAGTGGCGTGCTGCCGGGAACGATGCCATGGTCGCTCTTCGCGGAGGATATCGCGGCGCTGCTGGATCATCTGGGCGAGCCGACGGCCACCATCGGCGGGGTATCGATGGGGGGTCAGATCACCCTGGAGTTCTACCGCCTCTTCCCACAGCGGGTGCGCGCGCTCATCCTCTCCGATACATCGGTGTACGCGGAGTCCGAGGCCGGGAAGCGGTGGCGCCACGAGCTGGCCGACCGGCTGCTGCGTGAGGGGCTGGGCGGCTACACCGCCGAGGCCATCGGCAAGATGGTCGCACCCCGGCACACCGAAGCCACTGCCCGGGTACGGGCGATGATGCTGGCCGCACCGCCCGAGGGCGCGGCCGCCGCGCTGCGGGCGCGGGCGGAACGGCCCGACTACACCGGGCTGCTGACATCCATCACGGTGCCGACGCTGGTCGTCGTCGGGCGTGAGGACACCTATACGCCGGTCAGGGACGCCGAGTTCATCCGGGACCGGGTGCCGGGCGCGGTTCTGGAAGTGATCGAGGACTGCGCCCATCTGCCCGGTGTCGAGCGCCCGGAGGAGTTCAACCGGGTGCTGCGCCGCTTCCTCTGACCGCGCGCCAGACGACGTCAGCCCGCGCGCCGCATACACACCCGCGGCCACCGGTGGAGCCCCAGCTCGGTCTCGGCCGCCTGGATCTTCTTGAGTCCTGGCGTCAGTTCGCTCTCCGCGAGCCGACGGAAGCCGATGCGCTCGTAGTACGGGGCGTTCCAGGGCACCTCGCTGAAGGTGGTGAGCGTCAGCGGCCGTCCGCCCTCGGCCGCCGCCGCGTGGCCGAGCAGCGCCCGGCCGATGCCGCGCCGGGCGCTGTCCGGGTGCACTGACAGCTGCTCGATGTGGGTGCAGCCGTCGACCCGGGCGGCCAGCAGACAGGCCAGCGGCCGGTCGGTGAGGTCGTCGGCGGCCACCCACAGGCGCCCGGCCCGCCGGTAGCCGTCCAGGACATCGAGCGTGGGCGGCTCATCGTCAGCGATCGCCTCCATGCCCAGGTCACGGAAGGCCGCTCCGGCTGCCCGTTCGATGTCCTGACACAGTGGCAGATCACCGGTGCGGCCGTGGCGTACGTGCATACAGGTCAGTCTTCCTGCAGCAGCAGCGGATCGTCCAGCACCGGCTGCCACGCCAACTCGGCCGCGCCGACCAGGCTGTTGTGGTCCAGGGCGCAGGCCAGCACCGGCACTCCCCCGCTGCGCCCCCACAGGCTGCGGTCCGCGACAACGGCGCGCAGCCGCTCCTCATCGGCCAGCAGCAGCTCACGGTGGAGGCCACCGAGGATGATGCGGTCCGGGTTGAGGATGTTCACCAGCCCGGCGAGTCCCAGTCCGAGCCGGTCGATGAGGAAATGGGCGGCTGAGCGCACCGCTTCATCGATGGCGTACTCCTTGCGGAGCATGTCCCGGGCCTGGTCCAGCAAGGAGACCTCCGGGCCCGGGTCACGCCCGGCCGCTTCCAGCAGCGCGAGGGGGTCCGTCTCCACATCCAGACAGCCACGGCTGCCGCAGTGGCAGGGCCGTCCCTGCGGGTCGACGGTGAGATGGCCGACCTCCAGGGCCAGTCCCGAGCTTCCGGTGTGCAACCGGCCGTCGAGTACGAGGGCGCCGCCGACGCCCCGGTGGCCGGTGGCGACACAGAGCAGATGCTGGGCTCCTCGGCCCGCGCCATGGCGATGCTCGGCGAGCGCGCCGAGGTTGACATCGTTGGCGGCGAAGCCAGTGGCGATACGGTCCGGTGCGGGCCCGGGGATGGCCGCGTCGGCCAGGCGCTGGGTGAAGACCTCACGGACGGGGGCTCCCACGGGCCAGGCGAGGTGGAGGGGGTTGAGGGCGGTGCCCTCGGGCTCGGCTACGGCGGACGGCACCGCGAGCCCGGCACCGACACAGCGGCGACCGGTGTCCCGCAGCAGCTGTGCGCCGGTTTCGACGACTTCGCCGAGGACTTGGGCCGGGTCGGCGGCGACGGTTCCGCAGCCGGGCGCGGTGGCGACGATTCGGCCGCCGAGCCCGACGAGCGCGGCGCGGAAGCCGTCGGAGTGCACCTGGGCGGCGAGTACGACCGGCCCTTCGGGGTCGATGGCCAGCCGGTGGGAGGGACGGCCCTGGGTGCCGGCGGCGATCGTGGGCCGGGAGTCGACGGTGATGAGGCCGAGCGCCTGCAGCTCGGCGGCGACGGCGCCCGCGGTCGCCCGCGTCACACCGAGCTCGGCGGTGAGCACGGCGCGGGTCGGCGCACGGCCCGTGTGCACGAGTTCCAGCGCGGGCCCGAGCACACTTCGGCCCCTGTCCGGCCTGGTACGAATCTGGGTCACCCCTCTATTCTTGCTTTGTGTCCGCTATAAACAAAGCCAGGGGGCGAGTCGGGACTGGCACAATCCGGGTCATGGAGACCGCTGATTTCATCACCGCTCTCAGTCGCGAGGGCCAGTCTCTGATCGCCGCGGCCGAGGAGGCCGGGTTCGACGCCGAGGTACCGTCCTGCCCCGACTGGCAGGTCCGGGATCTGGTGCGCCACCAGGGGCTGGTCCACCGCTGGGCCACGCGCTTTGTCGTCGAGCGGCTTATGGAGGCGGCTCCGTTCGGTGAGGAGACCGTGCCGGACGAGGAGTTGGGAGCCTGGTTCCGGGACGGGCATCAGCGGCTGGTGGACCGGCTCACGGCCGCACCCGAGGACCTGCGGTGCTGGACCTTTCTGCATGGCTCCCCCTCGCCCCGCACCTTCTGGGCCCGTCGGCAGACACATGAGACTACGCTCCACCGCATCGACGCCGAGCTGGCCGAGGGGCAAGCGCTCTCCCCCGTGGATCCCATAGTGGCGGCCGACGGTATCGATGAACTGCTTGTGGGCTTCCACACCCGGAAGCGGAGCCGGGTGCGCAGTGAACGGCCACAGGTGCTGCGGGTACGCGCCACGGATATGGGCGCGGAGCAGACCTGGACCGTACGGATCACCACAGAGCCGCCGGAGGTCACCCGGGGCGCCGGGGAACCGGCGGACTGCGAGATCAGCGGTCCGGCCGAGGTGCTGTACCTCGCGCTGTGGAACCGGATGCCCTATGAGAGCGGGCTCACCACCGAGGGCGACCCGGCTCTCGCGGAGCTCTGGCGGACCACTTCAGCGATCTGAGACGGCCATGGGTTACCTGGCCATGGGTTACCTGCGAGTAACAAGCGTGGTAGCTTCGCCGTATGCCACGCCGGATGAGTCCGAAAACCCTGCGCCGCGCCATGAACTGGTGGCCGCCGTACCGCTTCGCCGGTATCCGGGTGCTCGATATCGCCGAGGACTGGAGCAGCGCCCGGGTGCGACTGCGGCTGAGCCGCCTCAACCGCAACTACTTCGGCACCCACTTCGGTGGCTCGCTCTTCTCGATGAACGACCCCTTCTGGGCGCTGCTCGTGGTCAATTCATTGGGCAAGGAGTACATCGTCTGGGACAAAACGGGTGAGATCGACTTCGTATCGCCCGGCCGGGGCGATGTGTTCGCCGAGTTCAAGCTGACCGAGGACCGTCTGGAGGAGATCCGTTCGGCGACGGCGGACGGTTCGAAGGCGCTGCCGTGGTTTGAGTCCACGGTCACTTCGCCGGACGCAACGGTGGTCGCGCGCGTACGCAAACAGCTGTACGTCCGGCGCAAGCCCGCCAAGGATTAGGGGGTGTCTGGTGGGTCTCCGCGGCGTCGCGGCGTCTGGCACGCACTCCCCCAGACTTCGTCTGGGAGGTGCCCCCAGCCGCGTTGTCGTCGGTCGCCAACCAACCAGGTTGGCTTCCTCCTCCGCCTTGCGATCGCACGCACCAGACTCCCCCAGCTACCGCTGGGAGGTGCCCCCAGCTCCTCCCTCCACGGAGACCCACCAGACACCCCCTAGCCCACCGCCGTCAGGAGTTGGCTCGGGCCGGGGCGGGGGCCGTGCCGCCCAGATGGGCCGGGAGCCACCAGGAGTCCTCGGGGCCCTTCGGCTTCGCCGGATACGCACGCTGCGCGGCCTCCAGCAGCTCATGAACCCGCTCCCGCAGCCGCTCGGTGACGCTCACCGCGGACTCCGCCGGATCAGCCGACAGCTGCTCGCCGACCCGGATGGTGATCGGGAAGTGGTTACGGCCGAAGTCCCGCTTGTGGCCCTTGGTCCACAGCCGCTGAGTACCCCACAGCGCCACCGGCAGCAGCGGGACTCCCGCTTCCTGTGCCATCCGCGCGGCGCCGCTCTTGAAGTTCTTCAGGGTGAAGGACTGGGAGATCGTCGCCTCCGGGAAGACCCCGATGATCTCCCCCGAGCGCAGCGCCTTCAGGGCGTGCTTGTAAGCCTCCACGCCCGCGCCCCGGTCCACCGGAATGTGTTTCATCGCACGCATCAGCGGCCCCGACACCTTGTGACGGAAGACCGATTCCTTCGCCATGAAACGCACCAGCCGTTTGGCGGGCCGGGCGGCGAACCCCGCGAACACAAAGTCGAGATAGCCGATGTGGTTGCTGACCAGCACGGCACCACCGCGCCGTGGGATGTTCTCGGTGCCCGCGATATCGAATCGCAGATCGAGCGCCTTGAACAAGGTACGGGCGGCGCCGATGACCGGCGGGTACACGAGCTCTGCCATATCGGGGACCCTTCTTGAGGCTGCCTAGGGAGGGTTCTCCCGGCGGGTGGGCATCTGTTGAACCTACGTCTGCGTAACTTACCCGGCTACCCCCGATGGTAGGAGATCCTTGTCACGTCATTGCCCGGTCGCTCCCCCGGCGCGCCGCAGCAGCAGATACATCTCACACCCCAGGCAGTAACCAAAGACGGCGTTCAAAAACGCCGCCGCCAGCGCGCAGGCGGTCGCCACAAGTCCCAGCCACAGCGGTCCCGCCAGGTAGCCCACCACTCCGATCAGGGCGAACACCAGCCCCACCGCCTGCGCGAAGCGGGGCGGCGCGGCGTCCTCGGTCTCCCGCGCCGGGCCCAGTCGGGGGCGTACGACCGTACGGAAGAGCACCCCGTAGGGCGAACGCTGCACTCCGAACACCACGCCCATCGCGAACACCAGTGCCTGCGCGGCCAGCAGCCAGCCCGCTCCGGTCCTTGCCGTCCCGGAGGCGGCACCACCGGTGATGAGCACCACGGCCAGCACCACCGTCGTCACGGCCGCCGCGAACCTCGGTCCTCGTGCGTCGATTTCCATACCCGGGAATCTTTCCAGACCGCCGGTCGCTGAACTCACCGATGACCGGACTGGTGATGTGCGTGGTGGTGCTCGCTGCGGCGAGCGCCTTCGGGCTGTGGCATCGACGGCGCGACGGAAGGATGCGGGTGCGCGAGCGGGACCAGCGGGCACGGCTGAACGCCGGGGCGATCGGAGCCGACCGGCTGGGCGAGCGGGCCACGCTGGTGCAGTTCTCCAGCGCCTTCTGCCAGCCGTGCCGGGCCACCCGGCGGATCCTTCAGGAGATCTCCGGCATGGTCGGGGGCGTAGCCCATGTGGAGGTGGACGCCGAGGCACGTCTTGAGCTGGTGCGGGAGCTGGGGATCATGCGTACGCCCACCGTGCTGGTGCTGGACGCGGACGGAGTGATCGTCCGGCGCGCGAGCGGGCAGCCGCGTAAGGCCGATGTCATCGCCGCGCTCGGCGAAGCCATGTGAGATGCCATGTGAGATGCAGGCTGAGACACGGGGTGAGCGTCGCGTGACCGCGATCGTGACCGAGATCGCATCGGCCCGGGCGCACTTGACGGTACTCAGCGAGTATCGTCACGGTGACGTTATGCGGTCACCGAATCCTTCAGTGAGAATCCTTCAGTGAGTGGTACGAGCGCGCCAAGCGCGGAGCAGGCCGCCGGTGTCATAGACACCGGTCCGGATCTGTTGCGCGCCGCTTTCCGGCAGCACGCCGCCGGGGTCGCCGTGATCACCGCCAGCGGCGGTGGTCGGCCCGTCGGCTTCACCGCGACCTCCCTCACCTCCGTGGCCGCCGATCCGCCACTGCTCTCTTTCGGTATCGGCACCGGCTCCTCCAGCTGGCCGGTGGTCTCCGAGGCCACGCATGTGGGCGTACACATCCTGGGTGAGCACCAGCGGGAGCTGGCCGACACGTTCGCCCGTAGCGGTGCCGACCGCTTCGCCCCGCCCACTCGCTGGCACCCGGGGCCGTGTGGTGTGCCGGTGCTGGAGGGGGTGCTGGCCTGGCTGGTCTGCCGGGTCGTGGCCCGGGTGCCCGCCGGTGACCACCGGGTGGTGCTGGCCGAGGTCACGGTGGGCGACCCCGCCGGACCGGGCCGTCCGCTGCTGTACCACCAGGGGCGCTTCAACGCCCTGCGTGATTGAGTTGTCCCAGGTGACCCGCGTTGGCAAGGTCACAGTTCACCGGCCTTGATTACCGGGAAGCCACTGGGTGTACTGGCGAGTAATAAACTGTACGGAGAGCCGGTTCACCCGACCGGAATCCGCCCCAACAGGCGCCTATGCTGCCTGCACAAGGCAGCACCCGTAATGACGATGCAGTAGGAGAGCCGGCGTGAGCTTGAGGATCGTTGTCTGTGTGAAGTACGTGCCCGACGCCACCGGCGACCGGCACTTCGCCGAGGACCTGACCACTGACCGTGACGCGGTGGACGGCCTGCTGTCGGAGCTCGACGAGTACGCCGTCGAGCAGGCGCTGCAGATCGCCGACGATGCCGACGACGCGGAGATCACCGTACTCACCGTCGGTCCCGAGGACGCCAAGGACGCGCTGCGCAAGGCGTTGTCCATGGGCGCCGACAAGGCCGTGCACGTCGAGGACGACGATCTGCACGGCACTGATGTCATGGGCACCTCGCTGGTGCTCGCCAAGGCCATTGAGAAGACCGGCTACGACCTCGTCATCTGCGGTATGGCCTCCACCGACGGCACCATGGGTGTGCTCCCGGCGATCCTCTCCGAGCGGCTGGGTGTGCCGCAGGTGACGCTGCTGTCGGAGGTCTCGGTCGAGGGTGGCGCCAACGGAACAGTGACCGGCCGCCGCGACGGCGACACCGCCACCGAGCAGCTGGAAGCCGCCCTCCCGGCCGTCGTCTCCGTGACCGACCAGTCCGGCGAGGCCCGCTACCCGTCGTTCAAGGGCATCATGGCCGCCAAGAAGAAGCCGGTGGAGTCCCTGGATCTGGACGACCTGGACATCGAGGCGGACGAGGTCGGCCTCGAGGGCGCCTGGACCAAGGTCGACGAGGCGACGGCGCGCCCGGCCCGTACCGCGGGCACCGTCGTCAAGGACGAGGGCGAGGGCGGCAAGCAGCTCGCCGAGTTCCTCGCGGGCCAGAAGTTCATCTGAGCCCGAGCCCTCCCCCTAGCCCGCACTTTCCCCGCAGGAGCATTCCCATGGCTGAAGTCCTTGTCTACGTCGACCACGTGGACGGCGCCGTCCACAAGCCGACCCTCGAACTGCTGACCCTGGCCCGCCGCATCGGTGACCCGGTCGCCGTGCACCTGGGTACCGGTGCCGACACGGCCGCCCCGGTACTCGCTGAGCATGGCGCGGTCAAGGTACTGGCCGCCGACGCGCCCGAGTTCGCCGACTACCTCGTCGTGCCGAAGGTGGACGCGCTCCAGGCCGCCTATGACGCCGTGTCCCCGGCCGCCGTCCTTCTCCCGTCCTCCGCTGAGGGCAAGGAGATCGCGGCCCGGCTCGCGGTCCGTATCGGCTCCGGCATCATCACCGACGCCACCGACCTGGAGGCCGGTGACGAGGGCCCGGTGGCGACCCAGTCGGTCTTCGCGGCCGCCTTCACCACCAAGTCCCGGGTCTCCAAGGGCACCCCGGTCATCACCGTGAAGCCCAACTCCGCCGCCCCCGAGGCCGCCCCGGCCGCCGGGACCGTGGAGCAGCTCGCGGTGTCCTTCGGTGCGAAGTCCACCGGCACCAAGGTCGTCTCCCGCACCCCGCGTGAGTCGACCGGCCGTCCCGAGCTGACCGAGGCCGCCATCGTGGTCTCCGCCGGCCGTGGCATCAACGGCGCCGAGAACTTCCCCCTCATCGAGGCCCTGGCCGACTCGCTCGGCGCGGCCGTCGGTGCCTCCCGCGCCGCGGTGGACGCCGGCTGGTACCCGCACACCAGCCAGGTCGGCCAGACCGGCAAGACCGTCTCGCCGCAGCTCTACATCGCGGCGGGCATCTCCGGCGCGATCCAGCACCGCGCCGGTATGCAGACCTCGAAGACGATCGTGGCCATCAACAAGGACGCCGAGGCCCCGATCTTCGACCTGGTCGACTACGGCGTCGTCGGTGACCTCTTCGAGGTCGTCCCGCAGCTCACCGAGGAGGTCAAGACCCGTAAGGGCTGACCGAGTTGGTTTCTCGACAGGCTCATCAGCGGCCGGGGCCGGACATGCGCGCATGTCCGGCCCCGGCCGTTGGCGCGGGGTTTCCTCCGATTGGACGGCACGAAACGCCGTCACTACGCTGCGGAGCAGTTCGGGAGCCGAAGAAGGCACGAAGCGGCCGCAGGCGTGGATGACGCTGAGTCATTGGCGACATCGACGGACACGAGCTGCAAGCTCCGGCCCTTCAGCGCCGAGGAGTTGACAACAGGATGTACGTGTGGCTGCCCGAGGGAGCCCGGCTGTGGGGCAAGCCGGAGTCGGGACTCCCCGGTACGGGAGCACGTCTTGTGTTCGCGCTTGTTCTCCTGGGCGTGCTCCACTGGGCCACCGGCATCCCGCTGGACTGGGTCGCCGGCGGCAGCGTGGCAATTCTTCTGCTCAGCCTGCTGGCGCGGCCGCTGCGCAGGCGTGGTACCCGGCCCGAAGGCGGCGGCTGGCTCGTTCTGGCGCCCGGCCGGGCCACGGCAGTGTTTCCCGCGGGTCCCGCGGGACCCGCGGCGAAGGCGGACGTTGACGGCCCGGCCCTGCGCGTGGATATCGAGGCTCCCGGAGTGCGGCTGCTCGGTGCCACGCGGTCGGCGGCGGCGATACGTTCCGCCCGGGCGCTGCTGGTCGCGGCGGACCGGGAGCCCGAGGCGCTGGCGGCCATCGGCGTCGGCGCGATTCCGGACGAAGGCGCCGGCTCGGCCGGGGAACGGGCCGCAGGGCCACAGCTGGTGCTGCACGACGAGCGCACCGCCGCCGTACTGAGCGGCGCCGAGCCCCGCGCGGCGGAGGACACCGGCGACAGCGACGCCCGGGATACCGGGCGGTCCCGGCACGAACTGCTCTCGGAGCTGGCGGACTCGCTCGGGACGGCCGTGCCCTCGCTGACCCCGCACCCCGGCCGTATCCCCGCCGAACTGACGGTGACCGCCGACGATGTGCGGGCCTGGGCGGCGGCCGGGCTGGCCAGCGCCCGGCGGCTGGAGCTGGAGTTCACCGGGGTCGCCGTCCCCGCCCCCTGCGATGTGGCCCTCGGCCTTGACCGGGTACGGGCCTGGCCCTCCCGCTACGACGGGCTGACCGTCGGGTCGCTCGCCGGCCTGGACCCCGGCGCGGTAGCCGACGGGCTCCGTACGGATCTGGCCAGGCAGGCCGCCGCCGACCGGGCGCGCGAGGAGCGGGAGCCCGACCAGGACGAGCCGCTGACCGGGCTCTGGGAGGAACGCTGGCAGCCGTATCTCGACCGGCTCGGCGTCCGGGACCACCGACCGGGCTCCGTTCCGGACAAGCCCGGTGCCGCAGGAGCGCCCGGGTTGTCGCCGACCGGCCGGGCCGCGCTGCTGCTCGCCCGTACCGCCGCGGCCGCCACCGGCAGCCCGCTGCCCGGGGAGCAGCCGAGCGCGGTACGGCGCATTGAGTGGCCCGGGGGACGGGTCGGAGCACGGGCCGGGGACATGCTGCTGCGGCTGTGTGTCCTGGCCGTGCCGCTGGGTCTGGGACTCGCCTGGGGGCTGGGCTTCCGGGGCTGAGGGTGTTGACGCGCAGGTCAGCGGAGGTTTAGCGTCCACCCAGAGACAACTTCAACGTTTTGTTGATTGCAGGGAGTGCTGATGACGCAGGGCGAGACGGTCGCGACCACCTTCGAGAGCTCCGTACGGGAGGAGATCGGGGCCTCGCTGGCAGCCGTCGACGCCGAGCTGGAGCGCCGCTACCCGGGCGACCCGGGCACCCGGCAGCCGGTGCACACCGTGTACGTCCCCGCTGATGTCTTCACCGCCGGCACCGTGCGCTCCTGGGGCGATCAGGCCCTCGCACTGCTCGATGAGCACGCTCCGGACGCCGGTGCGCTGGCGGGCGCCCTCGGTCTGGACGACGAGCTGGCCGGTCCGGTCCATGAGCGGGTACGGGCCAAACTGCAGCGCGAGCCCATTGAAGACCTGCGCATCGACTTCGAGGACGGCTACGGCAACCGCCCCGACGCCGAGGAGGACGCCGCCGCGGCCCGCGCCGCCACGCTGGTGACCGAGGCCTTCGCGGACGGCGACCCGGCCAGGGTGCCGCCTTATCTGGGCATCCGGCTCAAGTGCATGGAGGCCCCCGTCCGGGACCGTGGCATCCGCACCCTGGACATCTTCCTCACCGGCTTGATGGAAGCCGGTGAGCTGCCCGGGGGGCTTGTCCTGACCCTCCCCAAAGTCACCTACGCCGAGCAGGTCACCGCGATGGTGCGGCTGTGCGAGCAGTTCGAGAAGGCCCGGGGCCTCAGGCCCGGCCGTATCGGCTTTGAGATCCAGATCGAGACCAGCCAGTCCATCCTCGGCGCCGACGGCCGGGCCACCGTGGCCCGGATGATTGGCGCGGCCGAGGGCCGCGCCACCGGACTGCACTACGGCACCTTCGACTACAGCGCCTGCTGCGGAGTCAGCGCCGCCTACCAGTCCATGGACCACCCGGCCGCTGACCACGCCAAGGCCGTGATGCAGGTCGCCGCCGCGGGGACCGGTGTCCGGCTCTCCGACGGCTCCACCAATGTCCTCCCGGTGGGACCCACCGCCCAGGTACATGAGGCGTGGCGGCTCCACCACCGCCTGGTGCGGCGCTCCCTGTCCCGCGCCTACTACCAGGGCTGGGATATGCACCCCGGCCATCTGCCCACTCGCTACGCCGCCGTGTACGCCTTCTACCGGGAGGGCTACGAGCAGGCGGCCGCCCGGCTGGCCGCCTACGCCAACCAGGCCGGCGGCGATGTGATGGACGAGCCCGCCACCGCCAAGGCGCTCAGCGGCTATCTGCTGCGCGGCCTGGACTGCGGCGCCCTCGACAACGCCGAGGTAGCCCATCTCACCGGCCTCACCCGCGCCGATCTGGACGGCTTCGCGGCCCCCCGCCGCTCCGCCCTGACCGTCGCCGCCCCGTAAGCTCGCGTCCACACGGACGCGACAAGGGGATCCAGCGGTGGCGACAACGGGGAAGCACGGTCCGGAGGACAGCGGCAGGCTGCTGGCGGGACGGTACCGGGTGGTCGGCCAGCTCGGACGTGGCGGTATGGGCGTGGTCTGCCGGGCCGTGGATGAGGTTCTCGGACGCGAGGTAGCGGTCAAGGAGCTGCGTACCTTCAGCAACGCCACCGGTCCCGAACTCGCCGACAGGCAGCGACGGATGCAGCGCGAGGCACGGGCCGCCGCCCGGGTCCGGCACCCCGGGGTCATCGCCGTACACGATGTCACCGAGCACGAGGGCCGCCCGGTCATCGTCATGGAGCTGGTCGACGGGCCATCGCTGGACGATGTCCTGCGGCAGCGTGGCGCCCTCGGCCCGGCCGAGGCCGTCGCTATAGGCGCCAAGGTGCTGGACGCGCTCGCCGCCGCGCACCGCGCCGGAGTGCTGCACCGGGACGTCAAGCCCGGCAACATCCTGCTGGAGGACGGCGGCCGGGTGGTACTGACCGACTTCGGCATCGCCACCATGGAGGAGACCAGCGACAGCCCCGACACCCGGCTCACCCGCAGTGGCGAGCTGGTCGGCTCGCTGGACTACCTGGCCCCGGAGCGGGCCCGGGGCGAGGAGCCGGGCCCGGCCTCGGATGTCTGGGCGCTCGGTGCCACGCTCTACGCGGCCGTTGAGGGCGTATCACCGTTCCGCCGGACCTCCACCTGGTCGACGCTCAACGCGATCGTCGTGGAGCCGCTGCCGGAGCCGCGCCGGGCCGGGGCGCTGGGGCCGGTGCTGCGGGAGCTGATGCACAAGGATCCGGCGCGCCGCCCCGACGCCGAACGCGCGGCCGCGCTGCTGGCCGCGGTCGTGGCGGAGGACGCCCCCGGCAACGCCACGCTGCGGACCGGCCGCCGTGCCCCGGCCGCCGCGGTGCCGTATGAGCCAACCGTCCGGGACGCCGGTGGACGCCCGCCGCAGGGTGCCTTCGGGCCCCCCGTACCGCCACCCGTACCGCCACCCGGACAGGATGCCGGCCGTGGCTCCATACCCGCCCGCCCGGCCGGGCGCCGCAGCAAGGTGCTGGTGGCAGCCGCTGTCGCCGCCGTGCTCCTTGTCGGGGCGGGCGTGACCTATGCCGTGGTCGGCCGTACCGGCGGCGACGGCAGGACCGAGGCGGCGGCCGGGTCCTCATCCACCGACGAAGAAAGCTCTGCCCCGAAGGGGCGGCCGGAGGGCGGCACGGGCACGGCCGACCGTCCCGACCGGCCCACGACGTCTCCCGTTGAGGACCTCACCTCGCCGAGCCAGGTCCCGGCCGTAGCGGCGGGCTCCACCAGCGGTGAGGACAACAGCGGTGGCGGTGGTGACGATGGCGGAGACGGCAGTGACGGTGACACCGGTGGGGAGTCCGGGGACACCGCCGGGGGGAGCAACGGCAGCGGTGGCTCCTCGGGTTCTGACTCCGGCGGCACCACCACAAGCGGCGGCAGCGGCGGCGGATCATCAGGCGGCAGCTCGCCCAAGCCCTCCTGCACCGCCATCGGCGGCGGCAAGTACAACTGCGAGGTATGGCGCACCGCCGACTCCTATGACGCCGCGCATCAGAAGGCAGGCACGCTCTACGCGGGCACCAACTACTTCTACTGCCAGAAGAAGCTGTCCTACCGCGAGACCTATGGCGAGTGGACCAATGTCTGGTGGGCGCGGACCGACGACGACAGCGGTAACCAGAACGTGTACGTCAGCGATGTCTACATCAAGGGCGGGGACAATGACGCCCCTGTCCCCGGCCTGCCCGTCTGCTGATCAGCGGTGCGGCGGCAGCTCACCGGAGCCGCGCGGTATCAGCCTGGTGGGCAACACCAGCCGCCGTGGCGCGTCCTCGGCACCGTCCAGCCGCCGGAAGAGCAGCTTGGCGGCCTGCTGCCCCAGCCGCGCGGCGTCCTTGGCGACCACGGTGACCGGCGGGGTGATCAGCGTTGAGATCGACGCCAATCAGGCGCTCACCGAACTCTCGGATTTCCTCCGGCGTCGGCAGGACGGCCTTATCCCCGGACCAGGACGCATCCAGGTACCAGCGCCCACGCTCAGGGTCGTACACGATGTCGTAGCGGACGGCCCGGTTCGCGCCCACGCGGTCGAGCCACTCCGCACGGCGGTGCGAGAACTGCACCGTGCAGACCAGCCGGTACCGGCCACGCGGGGCGTTCGCCAGGTGCCGCAGCGGCTCGGGCAGCACGATCGTCACCGACCCGTCGTTCGGGTCGACGCAGATGGTGTAGTTCCCGTGCGGCGCCCCGGACTCGCCGTCGGCGGTGAGGAACAGGCGGGCCGCGTCCCAGCGTTCGCGCCACTGCTGCTCGGTGAGCTGGGCGTCTGCCAGGTTGTGCCGGGTCTTCGCCAGGCGACGGCCGCCGACCACAATGCTTGGCCGACCGTCCTGGATGCGCTGCTCGACGCGGGCGAGCCGGGCTTTGAGGGCCTGCACACGGCGCTGCTTCTGGAACCTCGGCCTGGTCCTTGCATCCGCGGACCTTGCCCTTCTTCCTGCCGCACGGCACCGCCAGGCGGCGCGTGATGGTGCGGATCGCCCGCCGCAGGTTCGACGCCTCGTCGTACAGGCACCGCAGCGAGAGTTGGTATTGGTCCTCCGAGGCGCGGGTCATCGCCCCCGCCATACGCGAAGAGGACTGCTTGGTCAGCTCGCGTTTCCGCTCGGTGCGCTGGTTGTCTTTCGCCGGGACCTTGCCGATCCCGACACGACGGGCGAGATCAGCCCGCTGATGGTGACCGAGGTGCTGGCCGACCAGCTCAAGTACCTCAGCATCAGCGTCACTGACGTGGAGTCGGTCCCGTATGCGGGCACCGGACGGGGCCGAGACGGTGAATGGGTCAGCCAGGACACGCAGACGCTTTCCACGTTTCTTACGCGCCACTCGCTGGCCTCCTCTCAACTCAAGACCACACTACTACCCGTTGACCAAGCAAGTCCTACAAATCCGGCTGAACAATAGCGGACTTGACGCACCTGGTGAGCGCCCGCGCTTTCGCGGACCGCTGCCCGTACAACCTGCCGGAGAACGAAGTGACGACCGCCAGCATGTCCTTGGCCAGCTCCGACTCCTGCGAAGCGTCCAGATTCTCATCCACCCCGGCGACCTCCAGGGCGACACCGAACGCCGGCAGCATGACGTCTCGTATGACGCCGGCCCCGAACCGGGCCAGGCGTTCCTCGTGCTCGACCAGCAGCACCGACACCTCCGGCCGCTGGCACAACGTCAACGCTCGGTGCAGCCCGCGGCGCTGGTCCGACAGCCCCGAGGCGACATCGAAGAACTCGCCGACCACTGGTCGGCCGCCTGCGGCCTCCCGCAACCGGGCCATCTGCCGGTCAAGGTCTCCCTCGACGCGCTGGCGCTGCGAGGACACACGACCGTAGATGACCACGCCTTCGACATCGGGCAGCTGGCCCTTCTCGCTGCGAAGCGCTTCCAGCTCCACCACGGAGAAGATGCGCTTGCCACCCGGCGACCTGCGGTCCGCCAGCACCCCAGAAGCCGTATACCTGCGCAGCGTCCGCGTCGACACACCCAGAATCCTGGCTGCCCGTGTCGCCGAAACCATCTCTTGATCCATCCCGGCAACTTATCCCGCAATGACCAAGCATGGCCAATCAAGCAAGACGCAGCTTCCTACCCGGCGGGCGCAGAAGGCGAGCGCCAACTCCCGTTCCCGCGCTGGATCCTCGGCGCTGGAGCCATTGATGAGCAGCGCCCCATGGGCCCGGGCGACCTCTTCCACGGCCCGGCCCAGCGGTCCGTAGAAAGGGTCAGCGAGATCTTCCAGGACCAAGCCGATGGCCGCGGTGCGGCCCTTGCGCAGCACCCGGGCGCTGTCATTACGGCGGAAGCCCAGCACGGTGATCGCGTCCGTGACCCGGCGTTCGGTGTCCGGTGTGACGCGGTGGGGCGGTTTCCGTAGCGGCCCTGGGCTGCGTCGGCGGGGCGTGCGGTAGCGGCCGCTGCGGTCCCGTCCTGCGTCGGTGCGGCTGTCGCAGCCGAGCATACGGCCTGGACGGCCTGGCCAGGGGAAGCTGGACAACGTTGTCGGCCCGGGTGAAACTTGGCCGCCATGGACACCGATCTCGTCGCCGCCCTGGATATCGGGGGCACCAAGATCGCTGGGGCCCTGGTGGACGGCGGCGGCGAGCTGTGTCTGCGGGCTGAGCGGCCCACCCCCTCCCAGGAGTCCGGGGAGAGGGTGCTGCGCGCCGTCTCCGAGGTCCTGGAAGAGCTGCGCGCCGGGGTGCGGTGGCGGGAGGTCGCCGCCCTGGGGATCGGCAGCGCCGGACCGGTTGACTCCCGACGGGGCACCGTCAGCCCGGTCAACATCCCGGGCTGGCGCGACTTCCCCCTGGTCGAGGGTGTGCGGCGGAGCGTCGGGGAGCTCCCGGTCACCCTGGTGGGCGACGGGGTGGCGATGACCGCCGCCGAGCACGCACAGGGTGCCGCGCGCGGCCATGACAACGCCCTGTGCATGGTGGTCTCCACCGGAGTGGGCGGCGGGCTCGTTCTCGGCGGGCGACCACTGACGGGGCCGACGGGCAACGCGGGCCACATTGGCCATATGAGCGTCGAGCTGGACGGAGACCGATGCCCCTGCGGAGGGCGCGGCTGCGTCGAACGTATCGCCAGCGGGCCCAATATCGCCCGTCGTGCGCTCGCGGCTGGCTGGCGTCCTGCTCCGGACTCCGACACCAGCGCCGCCGCGGTCGCCGCCGCGGCCCGGTCGGGCGATCCAGCGGCCCGGGCCTCCTTCGCACGGGCCGCCCGCGCCCTGGCGGCCGCGATCGCCGCCACCGCGGCGCTCGTTGAGATCGATATCGCGGTGCTCGGCGGGGGCGTGGCACAGGCGGGTGACGTGCTTTTCGCCCCGTTGCGCCAAGCCCTGGACGACTACGCCACCTTGTCCTTCGTACGCGGTCTGGAGGTCGTCCCGGCCCGGATCGGCACGGACGCGGGGCTGGTTGGGGCGGCGGTTGCCTGCCGCGCCCTGACCACGGTGCGCCGTTGACCACCCCCGGCATCGCGCACGCCCGGCGCATGCACCGCTGAGCCCGGCGCGTTTCCGTGGCAGGGTGTACCGGGCACTGAACGGGGGGCGACGGAAGAGGGGGAACCGTGATCGTCTGGCTGAACGGCGCCTTCGGCGCCGGCAAGACCACTGCGGCTCAGGAACTCGTGCAACTGCTCCCCGACAGCACCCTGTACGACCCAGAGCTGGTCGGCTCGGGGCTGCGGAAGATGCTGCCCAAGGAACGGCTTGGACAGATCGACGACTTCCAGGAACTGCCGTCCTGGCGGCGGCTGGTCGTGGACACCGCGGCGGCTCTCCTCACCGAGGTGCCGGGGCCGCTGGTCACTCCCATGACCCTGCTGAGCCAGGGGTACCGGGATGAGATCTTCGGAGCACTGGCCGCCCGGCGGATCCCAGTCCGGCATTTTCTGCTTGACGCGGACGAAACGATCCTCCGCGCCCGGATAGACGAACGGGCCGCGGTGGACGGCGAATCGACGCGAACCTGGTGTCTGAGCCACCTCAAGCCGTACGCGGACGCGCTGCCCTGGCTGACCGCTGACGCGTACACCGTCGACACCACCGGTCTCACCCCGCGGGAGACCGCCGAGACAGTCGCCGAGGGCGTCCGGGAGGGTGTAGGTGCGTGCGACATCGTACAGACTCCTGAGCCGACCGCCGAGACCGTGGCGGCCGGGGTGCTGCTGTTCGACGAGGAAGACCGGGTGCTTCTCGTGGACCCCACGTACAAGCCCGGCTGGGAATTCCCCGGCGGAATCGTCGAACCCGGCGAGCCGCCCGCCCGGGCCGGATTGCGGGAGGTCGCTGAGGAGTTGGGGCTGCGGCTGGAGAGCGAACCACGGCTGCTGGTGGTGGACTGGGAGCCTCCCCGGCCACCCGGCTTCGGCGGGTTGCGGCTGCTCTTTGACGGCGGCCGGCTCGCTGGGGAGGCCGCCCGGGAGATGCTGCTGCCGGGGGCGGAGCTGCGGGACTGGCGCTTTGTGCGGGAGGACGAGGCCGCGGATCTCTTGCCGCCGGTGCGGTTGGAGCGGCTGCGGTGGGCGTTGCGGGCGCGTGCGTGGGGGCGCCCGCTCAACCTTGAGGCGGGCGCCCCGGTGGGGCTCCCATGACCCACGGCTCAAGGGGTGCGGGCAGGGTGCCCCGGTGCTGGGCCAGGTCCAGCGCGACCACCCGTGCCGGGGGTGGGTATCCCCGTATCCCTCCCCCAGCTACCGCTGGGAGGTGCCCCCACCTTCCCGGAAACCGGGGCTTCGCCCCGGGGCCCCGGGGGTGGCCCGGTGCGGGCCGGTGGCCGGGGTTGTGCCCACCAAGCGTCGCGAGCTCCGCCCCGGGGTGGGCCGGAGCGTCGTGGCTGGTGCGGGTGGATGGTTGCGTAGCAGGGCGGGCCCACGCCCCTCGCGGGGCTGGGGGCACCTCCCAGCGTTAGCTGGGGGAGAGTGCCCACAACGCGGGTGGGGTCTGGGGGCGTCAGCCCCCAGTTTCGGGAAGGGGTGGGGTTGGGGTAAATCACCAGCTGTTGGCGTACTTCTGCAGGAACAGCGCTTCGGTGAGCGACATTCGTTCCAGTTCCTCCGGGGAAACGCTCTCGTTCACCGCGTGGATCTGCGCCTGCGGCTCGCTGAGCCCGGTGAGCAGGATCTCCGCCTCCGGATAGAGCGCGGCAAGCGTGTTGCACAGCGGTATCGAGCCGCCCTGCCCGGCGATGGCCATCTCGGCGCCGTCATACGCCTCCCGCATGGCCTCGGCCATCGCCGTGTACGCCGGGCTGCCGGTGTCCGCGCGGAACGGCTGGCCCTGGCCCACCGGTTCCACGGCGACGTGGGCGCCCCAGGGAGTGTGAGCCTCCAGGTGGGCGGTGAGCAGCTTGCTGGCCTCGCCCGCTTCCAGGCCCGGCGGCACCCGCAGGCTGACCAGCGCCCGGGCGCTGGCCTGTACCGATGGAGTGGCGCCGACGACCGGCGGGCAGTCGATGCCGAGCACCGTGACGGAAGGACGGGCCCAGATGCGGTCGGCGATCGTGCCGGAGCCGGTCAGCCGCACACCGTCGAGGACCTTGGCGTCCTGCCGGAAGTCGTCCTCCGGATACTGCAGCCCGTCCCAGGACGCGTCGGCGGCCAGCCCGTCCACGGCGGTCGAACCGTCCTCGGCGCGCAGCGAGTCGAGAGTCCGGATGAGGGCCGCGAGAGCGTCCGGTGCGGCGCCGCCGAACTGGCCGGAGTGCAGGTTGCCTTCGAGGGTGTCCACCTGGATCCGCAGGACCACCAGACCGCGCAGGATGGCGGTGACGGTTGGCAGTCCGGCCCGGAAGTTGCCGGAGTCGCCGATGACGGCGGTGTCGGCGGCCAGCAGCTCCGGGTGTGCCTCCGCGTACCGCTCCAGACCTCCGGTGCCCTGCTCCTCCGATCCTTCGACGATCACCTTGACGCTGACCGGGACGCCGCCGTTCGCCCTGAGCGCGCGCAGCGCGATCAGATGCATGATCAGACCGCCCTTGCAGTCGGCGGTGCCACGGCCGTACCAGCGGCCGTCCCGCTCGGTCAGCTCGAACGGCGGGGAGAGCCAGGCCTGCTCATCCAGTGGCGGCTGGACATCGTAGTGGGCGTAGAGCAGGACGGTCGGCGCACCGGCCGGGCCGGGGAGAGAGCCGTAGACGGACTGGGTGCCGTCCGGGGTGTCCAGCACAGCGACATCCGTGCAGCCCTCGGCACGCAGCGCGTCGGCGACCCAGCTGGCGGCAGCCTCGCACTCGCTCCTGGGGAACTGCTCGGGATCCGCCACCGACTGATAGCGGACCAGCTCGGCCAGCTCGGTGCGGGCCTGTGGCATCAGCGACGCGACGGTGGCCGCCAGTGCTCTGTGCGCCATGGGGGAACGCTCCTTGGGTGTGCTGCGTTATGTCCGGACGTACGGGATTACGGGACGCAGGGCGAACGCTGCCGATCCTCCCACAGGGAAGGTGTGCGGCCGTGGGTCGTAGGATGCCGCGGTAACCAGAAGCGGTCGGTCGAGCGGGAGCAGAAACAGATCGTGAGCAGCGAGAACACCGCAGGCGCAGCCGACGGCAGCGGAGCCGGGTCCAGCGTGGTCTGGGATGTGGCCGTAGTGGGCGCGGGCCCGGCCGGGGCGTCCGCCGCCCACGCCGCGGCGGTCGCGGGCCGCCGGGTACTGCTGCTGGAGAAGGCGGAGCTGCCGCGCTACAAGACGTGTGGCGGCGGCATCATCGGACCCTCCCGGGACGCGCTGCCGCCCGGCTTCGAACTCCCGTTGCGGGAGCGGGTGCATGCGGTGACCTTCTCGCTGGACGGCAAGCTGTCCCGTACACGCCGTTCCAGACATACGCTCTTCGGGCTGATCGACCGCTCGGAGTTTGACCAGGGACTGGTCGAGGCGGCCCAGAAGGCCGGTGCCGAGTTGCGTACCGGCGCGACTGTCTCCCGGGTTGAGCAGCACGGTCCGGCCGTGCCCGACCGGCGTACCGTCGCGATCGTGCTCTCCAGCGGGGAGACGCTGCTGGCGCGGGCGGTGGTCGGCGCGGATGGCAGCGCCAGCCGGATAGGAGCTCATGTCGGGGTGAAGATGGAGCAGGTGGATCTGGGCCTGGAGGCCGAGATCCCGGTGCCGTCCACCGTCGCTGAGGACTGGGCGGGCCGGGTACTGATCGACTGGGGTCCACTGCCCGGCTCCTACGGCTGGGTGTTCCCCAAGGGCGACACCCTGACCGTCGGCGTGATCTCCGCGCGGGGCGACGGCGCGGCCACCAAGCGCTATCTGGAGGACTTCACCGCGCGGTTGGGCCTGGCTGGCTTTGAACCCAGCGTCTCCTCCGGCCATCTGACCCGCTGCCGCGCCGATGACTCCCCGCTGTCCCGGGGCCGGGTGCTGGTGTGCGGTGACGCGGCCGGGCTGCTCGAGCCCTGGACCCGGGAGGGCATCTCCTTCGCGCTGCGCTCCGGACGGCTGGCAGGCGAGTGGGCGGTCCGGATGGCCGAGTCGCACGACGCGGTCGACGCCCGTCGGCAGGCGCTCAACTACGCCTTCGCCATCAAGGCCGGGCTGGGAGTGGAGATGGGGGTCGGCCGTCGGATGCTCACGGTCTTCTCCCGCCGTCCCGGGCTGCTGCACGCGGCGCTCACCGGCTTCCGTCCGGCCTGGAACGCCTTTGCGAAGATCACCCGTGGGTCGACGACCCTGGCCGAGATCGTGCGGAGCCACCCGATGGCCCGGCGGTCGCTGGAGGCCCTGGACCGGCCGCGGTAACGGTTACTGACGGAAGTCGGCCGTGAAGACGGGATACGCGAAGACGGGATAGTGGTGCGCGACCGCGCGCCACTGCTCAGGTGGCATCCAGGCCAATGCCGTCGTCCTTGAAGCCCTGGCGACCTCGGCCCTCCAGCGGCGCAGACAGGCGCGCAGCACAGCTCGGGCTTCGCGTCGTCCGGGACCTCGGTGGCCGTAAACCCCTCGTCATCCCGCCCAGCCGCAGTTCTCCGCCGCCCGCAGTCCGGTGGTGTCCCCGCTCACCGCCCCCGCCCCGGCTGGCTGGGCTGCCGCCGCTGCCAGCGGAGCAGCACATACGGCACCCGAGTGAGGAACACGGCCCACGCTACCCATGGCGCGGCCGAGAGCCAGGGGCCCGGGGCAGCGGCGAACAGCGCGGGGGCGGCCACGAGGAGGGCGGCGAGACCCGCCAGCACGATAGCGCTCACGAAGGCGTAGACCATCTCGACTGTGGTGGCGTCCCGTTCAGCCCGCGTCCGTACAGTCACAGCATCCTCTCCCCGTTGTCCCGGCCCCCGCGCCGAGCGGCGCCAAGGCGTGCCGCAAGACTAACGCCGCCGCCCGCCTGGCTACTTGGCTATCTCCTGCCGGAGGGCCGCCAGGAAGCCGTCCACGTCATCCTCGGTCGTATCGAAGGAGCACATCCAGCGGACATCGCCTGCGGCTTCATCCCAGAAGTAGAAGCGGTAGCGCTTCTGGAGACGTTCACTGACATCGTGCGGGAGCCGGGCGAAGACCGCGTTGGCCTGGACGGGGTGAAGAATCTCCACACCGTCCACGGCGCGTACGCCCTCGGCGAGCCGAGCGGCCATGGCGTTGGCGTGCCGTGCGTTGCGCAGCCACAGATCGCCCGCGAGCAGCGCTTCAAGCTGTACGGAGACAAAGCGCATCTTGGAAGCGAGCTGCATGGACAGCTTGCGCAGATGCTTCATCGCCCGTACCGCGTCCGGGTTGAGGACGACGACCGCCTCGCCGAAGAGCGCGCCGTTCTTGGTGCCGCCCAGCGACAGGATGTCCACGCCCACCACGTTGGTGAAGGCGCGCATCGGCACATCGAGGGCGGCCGCGGCGTTGGCGATCCGTGCGCCGTCGAGGTGTACCACCATGCCGCGCTCATGGGCGTGCTCGCAGATGGCCCGGATCTCGTCGGGGGTGTAGAGGGTGCCCAGCTCGGTGTTCTGGGCGATGGAGACGACCTGGGGCATGGCGCGGTGTTCGTCGTCCCAGCCGTAGGCCTCCCGGTCGATGAGCTCGGGGGTGAGCTTGCCGTCCTCGGTGGGCACGGTGAGCAGTTTCAGTCCGCCCACCCGTTCGGGGGCGCCGCACTCATCGACATGGATGTGGGCGGTATCGGCGGCGATCACCGCCCCCCAGCGGTCCGTGACCGACTGGAGGGCGACGACGTTGGCGCCGGTGCCGTTGAACACCGGGAAGGCCTGGGCACGCGCCCCGAAGTGCCGGCGTATGACCTGCTGCAGATGTTCGGTGTACTCATCACCGCCGTAGGCGGTCTGGTGGCCGCCGTTGGCCAGCGCGAGGGCGGCCAGGATCTCCGGGTGCGCGCCCGCGTAGTTATCGCTGGCGAAGCCGCGCACCTCAGGGTCGTGATGGCGCTGGGCGTCGGTCCTTACGGCTGGGGTGTGAGCCACAGTCGGTTTCCGTTCACTTCCTGGGTGGGCTTGCTCCATGTCCCAATGATGGCCTCGGCCAGCTCCTTGACATCCGTGAAGCCCGCGAACTTGGCGTTGGGTCGCTCGGCCCGCATCGCGTCGTGCACCAGCGCCTTCACAATCAAGATGGCAGCCGCGGCGTGCGGACCTTCCTCGCCCCCGGTCTTCCGGAAGGCGTCGGCCAGCGCCAGGGTCCAGGCCTCGGCGGCGGACTTGGCGGCGGCGTAGGCGGCGTTGGGCGCGGTGGGCTTGCTCGCGCCTGCGGCGCTGATCAGCAGAAAGCGGCCGTTGCCACTGCGGTTCAGGGGGCCTTCGAAGGCCAGCGAGGTGTGCTGAACGGTCCGGATCAGCAGTTTCTCCAGGACATCCCAGTCGGCGAGGTCGGTTTCGGCGAAGGTCGCCGAGCCGCGCCAGCCGCCCACCAGGTGCACCAGTCCGTCGACGCGGCCGAACTCCTTCTCGGTCCGCTGAGCCCATTCCCGGGTCTCCTCCAGGTTGAGCAGATCAACGGTGTCACCGATGACGGTGGCCCCACCGTGGGCGTCCCGCGCGGCGTCCACGCCCTGCGCCAGCCGCTCGGGGTCGGAGTCGCATCCCACCACGACGGCACCCGCCTCGGCGAGACGCAGCAGCGCCGCGTGTCCGGCGGGCCCGCCCGCACCGGCCACGGCCACTACCGCACCTTCGAGCGGTCCGCCGTTTCCGTTGCCCGGGGTCGCAGTACTCATGCTCCTCGCCTCCTCTTTTCTGATGCTCATGCCGCCGCGAGTGCGGCGCTGTCGGCGGTGATGCCCTTGGTGGAGGCGATCACTCCACGGAGTTTCCTCGCAAGTGCCTCGTAGAACATGCTCAGCGGAAACTCATCCGGGTGCACCGCGTCCACGAGTTTGCGCGGTGGCAGGCTCAGATCCAGCGCCTCCGGGCCCTTGGCCCAGGTCGATCCGGGGTGCGGGGCGAGATAGGCGGAGACCAGCTCGTAGGCCTTGAGCCAGTGCACGAGCTTGGGCCGGTCGATTCCCTCCCGGTAGAGGGTCTCGATCTCCTCGCGCAGCCGTACGGTGACCTCGCGGGCGCGGTCCCAGTCGATGCTGAGCTTGTTGTCCCGCCAGCGCAGCGCGTCGTTCTGGTGCAGATACGCGAAGAGGAGCTGGCCGCCGAGGCCGTCGTAGTTGCGGTTGCGTTCGCCGGTGACAGGGAAGCGGAAGAGGCGTTCCAGTATGACGGCGTACTGGACATCGCGGCCCTGCGGGAAGCCGTCGGCCTCCAGCTGGACGGCCTCGTGGAAGGCGGTCAGGTCACAGCGCAGCTCCTCCAGCCCGTACATCCAGAAGGGCTGGCGCTGTTTGATCATGAAGGGGTCAAAGGGCAGATCACCGTGGCTGTGGGTGCGGTCGTGGACCATGTCCCACAGGACGAAGGTCTGCTGGGCACGCTCCTGGTCGGTGAGGAGGCCCTTGGCCTCCTCGGGGAGTTCGAGGCTGGTGACCTCGCAGGCGGCATCGATGACACGGCGGAAGCGGGCGGCCTCGCGGTCGCAGAAGATGCCTCCCCAGGTGAACCGCTCGGGCGCCTCGCGTACGGCGATGGTCTCCGGGAAGAGCACGGCGGAGTTGGTGTCGTAGCCGCTGGTGAAGTCCTCGAAGGTGATGCCGAGGAACAGCGGGTTGTCGTAGCGGGTGCGCTCCAGGTCGGCGAGCCAGTCGGGCCAGACCATCCGCAGCACGACGGCCTCAAGGTTGCGGTCCGGGTTGCCGTTCTGGGTGTACATCGGGAAGACGACCAGATGCTGGCGGCCGTCGACGCGCTGCTGAGCGGGCTGGAAGACGAGCAGCGAGTCCAGGAAGTCGGGGACGGCGAAGCCTCCCTCGGCCCAGCGGCGGAGGTCACCTACGAGCGCCCGGTGGTACGCGTCGTTGTACGGCAGCAGCGGAGCGATCCGCTCGATGGCGGCGATGACACGGTCAACCTCGGCCTCGACGGTGTCCCGGGTGGGCGCGTCCTCGGCCTCTAGGTCGATCGAGCCGTCCTTGGACTGCCAGGGCCGGATCTTCTCCACGGCGTCCTTGAGCTCACTCCAGGCAGGGTGAGACACCACCGGCTCGGCGGGAAGAACACCGCCCTTGTTTGTCGCAGGCGAAAAGGTCTCCGTCATCACTGTCCCTCCACGGGAGAACGTCGCGTATCGACACCGTAGGCATATGACGTTCCCTTACTCAAGGCCAGCATCGGGAAATCCTCCGGTTTAGAGATGTGTCACACAGAAAATTTCCTGCCTCACCCCGCCGGGACAGCAGTTTCGCACCATCGCGATGCGAGCTGTTCAGCCGGTGTTGACCGGTGGCCGTTAGTCTGGCGGCGCATACGGTCCGTAGGCCTACGGACCGTATGCGCCGCCAGACCTTCGCACGGAAGCGAGCACACTGTGTCACTACTCACCGTCGGTCACCGTGGGGTGATGGGTGTCGAGCCGGAGAACACCCTGCGGTCCTTCCGGCGGGCCGAGCTCGAGGGCATGGACGCCATCGAGCTCGATCTGCATCTCAGCAAGGACGGCGAGCTGGTGGTCATGCATGACGCGGAGGTGGACCGCACCACCGACGGCACCGGCCTGATCAGCGACCGCACCCTCGCCGAGCTGCGCGAGCTGGACGCGGGGCAGGGCGAGCGGATCCCGGTTTTCGAAGAGGTGGTGGACGCGGTGACGGCCCCCATCCAGGCCGAGATCAAGGACCGCGCGGCGGCCCGGGCGCTCGCTGAGGTGATCAAGCGGCGCGACCTGCATCAGCGGGTCACCGTGATCTCCTTCCATGACGAGGTGCTGCGTCAGACCCGTCAGCTGCTGCCCAAGATGCCCCTCGTGCTCGTCACCGGCACCTCCACACCCACGGCCCCGGAACGCGCCCAGGCTCTTGGCGCGTACATGGTCTCCTGCGAGCTGTGCCAGCTGGACAGCGACACCGTGGAGCGCTGCCACGCCGCGGGTATCCAGGTCATCAGCTGGACGGTCAACTCGGCAGCGGACCTGGCCCGCGCCCGTGAGCTGGGGCTCGACGGCGTAATCACCGATATGCCCGCCATCAGGGAGGCGGTCAGCCGAGCGGCTTGACCAGCAGCTCGAACTGGAGGTCAGGGCGGCGCGGGATGCCAAAGCGCTCCTCGCCGTACGGGAAGGGGATCATCTTTCCGGTACGGGCATACCCGCGGCGCTCATACCAGGCGATCAGGTCCTCCCGGGCGGATATCACCGTCATCTGCATCTCCCGGGCGCCCCACTCGGCCCGTACGGTGTGCTCCGCCTCGGCCAGGATCCGCTTGCCCAGGCCATTGCCCTGCAACCCGGGGCGGACGGCGAACATCCCGAAGTACGCGGCCGTCTCCCCCACCGGGTCCGCACGCCGCGCCAGCTGGCAGCAGGCCACCAGCTCACCGCCGCTCGCCACGACGAGCAGCCGGCTCTGCGGAGCCGTGATGACCTCCCGCACACCCTCGGGATCGGTGCGCTGCCCGTCCAGCAGATCCGCCTCGGTGGTCCACCCCGCCCGGCTGGCGTCCCCTCGGTAAGCCGAGTCGAGCAGCGCGACCAGCGCGGCGATGTCGTCCTCGGTGGCGTCCCGGAAATCCAGCTCGGTGGTGTGTGCGGCGTCCATGGCCAGGAGCCTAACGCGGTGCCACTAGAGTCGTGTCCATGGTGCACGTACTGAGCAGCAGGGTGCTGCTGCGGCCCACCGATCCGGAGGCCGCCCGGGACTTCTACGGCCGGGCGCTGGGCCTCGCCGTTCACCGGGAGTTCGGGACCGGGCCCGAGCGCGGGACCGTCTACTTTCTGGGCGGCGGGTTTCTGGAGATCTCCGGCCGGGCCGAGGAACCGATGTGTCCCGGGCTGCGGCTGTGGCTCCAGGTCGCCGATGTGGCCGCGGCGTATGAGGAGCTCTCGGCGCGGGGGGTCGAGGTGGTCCGGCCGCCGGTCAAGGAGCCCTGGGGGCTGGTGGAGATGTGGCTGGCCGCGCCGGATGAGGTCCGCATCTGTGTAGTGGAGATCCCCGCGGACCATCCCCTCAGATACCGGCCCGGCACCTGACACCCCGTATCTGACTGCGGCGTCTGACGGGCCGCGCTCCCCCGTTGCTGCTGTGCGCTCCCCTGTGCCGGAAGGGGCGGGGAATCCTCCCGGGAGCCGAGCGGGGAGGGTGCGTATGCACGGGCCGGCGCTGGTCGGTTGGTTACTGGTGGCGGTGTGCGGGATGGCTGGGACCTACTGTCTGCTGCGTACCCGCCGGGAGACCCCCAGGCAGCGGCAGGCCTCGGGGGTTGAGGCGCTGATGGGCTTCGGCATGGCAACGATGGCGGTGCCCTCCTCAGCGGTGGCGCCGCCTCCGCCGCTGCTCTTCGCGGTGGTCTTCGCGGTGGCCGCATTGTGGTCGCTGACGCTGCTGTGCTCCGGGGCGCCCCACCAGCTGCACCACCTGGTGGAAGCGCTTGCCATGATCTATATGGCGGGCACCATGGCCGCCGCGCCCACCGCACCGCACTCCGGGCACTCCCCGGCGGCGGGCGGCATCCCGCTGCTGACCGGAGCGCTGCTGGTCTACTTCGCCGCCTACACCCTGTGCTGCAGCGTCCGGCTGCTGCCCACGACGGTCCGCACACCGGCGCCCGTGGCCGGCCCAGCCGGGGTGCTGCGGCAACCGGAAGTGGCCACCGCAGGCCGGCTGGCACTGGCGCTGGGGATGTTCGCCATGCTGATCACGCTGTGAGGCTTGACGCCTGAGGGGTGTGAGGAATACATCACTTCGACAGCCGGACCGTACCCGCGGGTAGCGGCCGGGTCCTAGTCTGGCGCCATGATGGTCGCGCTCGCGCTCCTGCTTCTGGGTGGTCTGACCGCGGTGCTGGCACCACGCGTCCTGGCCCGCAGTTCCTGGCCGGACCGTGAGCCGGTGCTCGCGCTGTGGATGTGGCAGTGCGTGGTGGCGGCCGTACTGATGTGCTGTGTGCTCGCGATGGCACTCTGTGCCGCCGAGGCCTGGCAGGTCGTACGCGGTCAGGTCTTCGCTCCCGCGCCCCGGCAGGTCATCGAGGCCTACGCGCTCTCCGCCGAGGGCCAGCCCTGGGCCGCCGCGCTGGCGGTGCTGCTCTTCGGCGGCGGGATCTGGACGGCGGCCATGCTCAGCCGGGAGGTACGCGCCACACGCTCCCGGCGCCGCAGGCGCCGCATCGGTCTGCGGACGCGTTCCCCGTTGCTGCCCGGCGAGGAGGAGAGCTCCGACGAGCGGCTGGTCGTCCTGGAGGGCGAGCACCCCGATGCCTGGTGGCTGCCCGGTACGGCGCCCCGGCTGATCGTCACCACAGCCGCGCTGCGACGGCTGAAGGGCCGGCAGCTGGACGCCGTACTCGCCCATGAGGAGGGGCATGTCCGGGCCCGTCATGACTGGCTGCTGCACTGCTCCTCGGCGCTGGCCGCGGGCTTTCCGCGGGTGCCGGTCTTCCGTGCGTTCCGGCACCAGATGCACCGGCTGGTCGAGCTGGCCGCCGACGACTGCGCCTCCCGCCGCCATGGGCGGCTGACCACGGCGCTGGCCCTGGTCGGGCTCAATGAGGACCGCGGTGTCTTCGGCCCCTGCCCGGCCCATCGCGCCCAGCTTCCGCACCGGGTCAACCGGCTGCTGTCCCCCGCCGAACGGCTCCCGGTGGCCCGTCGGCTGCGGATGACGGCCCTGGCCTCGCTGGTGCCGCTCGTTCCCCTGCTGGTCGCGTTCGTTCCCGGTCTCTCCGCCCTGGGCTGATCTCCCCAGGGCGCCGCTGTGTAACTTCCCTTGCCCGGGGCCGGGATAATCCGGCTGACACCCAAACACGGCAGAGAAGAACCGGCCTTGGGTGATCCCCCGCGTCACCCAAGACCGGCGGCCTTGGCCTGAGGGTGCCCAACTGGGCACCCTCAGCGCCGCGCTGAGTATATTGGCTCGCAGCCAGTCAACGCAGGAGTTACAGGATGTCCCCCAGAAGCGCCTCGGTCAACGAAGAATTGCGCCGACGCTCACGTGAACGGCTGCTGCAAGCGACGGTCGAACTCGTGGGTGAGCGCGGATACGAAGCCACCACGCTCGGTGATATAGCGGACCGGGCCGGGGCAGCCCGGGGACTGGTGTCCTATTACTTCCCGGGCAAGCGGCACTTGCTGCAGTCCGCCGTGCACCGGCTGATGCACCGGACGCTCGCCGACGCGCTCCGGCGTGAGCCGGCGCCAACTGGCCCGGATGCCGGGCGGGAGCTGCTGGCCCGGGCCATTGACGCGATCCTGGGGCTGGCCCAGGACCACCCGACGCTGATGCGTACACATATGGCCGGGATTCTGCAGCAGGACGGCTTTGTCCAGTGCGATGAGCAGCAGCGGCTCGCGGGGCTGCTGCGGGACACCGTGGCGCGTTATGGCTCAGCCAGTCCGGAGACCGACTATCCGCTGCTGCGGGCCCTGTTGATGGGCGCGGTCGTGGCCGTACTGCTGCCCGGCGCGCCGATGCCGCTGTCACGGCTGCGGGCGGAGCTCTTCGCCCGCTACGGGCTGGACTGGCGGCAGGGTGTCCCGCCAGAGGCGGCACCGCCCGCCGGTACGCCACCGCTCCCGGCGGGGATTCAGCGGTAGGAAGCTGGGGGCCGGGACGCGACTGAGTCATCACGCATCCCGCTGGCGTACTCCCGTACGTCCCGTTCCAGTGCGATGCTGGAATCACCCGGCGGAAAGGAATCCGACCGTGAGTCCTCTGCAGCGCGTCGCCATTGTCGGCTCGGGCCCCAGCGGTGTGTACGCCGCGCAGTCCCTGCTTGACCAGGAGCTGGTCCCGGGGGTGGCGATCGACGTGCTTGACCGGCTGCCCTGCCCGTATGGGCTGGTCCGCTATGGCGTGGCGCCCGACCACGAGAAGATCAAATCACTGCAGAACAATCTCCGCAGGGTGCTGGAGGATCCCCGGGTGCGTTTCCTGGGGAACGTCCCGGTCGGTACGGACGGGGTGGGCATCGAGGAGCTGCGCAGCCTCTACCCGGCGGTGGTCTACTGCGTCGGCGCCGCGACCGACCGACGGCTCGGCATCCCGGGCGAGGACCTGCCGGGCAGCTACTCAGCGACCGACTTCGTCTCCTGGTACAGCGCCCACCCGGATGCCGCGGCGGGCCGGTTCGCCCTCGGGGCGCGGTCCGCGGTCGTCATCGGGGTCGGCAATGTCGCCGTCGATGTGACCCGGATCCTCGCGCGCGGTACCGAGGAGCTGCGCGGCACCGACATTCCGCAGGGGCCGCTGGACGCCCTGGCGGCGGGCTCGGTCACCGAGATCCACATGGTGGGCCGACGGGGACCGTCGCAGGCCAAGTTCACCACCAAGGAGCTGCGTGAGCTGGGCTCACTGCCGGGCGCCGACGCCACCGTACGGGAGGCGGAGCTGGCGCTCGATCCACGGTACGCGGACCCCGACGGGCTGCCCGCGGTCGCCCGGCGCAATGTGGCCGCGCTGCGCGACTGGGCCGGGACCCCGCCCCGGGGGCGGCCGCGCCGTATCGAGCTGCGCTTCTTCCTGCGGCCCGTGGCGGTCCTCGGCGCGGAGGAGGGCGCGGTGCGGGCGGTGCGGTTCGAGCGGACGGCGCCGGACGGGCAGGGCGGAGTCGCCGGCACGGGGCGCTTTGAGGACATCGAGGCGCAGTTGGTGCTGCGTTCCGTCGGCTACCGCGGCAGCCCGCTGCCCGGCCTGCCCTTCGACGCCTCGACCGGGACGGTGCCGCATGACCAGGGCCGGGTGCTGCGCGAGGGGGCGCCCTCACCCGGCGAGTATGTCGCTGGCTGGATCAAGCGCGGGCCCACCGGGGTCATCGGCACCAACCGCCCCTGTGCCAAGGAGACCGTGACCTCACTGCTGGCGGACGCCGACGCGCTCGCTGCCCGCCCGGTGGCCTCCAAGGATCCGCTGGACGCCCTGCGGGCGATGGGCCAGGAGCCCGTTCAGTGGCCCGGCTGGCTCGGGATCGAGGCGGCCGAGGCAGAGCTGGGGCGGAGTCTGTCGCGTACCACGGTGAAGATCCCGGACTGGTCCGGGCTGCTGTCAGCGGCGGACGGTCACCGCTGAGTCAGCTCCGTCGGGCCCGTGAGCTCTCAGACCGGGCGGCCTCCTGGGCGGACGCGGTGAGAACGCAGTCGAGCAGCCCGGGGAAGAGGGTGTCCAGATCGTCCCTGCGCAGCATGTTCATCTTGGCCGTGCCCCGGTAGATCTGGCTGATCACCCCGGTCTCACGCAGCACACGGAAGTGGTGGGTGCAGGTGGACTTGCTGACCGGCAGCTCAAGGGCCGAGCAGGTCAGCTCGGACTCGCACGCGGCCAGGGTCCGTACGACCGCCAGCCGCATCGGATCGGCGAGGGCGTGCAGGACGTGCTCCAGCCGGATCTCCGCGCGCGCCGGATGCTCCAGCTCGCGTCCGGCTGTCGGGGGCTGCTCTGCTCGGGTCATCACAGGACCGATTGTACGAGACTCATCGTAGTTTGACACCCGCCGTACTACGAGGCGTATCGTACGAGCGCCAACCCGGCGAGAAACCACGAGGAGCCTGCCGTGAGCGCTTTGTTCGAGCCCTGCACCCTGCGGTCGCTGACCCTGCCCAACCGCGTCTGGATGGCGCCCATGTGCCAGTACTCCGCAGAGGTCTTCGGCCCGAACGCGGGCGTCGCCACCGACTGGCACTTCGCGCACTACGCGGCACGGGCCACCGGCGGCACCGGGCTGATCCTGGTGGAGGCGACGGCGGTCAGCCCGGAGGGCCGGATCAGCCCCGCGGACCTGGGCATCTGGAACGAGCAGCAGGTGACGGCGCTGCGGCGGATCACCGGCTTCCTCAAGGAACAGGGCACCGTTCCCGGCATCCAGCTCGCCCACGCCGGACGCAAGGCGTCGACCGGCCGGCCCTGGCTGGGTGGTGCACCGCTCGGCCGGGAGGAGCACGGCTGGCAGCCACTCGCCCCCAGCCCGCTGCCCTTCGACGAGGGCCACCCGGTGCCGGATGAGCTGACCGGGGAACAGATAGAGCGCATCGTCCAGGAGTTCGCGGAGGGGGCGCGGCGGGCGCTCGACGCCGGTTTTGAGGTCGTGGAGGTGCATGGCGCACACGGCTATCTGATCGGTGAGTTCCTGTCGCCGTACAGCAATCACCGCACGGACGCCTATGGCGGCGGCTTCGGCAACCGCATCCGCTTCGCGCTGGAGGTGGTGGACGCGGTGCGTGAGGTGTGGCCGCAGGAGCTGCCGCTGCTCTTCCGGATCTCGGCCACCGACTGGCTGGCGGAGGGCGGCTGGACCGCCGATGACACGGTGCGCTTCGCCCGGGAGCTGAAGGCGCACGGAGTGGATCTGCTTGATGTGTCGACAGGCGGGAACGCCCCGCGTGTCACGATCCCCACCGGGCCGGGCTATCAGGTGCCGTTCGCCGCACGGGTCAAGACGGAGACCGGGCTGCCGGTGGCGGCGGTCGGCGAGATCACCGAGCCGGAGCAGGCGGCGAAGATCCTCGCCAATGGCGAGGCGGACGCGGTGCTGCTGGGCCGCCAGCTGCTGCGCGAGCCGTACTGGGCGCATCGCGCGGCACGCGAGCTGGGCGCGGCGGTCCAGCGCTTCCCGAAGCAGTATGGACGTGCCGCCTGACCAGCGGGTCACTGCTTCCGGGGCTCGGTTGTCAGTGGTGGGGGGCAGACTTTCGCCCACCAGAGACAACGGCGTCCCGGAGGTGTCCGGCATGACTGATGTACTGCTCGCAATCGGCACACGCAAAGGTGTCTTCCTGGGCCGTAGGCGAGGTGGCTCCTGGAAGCTGGACGGACCGCATTTCAGGGACCAGGCGGTCTACGCTCTCGCCATCGACACCCGCCACGCCACGCCCCGGCTGCTGGTCGGCGGCGACAGCGCGCACTGGGGTCCGTCCGTATTCCACTCTGATGACCTGGGTGCCACCTGGCGTGAGCCGGCGCAGCCCGCGGTGAGGTTCCCCGCGGACACCGGCACCTCGCTGGAGCGGATCTGGCAGCTCGCTCCGGGCGGTGCAGGGGAGCCGGACGTCGTCTACGCCGGGACGGAACCGGCCGCGCTGTACCGCTCGGCCGACCGTGGCGAGACCTTTGAGCTGGTCCGTCCCCTGTGGGACCACCCCACCCGGCCGAAATGGCACCCAGGCGGTGGCGGACTGGGGCTGCATACGATCCTGGTCGACCCGCGCGATGACCGGGTGGTAACGGTGGCGGTATCCGCCGGCGGGGTGTACCGGACCGAGGACGGCGGCAAGAGCTGGGCGCCTGCCAACCAGGGCGTATCGGCGGTCTTCCTCCCGGACCCCGATCCGGAGTTCGGGCAGTGCGTTCACAAGGTCGCCCGGGACGCGGCCGACCCCGACCGGATGTATCTGCAGAACCACTGGGGTGTGTACCGAAGTGATGACGGAGGCCGCCGCTGGGCCCCGATCGAAGCGGGACTGCCCTCCACCTTCGGCTTCCCGGTCGTCACCCACCCCCGCCGCCCGGACACCGCGTACCTCTTCCCGCTGAACGCGGACGTGGACCGGGTCCCGGCCGGTCACCGCTGCCGGGTGTACCGCACCCAGGACGCGGGCGCGAGCTGGGAGGCGCTGGGCACCGGCCTGCCGGACGCCCCGCACCACGGCCCGGTGCTGCGCGACGCGCTCTGTACGGATGGCAATGACCCGGCGGGCGTGTATTTCGGCAACCGCAATGGTGAGGTGTACGCCAGCGCGGATGACGGCGACAGCTGGGGCCAGGTGGCCGCGCATCTGCCCGATGTGCTGTGTGTGCGAGCGGTGGCGGTATGAGCCATTGGGCTCTCTTCCGCTGGCGCGCTGGCTCAGAGCGGGAGGGGGTAGGGTAACGGCCCGTGGCTGGACGACCGTTGAATGAGATCGTTGAACCGGGCTGGGCCAAGGCGCTGGAGCCCGTAGCTGAACGGATCACCGCGATGGGCGACTTCCTGCGGGCGGAGATCGCCGCAGGGCGCACGTATCTGCCGGCGGGCCCGAATGTGCTGCGGGCCTTCCAGCAGCCTTTCGACGATGTGCGGGTGCTGATCGTCGGCCAGGACCCCTATCCCACTCCGGGGCACGCGGTGGGGCTGTCGTTTTCGGTCGCGCCTGAGGTCAGACCGCTGCCGGGCAGTCTGGAGAACATCTTCCGGGAAATGCACAGCGATCTTGGACTGCCCCGGCCGTCGAATGGTGATCTCACGCCCTGGACCCAGCAGGGGGTACTGCTGCTCAACAGGGCGCTGACCACCGCGCCGCGCAAGCCCGCCGCGCACCGTGGCAAGGGCTGGGAGGAGGTCACCGAGCAGGCCATCCGGGCGCTGGCCAGCCGGGGCAAGCCACTGGTGGCGATCCTGTGGGGGCGGGACGCCCGCAATCTGCGTCCACTGCTGGGAGAGATCCCCTCGGTGGAGTCCTCGCACCCCTCCCCCATGTCGGCGGACCGTGGCTTCTTCGGCTCCCGGCCGTTCAGCCGGGTCAACGATCTGCTGGCCCGGCAGGGCGCCCAGCCGGTCGACTGGCGCCTGCCATGACCGACTGGGTGCTGGGGGTCGACTCGGGGGGTTCTGGGCTACGAATCGCCCTCGCGCCCGCGCCCGCGCCCGCGCCCGTATCCGTGTCCGCGGACGGTGGAGTGCCGGAGCCGGGCGGCAGAGTCGTCTACGGGGAGCCGGTTCGTACCGGGGCCTCGGGGATCGATGCGGCGCATCTGCTGGAACAGCTGCTGCCCGCCGCCCATGGGCTGCTGGCCGAGGCGGACGCCGGGGACCGTAGCGGCCGTATCGCCGCCGTCTGTGTGGGCGCGGCCGGGATGGCCACGCTCGGCGATGGGCTGCGGGCCGAGCTGCCGGGCGCGCTGGCCCGGGCCTTCGGGGTGCGGCGGCTGGCGCTGGCCGCCGATGCGGTGGCCGCGTACGCCGGGGCGCTCGGTGAGCGGCCGGGCGCGGTCGTGGCAGCGGGCACCGGGATGATCGCCCTGGGCACGGATCTGGGGTCCTGGCGGCGGGCGGACGGCTGGGGACATCTGCTGGGCGACTGCGGCAGCGGGGCATGGATCGGCCGGGCCGGGCTGGCAGCCGCGATGCGGGCGTACGACGGTCGCGCGGAGGGATCCGCGGCGCTGCTGGACCGTGCGGAGAAGGCCTTCGGGCCGCTGGATGACCTGCCGGGTCAGCTCTACTCGCGCACGGACCGGCCCGCGATGCTCGCCTCTTTCGCCCCGGAAGTTGCCCGCTGCGCCGGTGTTGACCCCGTGTCGACCGGAATTCTCCGGGAAGCCGCCCGGCAGATCGCCCTCTCGGCTGCCGCCGTCTGCCCCACGGCGCACGGCAGCGCGCTGGCGCTCACCGGCGGACTGTTCCGCATCGGCGAGCCCCTGCTCGCGCCGCTGCGCACGGAACTCAGCGAGCGAGTGCCCCAGGTCCGGACCGTCCCGGCGGCGGGTGACCCGCTGGCCGGAGCGCTGCTGATCGCGAGGCGACTGGCCGGGGGAACGCTACGGCTACCAGCTGATCCAGCACTCCTGCACCTCAGTTGAGCGAACCGGCCAAAAACACGGGCCGAAGCAACGGACGACGCGCGGGAGGAATCAGGACAGAACCGGACTGGTCTGCCCCGCCCGAACAGCCAAGCCCATCAAGGCATTAGCATGCCGGGCCATGAGCTCCCCCACTGGGCCCGAAGGTGGCCTGCCCGTACGAATGCCGCGTCCCCGCCAGCCCGGACGGCACCGCCGACCGGAGCCCGTCGTCGCCCCCGAGGGCGCGCCCGCGCTGGTGCTGGCTGTCCCCGGCACGCCGACCAGCGCGACCCGCAGCCTCGCCGAGGAGACCTTGAGCATTGCCCGCTCCGAGCTTCCTGGTCTGGACGCCCGGATCGGCTATGTGGACAGTGACGGCGAGGAGTTCCCGGCACTGGAGACCGTGCTGACGCAGACCGCGGCCGAGCAAGCCGCCCGCACCGCCCCGGACAGCGCGGACGAGAACGCCGGACAGGCACCCGCCGCCGTAGTGGTCCCGCTGCTGGCAGGCCCGGACGCCGCGCTGATGCGCCGGATACGCCAGGCCGTGCTGAACAGCGGCTCCGGCGCCGAGCTGACCGATGTGCTCGGCCCGCACCCGCTGCTCGCCGAGGCCGTGCATGTGCGGCTCTCGGAGGCCGGTCTGGCCCGCGCCGACCGTGCCAGGCTGTTCACCGTGGCAACCGCCGCCGATGGCATCATCCTGGCGACCGTGGGCGGCGACGAGGCCGTACAGGTCGCGGGCATCACCGGCATGCTGCTGGCCGCGCGACTGGCGGTGCCGGTACTGGCGGCCCCGCTGGACGAGGAGGGCGCCATCAGCCGCACCGCTGAGCAGCTGTACGCCTCCGGCTCGCAGCAGCTCGCACTCGCCCCGTGCCTGATCGGCCCCGAGGTGCCGGAGGACCTGCTGACGGCCGCCGCACAGGAGGCCGGCTGCCAGTCCGCCGAACCGCTGGGCGGTTACCCGGCGATCGGCAAGCTGGTCGCATCTGCGTACGGTGCGAAGGTCGGCATCGCCCAGCAATCCCCACAGGGCGCCCCGGTGCGCTGAATCAGGCGACCCGGTTCAGACGGCGAGTTCACACGCATACGACACAGCTGGCCGCCGGAGCCGCCAGCGCGCCCGCGTGGCGCGGGGTTCCGGTGGCCGCGTCGATGGTGAACCAGGCCACTTCGCCGGAGCGTTCATTCGCCGCGTAGAGGTGCCGTCCGGCTGGATCGAGCGCCAGGTCACGCGGCCAGTGCCCGCCGCATGCCACGGTGGCGAGCAGTTCCATGGCCCCATCACGGCCGCCCAGGGCGAACACGGCGATGCTGTCGTCCCCCCGGTTGGCCGCCCAGGCGAACCGGCCGTCCGCCGAGATGACCAGGGCAGAAGGGTAGTTGGCCCCCTGCGTGCCAGCGGGCCGGGTAGGAGTCTCCACAAGCGGCTCCAGCGCACCGGCCTCGGCGTCCCAGCGGCAGCTGGTGATCGTTGAGTCGAGCTCATTGATGACATACGCCCACTCACCGTGCGGATGAAAAGCGAGGTGCCGGGGTCCGGTCCCCGCCCGCATCGGCACCTCGCGGTGCGGGCTTGGGGCAGCGCCCACGTGGTCAAGCCGGTAGACCCACACCGAGTCGGTGCCCAGATCGGTGGCGAGCAGCCAGCGCCAGCCGGCGTCGGCCACCACGGCGTGGACATGCGGCCCCTCCTGCCGTTCGGCAACCGGGCCGTGCCCCTTGTGCGGCAGCACGGCGAGCCGCTGTCCGTTGGGGGTGCCGTCGGCCCGTAGGGGCAGTGAGCTGACGCTGCCCGAGCCGTAGTTGGCGGTGAACAGCTGCCCCGCCGCGACCGCCAGATGAGTGGGAGCGGCCCCGCCCACCGGCACGACACCGCCAGCCAGCAGCGGCCTGTCAGGATCGGCGAGGGAGAACGCCACCGCCTTGCCGTCATCGGTCTCGCTCACCGCGTAGAGCTTTCCCGAGCCCGAGGCGAGAGCCAGATACGAGGGATCGGGAACGACGTCCGCATGGCTCAGCACGCTCAGTGCGCCGCTGTCCGAGTCAACGGCAGCCGTGGTGATACCGCGACCACCCGCCGAGGTGAACGAACCGATGTATGCCCGCTGCCCACTGACCGTGCCGCCCATCGCGCCGCCTCTTCCCTCAGCTGGCCGTCAAGGTGACCGTAACAGTTGGTCTGGACCGGAGCTTGGGGTCAAGCGGGCGTCAGGGGCGCGTGGGGCGCACTGTGGAGCGGTGTGGCCAGCCCGGCCAGGGCCCTCTCCAGACCATGCAGATGAGCCAGCGCCCGCTCGGCCCCAGGGTGCTGCTCCGGTACGGCGCGTACGGCGCCGTGCGGTGCGACGGCGGTCCTGGGACCGGCGCCGGGCGTCCCCTGCCGTACCAGCCACCACACCGCCGTCTCCACACGCTGACAGGCGGCGCTCAGCCGGGCGTCGTGTGAGGCGTCCGGGTCGGCGGCGACCTCGGCCAGGCCGCGTACCTGCCGGGCACAGTCGTCGAGCAGCACGAGGATCTGCCGGGCCCGGGCCTTGCGGGCACGCCGCGGGTTGAGCGGGTGCACAAGCGGCGCGAGCGCCATGCGGACCCGGCCGAGCAGCAGCTCCAGCTCAGCGACGCGCGGCGCGGGGTCGGCGGCCGTGTCCCCGCTGAGCCGGCGCGCCGCGTCCGCCGTGCAGTGGCGCAGACAGATCAGGGCACGCTGGATCCAGGCATGGGTCGCGGCATGAGTGGTGATCGGAAGTACGAACGCCACCGCGAGGGCGGCGCCGAGCGCACCGACCGCGGTCTCCTGCAACCGCAGTCCGAGAAGTCCGGCGTGCAGCACCCCGAGCAGCCCATAGAGCAGCCCGACCATGACGGTCACGAAGAACATCATCCAGCTGTATGAGGTGGCCGCGGTGTAGAAGATCCCGAACACGCAGACGGCGACCAGTGCGGCGGTGGGCGCCATCGCGCCGTCCACCGGCAGCGCGACCAGCAGCCCGGCGGCGATTCCACAGACGGTGCCAAGCACCCGGCGGAAGCCACGGACCAGCGTCTCACCGCGTGAAGCGGTATTAACGAAGATCCACCAAGCGGCGCCGACCGCCCAGTACCAGCGCTCATGCGAGACCGCCTGGCCGACCGCGAGCGCGAAGCCGCACGCGACCAGGGCCTGGAAGGCCTGCCGCGTCGTGGGCCTGCGCAGCCCCGGGCCCTCGAGCGGGGCGGGAGCGGGCGGCGCAGGCGTGCGGCGCTCGATGCACCACAGCCCGAATCGGACCGTTGAGCTGGCGGCCAGCGCGATCAGCACGGCCGCGTACAGCTCCAGCAGCTGACCTGTGGTAGGCCGCAGAAACTGCGTGACGAAGAACATCATGAACGCGAAGATGCCCAGTGCGTTCCCGCGCGGACCCCAGCGCCTGGCGTACACCCCGGCGAAGACGATCGCCAGGAAGACCCCGTCCCGGAGCGGCGGGTAGTCGTGCAGCACGGCGGCGAGCGCCAGCACCGGCAGGCCGATCACCGGCAGCAGCGCGGTGGTGACCGCCTGCCGGGAGATGGCCGGGTCGGTGACGGTGAAGAGCGCGAGAAGCGCGGCCACGCCACCGGTGATGGCGGGCACCAGCCCAAGCCCCGCCAGCGCGGCGGCCGCGACGGCGAGGGCGACACCGAGCACCGCACGCAGTGAGGTGCGCAGCCTGACCCGCCCCGGGTCCGGGGCCACGAACATCCTCTTCACGCTCGGCTCGCTCACTTCTGTCCGCATGCTGATACGACCAAGAGGAAAGCATCTCTTGTCCCCTACAACCAAATCGGTGGAGCGCCGCCTTGGCATGCTTGTGCGTATGAACGACTCCCCCGGCACCGCGGTGATCTTCGATCTCGACGGCACACTCGTGGACAGCGAGCCCAACTACTACCAGGCGGGGCGGCGCGTCCTGATCAGCCACGGGGTGACCGGCTTCACCTGGCAGGACCACCAGCGCTTCATCGGGATCGGCACCCGGGAGACCCTGGCGACACTGCGCGAGGAGTACGCCATCGACGCTCCGGTCGACCAGCTGCTGAGGGAGAAGAACCAGGCCTACCTGGAGCTGGCACGCGCCTCCACGGAGGTGTTCCCGGAGATGCGGAAGTTCGCGGAGCAGCTGTACACCGCCGGGCATCCGATGATTATCGCCTCGGGGTCCTCCCGGACGGCCATCGGGACGGTGCTCGCAGGGACCGGCCTGAGCCATCTGCTGCCGCGCTATGTGTCGGCTGAGGAGGTCGAGCGGGGCAAGCCGGACGCGGATGTCTTTCTGGAAGCAGCCCAGCGCCTTGGGGCCGAGCCCGCCCGGTGCGTGGTGGTGGAGGACGCCGCCCCGGGCGCGGAGGCGGCGCGCCGCGCCGGGATGCGGTGCATCGCCGTGCCCTACCTCCCGGAGACCGCTGACGATCCCGCCTTCACCACGGCAGGGCTCTGTTTCCCCGGCGGCCAGGAAGACTTCGACGCCCAAACCGCCTACGACTGGCTCTGACCGGGGGATCTTCTCCCCTGACCCTCCATCTGGGAGGCGACCCCACCTTCCCGAAACTGGGGGCTTCGCCCCGACCCCAAGTGTTGTGGGCAGTCTCCTCCCCCCGGACTTCGTCCGGGGCCCCAGGGCGGAGGGCGGGCCGCTAGCAGAGGAAGGTCAGCCGGACCTGGCGGTTCGGGTTGTCCCCGTTCGTATCGACCAGGCAGACGGATTGCCACGTACCCAGCGCCAGCCGTCCGCTGATGACCGGCAGCGTGGCGTGCGGCGGCACCAGCGCGGGCAGCACGTGATCACGGCCATGCCCGGGGCTGCCGTGCCGGTGGCGCCAGCGGTCATCCGCGGGCAGCAGCTCCTGCAGCACGGCGAGCAGATCGTCGTCACTCCCGGCGCCGGTCTCCAGAATCGCGACACCGGCGGTCGCGTGCGGAACGAAAACGTTGAGCAGCCCGTCGCGGCTCCCCGCGGCCTCAGCGAGAAAGGCCTCGCAGTCGCGGGTGAGATCGGCGACGGCCTCCCCGGAGCCGGTGGTCACATCGAGGGTGCGTGTGCTGAAGCGGTCGCTCATACCTCCATCCTCTAACGCCCCGGCGGTGGGGGACAGACTGGCCTGTCCAACGCCTGGGCCGGTCGGATACGGGCCTCCGGCCAGCCGATCGGGGTATCCGTGCCTGCTCGACAGCGAGCGAACAGACGAACCTGTTCGCCCGAACGTGTGGGTGCTGGTGAATTGGCTGCGTGTAGATGCGTGGCACACGATGCTTACGGTGCGCAAGCGACGGGCGGCGGCGTCGCGGTTCGGCTAGCGGTGCGCCGCGACGCTGGAGCTGCGTACGACCAGTTCGGGCTGGAGAACGATCCGCTGATGCTCATGCCGGCCCGCCCGGTCACCGGTCTCCTCGATGAGCAGCTCGGCGGCCATATGTCCCATCCGGTACGCCGGCTGCCGCACCGAGGTCAACGGCACGGCGGCGGCCGAGGCGAAGTGGATATCGTCATAGCCCACCAGTGCTATCTCCTCCGGCACCGAGACACCAGCGCCATAGAGCGCCTGCAGCATCCCCAGCGCCAGCAGGTCGTTGGCGCAGAACGCCGCTGTCGGCCTCGGCGACATTCCCAGCAACCGCGCCCCCGCGTCCCGCCCCGCCGCCACATCCAGCCGCGCCGTCTCGATATGGCGCAGCTCTGCCTCCGGTAAGCCCGCTTCTTCAAGCGTCTCCAGGGCGCCCGTGCGGCGGTCCTGACACTGGGCAAGGTGCATAGGGCCACTGATATAGGCCAAGCCGCGATGTCCCTGCGTAAGCAGATGCCGCGCTGCGAGTCTGCCGCCAGCGACGTCGTTGACGGAGACCGAGCAACCCTCCGGGCTGCCGGGCAGCACCCGGTCGACCAGGACGGCCGATATGCCGTGCCGTCGGAACTCAGCCAGATTACGGCCGCTGGGGTCCGCCGGGGTGATCAGCACGCCGCGCACTCGCTGTTCAGCGAAGAACGAGAGATATTCGGCCTCTTCACTGGGCCTCTGCCCGGTGTTGCACATCATCACGCCGAGCCCTGCCTCCCGGGCTGCCCGTTCCGCGCCTGAGGCGACATCTACAAAGAATGGGTTGGCCATATCCAGTACGAGCAGCGCGATGATCCGGCTCTGTCCCGCCCGCAGCTGCCGGGCCGACTCACTGCGGACATAGCCCAGTTCGCAGATGGCGATCTGGACCCGCTCACGGGTCTCCTCGGCGACCATCTCAGGACGGTTGATCACATTGGAGACCGTGCCGACTGAGACTCCCGCCCGTCGGGCGACATCCTTGATTCCCACCATGCGCGCCACCTCTGCATGCTACGCACGGGTTCACGCGCTAAAAGCGGTATGGGTGCTGCGCTGGGACCTCCATAAGGTGCCCGCATGTCTTTGTGTGGAGCCCTGGCTGGAGCGGGTGAGCTTCCGTTGATCGCCGCCCTCAGCTGTGTGCCAGCAGCCGTTTGGCCTTCACCCCGCTGGTAACCCGTCATTCTTGCGCAAGACACTGAAATTACTTGCAGCTGCGGGAGAATGAGTGCCCGTCACCTTCGAGGAGAGGGAGTTGTCTCCATGGCCCACGTCCGCATTCACGTCCGCTTGCGCGCCGCCGCCGTGCCGGTGCTGGTCGGCACCGCCCTGGCAGTCACGCCCTTCAGTACCGCGGTCGCCCAGGACGGGGCGCCGCCGCCCTGTGTCAGCTACGCCTCCAGCTGGCGCTACACCTTTGTGACCAACGGCTGCGAAGACCCACAGTCCGTACAGGTGGTGTATACGGACGGCATGGTGAGCCCCTGCAGGCTGATCGAGCCCCAGCAAACGGCGACATTCGCCGGGTACGGCTTTAACGCCAACCACCCCACACACATGGAGCTCTGCTGAACCCAGCGTCCGGGCAGCCTGGGGACCTGCGTGGCGCGAGATCCAGATGATGAAACCTCCCTTGGGTTGAGTGAGTTGGGCGCGGGGTGCGTATGAGTCGGTGGAAGAAGCACAGGTCCACGAAGGTCTCTGCCCGCTGGAGGTCAGTGAATTGAGCCACCGACGAGTGAACAAGCGCGCCGCAGTCGCCGCCGGAGCGGCCGCGGCCGGGCTGGTCACGGCCGCCGTCCTGCTGCCCAGCGCCAACGCGAGCCCCGACCAGCCGTCGGCCGCCAGAACGCTCACCCAACAGGACGCCGCACGGCTCGGCCCGGAGCTCGCCTCGGAACTCGGCGCGGAAGCGGCGGGCTGGTACTTCGACAACGGCTCCGGCCGGCTTGTGATGAATGTGCTGAACGAGGAGGCAGCGGACAGCGCCCAGGCCCAGGGCGCCGAGCCGAGAGTGGTGAAGAACAGCATGACGGTCCTGCGGGACACCATCAGCGCACTGCGCGAGCGGGCATCAGTGCCGGGCACCGCCTGGTCCATCGACCCCAGAACGAACAAGGTCGTGGTTGTCGCCGACAGCACGGTCACCGGCGAGAAGTGGGACAGGCTCACCGAGTCCACCAACCGGATGCGGGACACGGTCACCGTCCAGCGGTCCGCAGGGGAGTTCAAGCCGTTCGCGGACGGCGGTGACGCCATCTTCGGCGGAGGTTCGCGCTGTTCCCTCGGCTTCAACGTCAGCGTGAACGGTGTGAAGGCGTTTCTCACCGCGGGTCACTGCGGCGGCGCCGGACAGATATGGAGCGCCGACCAGACCGGAACCCAGCCGCTGGGCACCACCGTCACATCGCAGTTCCCCGGCAGCGACTTCGCGCTGGTGGGCTATGACGACCAGAACGCCGAGGCCCCGAGCACCGTGGATCTCAAGAATGGCACCACCCAACAGATCAACAGAGCCGCCGAGGCAAGCGTCGGTATGCCGGTGCAGCGCAGCGGCAGCACCACTGGCCTCAGCGAGGGCACGGTGACCGGCCTCAACGCCACGGTGAACTACGGCAATGGCGACATCGTGAACGGCCTCATACAGACCGATGTGTGCGCCGAGCCCGGTGACAGCGGTGGTGCCATGTTCTCCGGCGACGCCGCAGTGGGTCTCACCTCCGGCGGCAGCGGTGACTGTACGCAGGGCGGTGTGACCTTCTTCCAGCCGGTCACCACGGCGCTGCAGGCCATGGACGCGCGGATAGACCCGTCCCTCTGAGATCATCGGTGGATGACACCTCTGGCTTCCCGGGTGGCCGCGCTCACCGGCAGTGCGGCCACCGGCTCCCGCCCGGTGGGTGGTGGCTCCGTCTGCGATGCCCAGCGGATCACGCTCACCGATGGCCGGACGGTCTTCGCCAAAACGCTCGCCCATGCCCCGGCGGACTTCTTCGCAGCGGAGTCCGCCGGGCTGGCCGCGCTGCGCGCCACCGGCACCGTGGCCGTGCCCGATGTGCTCGCCACCGAGCCCGATCTCCTCGCACTGGAGTGGATCGAACCGGGGCCCGCCTCCTCCGCACAGGCCGAGCGGCTCGGCCGTGAGCTGGCCGGGCTGCACAGCACCCCGGCCGACTCCTATGGCACCCCGGACCGCCCCTGCTACCTCGGTCCGCTGCCGCTCACCTGCCCCGCGGAGCCTGTCTCCGCACCCACGGAGTGGCCCGCCTTCCATGCCGAGTACCGGCTGCTGCCCTTTCTGCGCCGCGCGGTGGACAACGGCGGGATCGCGCCCGCCGACGCCCGGGCCGTGGAGCGGCTGTGTGCGCGGATCGATGAGGTCGCCGGCGAGCCGCAGCCGCCCGTCGTCATCCATGGGGATCTGTGGTCGGGCAATGTGCACTGGTCCGCTGACGGCCGTGCCCGGCTGATTGACCCCGCTGCCCAGGGCGGCCACCCCGAGACCGATCTGGCCCTGCTGGAACTCTTCGGATGCCCCGGGCTCCCCCGTATTCTGTCCGCGTACGAGGAGATCCGCCCGGTCCCCGGCCGTGCGGCGCGAGTCCCGCTGCATCAGCTTCAGCATCTCCTGGTGCATGCCGCCCATTTCGGCGGCGGCTATGGGAGTCAGTGCGGTGCGGCGGCCCGCGCGGCGCTGAGGCAGAGTTGAGTATGCATACTCATGCCGACCGCCTGAGCCTCCGTCACCCTGTGCCCATGACCACACCAGTGCAGCGGCCCGCGACGGCCGCGTTCTTCGTACAGGCCGCCGCCTCCTTCGGGCTCTCTCTGATCGCGGTGGCCGTCGGTGTCGCGTATATGCCGCTCGGGCCGTGGGAGCGGGGTTTCCTCGCGCTCGGTGTTCTCTTCCTTGTCTCCTCATCGTTCACGCTGGCCAAGTGCGTGCGCGACCGACAGGAGATGCAGGAGGTGACCACCCGGGTGGACAAAGCACGGATCGACAAGCTGATCACAGAACATGATCCGTTTGAGGTCAAGAATCTCTGAGGTGAGGAGTCTCTGGGGTCAGGAGTCTCTGGGGTCAGGAATCTCTCAGGGCGGCGTCGAAGGCTTCGTAGGCCGGTGGATCGAAGAGTACGAAGCGCAGCTCATCGAAGTCGCCGCCCGCTTCCTGGACGGTACGCACCGCGATCCGTGCGCCATCGTCCATAGGCCAGCCGTAGACACCGGTGGAGATCGCCGGAAAAGCGACCGTGCGGGCACCCAGCTCGGCTGCCACCCGTAGCGATTCCCGATAGCAGGAGGCCAGCAGCGCGGAGCGGTCCTCCTCACTGGACCAGACCGGGCCCACGGTGTGGATGACCCAGCGGGCGGGCAGCTTCCCGGCGGTGGTGGCCACGGCCTGCCCGGTCGGCAGGCCCTTGCCGTACCGCGAGGCGCGCAGCTGTCGGCACTCGGCGAGGATGTCCGGGCCGCCCTTGCGATGGATGGCCCCGTCAACGCCTCCGCCGCCGAGCAGCGAGGAGTTGGCGGCGTTCACCACGGCGTCGACCCGCTGCTCGGTGATGTCTCCGTGTACGAGGGTGATGGCTGCCATGGGGCCATGCTGCCAGCTGGGCTGGGCGGGTCAGGGGATATCGACGCCAGGTCAAAGTGGGTGACCCCCCGGTCAAAGGCCCGGCGGAGCACGGCGCGCTGGGTGGCGAGCGGGGCGGTGTCACCGAAGTTGTGCCACATGCCGAGCGACACGGTGGGCAGCAGCACCCCGCTGCGGCCGCAGCGGCGGTACTGCATGGCGGCGTAGCGGTCGTCGGCGGCGAGATAGGTCACCGTGGCTCCCTTGTGTGACGGGGCACCCATCGTAGATCGCGCTCACCGCCACGCTCGTCCTGCGCCGCCTGGCGCTCACGGCCGCTCCCCCACGTAATGTTGTTTACGTCAGGATATACATGCGGGAGACAACTACGCACCGACCTGGGGGACCGATGGCCAGGAACGCCCGTGTCAACCGTCCCGTATTCGCGCGCTATTACGCCCGAGTCAGCCGCGCGATGGAGCGCGGGGGCATGAGCAGCCAGCGCGACGCGCTGCTGTCCGGCCTCACCGGAGAAGTGATCGAGCTGGGTGCCGGGAACGGGCTCAACTTCGCCCACTATCCGGAGTCGGTCACCCGTGTCCTCGCGGTCGAGCCGGAGCCAAGGCTGCGCCGGATGGCACATGACGCCGCCGTGAAGGCACCGGTGCCGGTAGCCGTCGTCGACGGCCTCGCCGATGCCCTGCCGGTCGAGGACGCCAGCTTCGATGCCGCCGTCGTCTCGCTTGTGCTGTGTACGGTGCCCGATCAGCACGCCGCGCTGACCGAGTTGCGGCGTGTGCTCAGGCCCGGCGGCCAGCTGCGTTTCCTGGAGCATGTCAGGGCGGATTCGCGCTTCCTGGTCCGGGCGCAGCGCCTGCTGGACACCACGCTGTGGCCGCGCCTGACGGGTGGCTGCCACACCGGCAGGGACACCCTGGCGGGGATTGAACACGCCGGTTTCACCGTTGACTCACTCGACCGCTTTCTCTTTCCGGCGATCCGCACACCTGTTTCCTTCCACATCCGCGGCGTCGCGCACCGCCCGCTGTAGAGTCCCGGCATGGCCGCACGCTTCAAGGACCTGGCCCTGGACGCCATCGACCATCAAAGACTTGCCGACTGGTGGTGCGCCGCACTCGGATACGCCCGGCGCCAGGCCCCCGCCGGGCAGCCACCCGCGCCGGCCGAGTGGCCGGTTCCCATCCATGATCCGCGAGGGGAGGGCCCGTCCATCTGGATCAACCCGGTGCCGGAGCCAAAGACCGTCAAGAACCGTATGCACTTCGATGTGTGGGGTGACACGGAGGAGTTGCTGGGCATGGGGGCCACGCTGATTCGGAGGCGGGACAAGGAGATTGAGTGGGACGTTTTGGCGGACCCGGAGGGCAATGAGTTCTGCGTGTTCAGGCCTGACCCCTACGCGACTCCTGTGGTGCCGCTGACTCGCCGGTAGCCCCCAGCCGCCTTCCCTGCGGCTCCGCCGCGTGGCGGGGCTACGCCCCGGGGCCGGGGGTGCCGCGGGTGGGTTTCCCCAATTCCCGCCCCTTCCCGGAAACCGGGGCTTCGCCCCGGGCCCCGGGGTTGGCTGAGTGCGGGCCGGTGGCCGGTGTTGTGCCCACCCACAGCCCCTCGCGGGGCTGCGAGTGCCCACAACACGGGGCGGGGGCTGGGGTCACGCGTTCAGCCAGGTGCGGCGGTCGCGGGCTGTGCTGTGGATGGCCTCGATATCGGCGGGCTTGAGCACCCCGCCCCGGCTACCGAGCGCCGCCAGGTCCCGCGTCCGCAGCACCCACACATCCCGCAGCGTGGGGGCCACGATGACCCGGGCCGCCGCCACCAGCACCAGGACCGGCCGGACTTCGACCGGAAAGCCACAGCCCCGGGTGAGGGCGTGCGCTGCCCGCACCGCCTCCCGGCGGCTCTGCCGGACGTACGGACGCGGCCGGCCCGTGCCGATCCGCACCGAGTCATCGCCCACCCGGATCCGTGCCTTGCGATGGTGCCGCACATGGAAGGAGAAGACCCCGCCGGGGCCAATCAGCAGCTGCCCGATATCCACACCGCCCGGCAGCGGGATGGAGTGCAGCACCCGGCAGCCGCGGCCGGTGAGCCGTTCCAGCTCCGCGCCCGCTATCTGGGCGCCGAGCAGCGCACGGCGCCACTCCTGGGCCTCCGATGGCCTGCCCAGCAGCCGGGCCAGCCACCCGGGCGCACGGCCTTGCGGCGCGGACTCCACCTTGGCGTACAGCGACTCACCAGGGCGATTGGGCGCGAGGTCGTCGTCGGGATGCAGCCACAGCGGACCGCTCCCGTATGGCTCCTTCATGCGACACCCCCAGACAGCCATGAGACCACCGACAGCCGGTCGGCGTCAGCGGCTGTATGTGAGAATCGGCCGGTGATCGAAGTGATTGACACAGTCGCCTGGATCCAGCTGCGGGAGGGGCGGATCCTGGGCACCCGCTCATATGGCAAAGAGCTCTTCTATATCCCGGGCGGTAAGCGGCACGAGGGTGAAAATGATGTGCAGACGCTGGTGCGCGAGGTCGAGGAGGAGCTGACCGTGACGTTGCTGGCGCAGAGCGCCCGGCACTTCGGCACCTACGAGGCGGCGGCGGACGGGCACGGCTTGGGCGCCACAGTGCGGATGGCCTGCTATACGGCCGATTTTCAGGGCACGGTTACTGCCAGCGGTGAGATCGAGGAGGTCGCCTGGCTCTCGTACGCCGACCGCGACCGTACGGCGCCGGTGGACCGGCTGGTCTTCGATGACCTCAAGGCCGCGGGACAGCTGTCATGACCAAGGTGACACTCCGGGATATCGAACCGGGCGATGTGGATGTCTTCTTCAGACATCAGGAAGAACCGGATGCGGTGTACATGGCGGCCTTCACCGCCGAGGACACCGCCGACCGGGAGGCTTACCAGGCCCGTTTCGACCGGATTCTCAGCGCCGACGACGTCGTCAAGCGGACGATCATGCATGACGGCGATATCGCGGGGCACATCATGATCTACGGCCCGTCCGAGGAACGCGAGGTCACCTACTGGATCGGCCGCGCGCACTGGGGGCGTGGCATCGCCACCCGCGCCCTGACAGCGCTCCTCGCCGCACATCCGGAACGCCCGCTCTACGGGCGGGTGGCCAAGGACAACCCGGGTTCGTTGCGGGTCCTGGAGAAGTGCGGCTTCACGGTGTACGGCGAGGCCAGCGGCTATGCCCATGGCCGTGGTACCACGGCCGAAGAGTATCTGCTGGTCCTCAAGGAGTAGTCGGCAAGGGCTCCACCAGCCGTCGCCCTCATCAGGGGCGTCCCGTAGACCGACATCGCCGAGAGGCACGACCCGCACCTGCGTGGTCTCGGTGACGGTGACGGCTCGTCGTCATCGATGGCGTCTCCCGCGCGGCGACATCGGCGACGCGCTGCGCTCACCGGGTGGCTGTGCGGCCCTGGGCCGCTGGGCGTCCACATCCTGGTCGGCTTCGGGTTCAGGTCGTGACCCCCGCGGTCGTCCGCGCCGTGGCGTCGCGCCGGATGAGCGCGGCATAACGTCCGTCCAGCGCCAGCAGTTCCTGATGGGTGCCGCGTTCGGCGATACGGCCGCCGTCGAGGACGACGATCTGATCGGCGCCGCGAATGGTGGAGAGACGGTGCGCGATGGTGATAGTGGTACGGCCTGCCGAGAGAGCGTCCATGGCGGCTTGGACCGCGTGTTCGGTGCGGGTGTCCAGGGCGCTGGTGGCCTCGTCCAGGATCAGCACCGGTGGGTCACGCAGAATGGTCCGGGCGATGGCGAGGCGCTGCTTCTCGCCGCCGGAGAAGCGATAGCCGCGTTCACCGACGAGGGTGTCGTAGCCATCGGGCAGGCTGGCGATGTACTCGTGGATCTGAGCGGCCTCGGCAGCGGCCCTGATCTCCGCGTCCGTCGCCTCTGGTTTGGCGAAGCGGAGGTTCTCGGCTACGGAGGCATGGAAGAGATATGTCTCCTGGGAGACCACGCCCACCGCCCGGGCGACGGAGTCGAAGTCCAGGTCACGGACGTCCGTGCCGTCGAGGGTCACCCGGCCGCCGGTGACATCGTAGAGCCGGGGCACCAGATAGCTGAGCGTGCTCTTGCCGGCACCGGTGGCCCCGACGACCGCCAGGCTGCCGCCCGCCGGGATGGTCACATCGATGTCGCTGAGAGTGGGCGCGGCGGCCGGGTCGTAGGCGAAGGAGACGTTCTCGAAACGGACTTCGCCACGTGGCCGCTCCAGCCGTACCGGGTCGGGCCGCTCGGTGATGTCCACTCGCAGGTCCAGGTACTCGAAGATGCGCTGGAAGAGCGCGAGAGACGCCTGGATGTCGACGCCCGTGTTCAGCAGCGAGACCGCGGGGCGGAGCAGCCCCTGTTGCAGGGTGACGAACGCGACCAGGGTGCCGATGGACAGCGCGGGCCCTCCGGCCTGCAGCATCAGCCCGGCCGACCAGTACAGCAGCGCGGGGATGGCGGCCATGATGATGCCGATGGTGGCCATCCGCCAGCGGCCCGCCATGCTGGAGCGGACTTCAAGACCGACGAGTTGCTGAGATTCGCTCGCGAAGTTCCGGGTGAGGGAGTCGGCACGGCCCATGGTGCGGCCCAGCAGGATGCCGCTGACCGACAGTGACTCGGTGACCATGGCGGCCATCGCCGCCATCTGCTGCTGCCGCTGGGTCGTGATCTTCTGCCGTTCGCGGCCGACCCGGCGGCTGATCCATACGAAGAGCGGCAGCAGGGCGAGCGAGACCAGGGTGAGCCGCCAGTCGAGCGCCAGCATGGCGACGATGGTGGCCACCACACTGGTGACGTTGGAGACCAGAGAGGTCGCGGTCGATGTGACGGTGGCCTGCATACCGCCGATGTCGTTGGCGATACGGGACTGGACCTCGCCGGTCCGGGTCTTGGTGAAGAAGGCCAGCGGCATCTGCTGCAGCTTGGCGTAGACGCCGGTGCGCAGATCGTGCATGACGCGCTGTCCGACCGTGGTGGATATAAGCGTCTGCAGGACACCGAAGACGCTGGTCAGCACGGCGGTGGCGATCATGCCGAGCGCGAGCAGGCTCAGCAGTCCGGTGCGCTGCTCGGGGATCGCCACATCCAGGATCTCGCGAAGCAGGAAGGGTGAGGCCACACCGACCAGCGAGGCGGCCGCGACGAGCAGGCCCACCAGGGCGAGCCGCGCCCGGTAAGGACGGAAGAGCCGCAGAATGCGGCGGAGTTGCACAGGCTGTCCGGTGTTTTCGGGCGATGGGGTCCACCGGAATTCATCGTGACGCATAAGCTCCTACGGGTCTGTGGAGAGGTCCATGTTCGCCGAGCATAGCTCACTGTTACCTATACTCACAATGAACTTTGTCCTGCTAAGCTCAGGGCATGGTTTCCGCCGATCCAACCGGCCCGCTCGCTGACCAGCTCATCCGGCTGACCCGCCGACTGCACCGTGCCCAGCGGCGCCATCTGGAGCCCCTGGGCATCACCCCTGCCCAGGCCCGGCTGCTGCGTACCGTGGCGCACTGCGATGCGCCGCCCCGGATGACAGACCTCGCTGAGCGGCTGGACGTCGTACCCCGCGCGATCACCACTCTGGTCGACGGCCTCGAGGCACATGCCGCGGTGCGGCGCGTACCTGACGTGGACAACCGGCGGGTCACCCGGATCGAGCTGACCGGGACCGGCCAGGAACTGCTGATACGGCTGCGCCAGGCGCGCCGGGAGGCCGCCGAGGAGCTGCTGGCCCCGCTGACGCGGGAGCAGCGATCCCAGCTCAGCGAGCTCCTCACCCCGCTCGACGCGCCACACCCCAGCTGACCCCTGCGACCGGCCGGGTGACGGGCTTCAGCCGTCGTGCGCGAAGAGCACCCAAGCCCGGCGCTCTTGCGGATCAGGAGTCCGACGGCCAGGGTCCTGACGGGAGTTCATGTCCACGCCAGACAGCGAGAGTTCTCTGGAGGCTCGATGAACGAAATAACACCGCAGGGCGTCGACCGTCGTTCCGTGCTGCGGGCAGCAGGCGTCGCAGGGGCCGGGCTCGGGCTCGGCGCGGTGCTGGCCGCTCCCGCGTCAGCCGCCGTGGCTGCCCCTCCGCCACGGCAGGGCAGAACCATGATCGGGGTGCCGTTCGAGCGGCGCCGCACGGTACGCGTCGGCGTGATCGGCCTCGGCAACCGTGGCGGCAGCATGCTCGACCTCTTTCTCGCCATTGACGGCGTGCGGATCGTCGCCCTGTGCGATCCCGTGCGGGAGAAGGCGGCGCGGGCCGCGCGGAAGGTCACCGACGCGGGGCAGCCCGCGCCCGCGCTCTACACCAGGGGCGAGCACGACTACGAGAAGCTCTGCGCACGTGGCGACCTTGACTTCGTCTATGTCGTCACGCCCTGGGAGAGCCACTTCGAGATGGCCAAGTCGGCGTTGCTGAACGGCAAGCACGTCGGTGTGGAGTGCCCGCTGGCGATGGAGTTAGGCCATCTGTGGGCGCTGGTCGACCTCTCCGAGCGCACCCGGCGGCACTGCATGCAGCTGGAGAACGTCTGCTACGGAAAGAACGAGATGCGCGTGCTGCGGATGGCGCACCAGGGCCTCTTCGGGGAGCTGCTGCACAGCGCGGGAGCGTACATTCACGACCTGCGCGAGCTGATGTTCTCCCCCACGTACTACGAGGGTCCTTGGCGGCGGCGGTGGCACACCCGGCTCAAGGGCGATCTCTACCCGAACCACGGCTTCGGTCCGGCCGCGAACTATCTGGATGTCAACCGCGGTGACCGGGCGCTGCGTATCAGTACCTTCGGCTCACCGTCTCTGGGGCTGGCGGCCTACCGGGAGGAGAACATACCGCCGGGTGACCCGAGTTGGCGGGAGTCGTATGTCGGGGCCGATATGTCGATCAGCCTGGTGCAGACGACCAAGGGGCGGGTGATCCGGCTGGAGCACAATGTCTCCAATCCGCACCCCTACAGCCGCCTCAACATCCTCGCCGGGACGAAGGGCGTCTTCGAGGACTTTCCACCACGGATATATCTCGAACCGGAGATGGACGACCACACCTGGGGTGACTTCGGTGACTACGCGCGCTGGGACCACTGGCTGTGGCAGGAGCACTCCAATCCGCCCGGCGGGCATGGCGGGATGGACTACATCATGGTGTACCGCCTGATGCAGTGCATGAAGCTTGGGCTGGTACCGGACTTCGACGTCTATGACGGGGCGACGTGGAGCGCGCCGGTGCCGCTCAGCCACGCCTCGATCAAGGCGAAGGGCGTGCCTCAGGAGATCCCCGACTTCACCCGTGGGCTGTGGGAGAAGGAGCGGGACGGGGTGGATTCCCAGAAGCCCGAGGAGTAGCGGGCCGCGCCGCCCTGGGATGCCCCGCAGATTCGCGATCTTCCCTACGCCGGTCCCGGTGAGCCCCGCGTGCGGTCCGGATTCCACTCTCTGCTGTGGCTGGGGCGCCGCACCCAGCCCGTCGCCCCGGGGCCAAGGCCCTGGGGCGGACGGGTGGACAGCGAGGTCGGCTCCCGCGGGCTGGTGAGCACGGCTCAGCCGACGATACCCAGGGCTATCAGCCCGCTCGCCACCCCGGCCAGCCCGAAGGCCGGCATCAGCACGTTCATCTCCACCCAGGCGCCCGCCCGGAACCGCATAAAGCGCGGGGTGCCCAGTGGGTACCAGCGCTTCCGCTTTATCGAGAGGGGCCACAGGACGGGGCAGCCGGAGACGGTGAGAGCGTCGCCGATGTTGTGCACCATCGCACCCAGCACGATCGGCAGACCGAGCCAGAGGTATTCGAGGCCCTGCCCGGGGAACAGCCAGTCGGCGCCCTTGCCCGGCTGATCGAGGACCCCGGCCAGGATCCACGCGGTGGTCGCCCCGAGCAGCCAGACCAGCACATCGCTGGAGACCCGGGCCATCCGCCACAGCAGCCCCTCGACGGCAAGCACCATATGGATAAAGAGGATGACCAGCACCGCCCAACGGCCGCCCGTTACCGCCGCCGCCGAGAAGCCCGCGCCGACCAGCACCGCCCAGAGCCAGGTGTGGGTCAGTGTGCGGTGACCACCGGAGCGCTTGCGCTCGCCCTTGCCCCGGGTGGCGTTGAAGACGGCCGTGGACAGTTTGTCGATGATCCCGCACAGTGCCCGGGAGACCGGACCGAAGGCGCGGGAGATGGTCGCCGACTTCGTGTCGAGGTCCGGCGCCAGCGCGGCTCCCGAGCAGATCAGCGCACCGACGACAAGGACCGGCCAGGGCATCGGACGGTCGAGGGCGGCGGCCCCCGCTCCCACTCCCAGCCAGGCCGCGGCCCCCGACAGTGAGTGTGCCGGTCCCATCATGTGTGTCCCACCCCATCGCTGTGCAGTTTGCTCTTGCTTCGCTCTGACGCCTTCGCTCTGGCGCCCGCTCGGCGCCTCAGCGTAGTGCCACATGATCTTGCGGCTGCCGCCGGTTCCCGTGATCGGCTCGAAGGGAGGCAGTATGGGGGCGTGACCCTTATCGATCAGATGCCGAACAGCCCCGACCCCGACGCCCTCTTCGACGCCTTCTCGTCGTGGGCCGAAGAGCGGGGTATCACGCTCTACCCCGCTCAGGAGGAGGCACTGATCGAGGTGGTCTCCGGGGCGAACGTCATCCTGTCCACACCGACCGGCTCGGGAAAGTCCCTGGTCGCGGCCGGAGCACACTTCGCCGCGCTCGCCCAGGACAAGGTCACCTTCTACACCGCGCCGATCAAGGCGCTGGTGTCGGAGAAGTTCTTTGATCTGTGCAAGATCTTCGGCACCGAGAACGTCGGCATGCTCACCGGTGACGCCTCGGTCAACGCCGATGCCCCCGTGATCTGCTGCACCGCCGAGGTACTGGCCTCGATCGCACTGCGGGACGGCAAGGACGCGGACATCGGCCAGGTGGTCATGGACGAGTTCCACTTCTATGCCGAGCCGGACCGGGGCTGGGCCTGGCAGATCCCGCTGCTGGAGCTGCCTCAAGCACAATTCGTCCTGATGTCGGCCACGCTCGGCGATATGTCCCGGTTCGAGGGTGATCTCACCCGGCGCACCGGCCGCCCCACCGCGGTGGTGCGCTCCGCGACCCGTCCGGTACCGCTGAGCTATGAGTACCGCACGACGACGCTCACCGAGACTCTGACCGAACTGCTGGAAACACATCAGGCGCCCGTCTATATCGTGCACTTCACTCAGGCCCAAGCGGTGGAGCGGGCGCAGGCGCTGATGAGCATCAACATGTGTACGCGGGCTGAGAAGGACGAGATCGCCTCGCTCATCGGCAACTTCCGCTTCACCACCAAGTTCGGCCGTAATCTGTCGCGCTATGTCCGCCATGGCATCGGGGTACACCACGCTGGGATGCTGCCCAAGTACCGACGGCTGGTGGAGCGGCTTGCGCAGGCCGGGCTGCTGAAGGTCATCTGTGGCACCGACACCCTCGGTGTCGGCGTCAATGTTCCCATTCGCACGGTGCTGTTCACGGCGCTCACCAAGTACGACGGCAATCGGGTGCGGACCCTGCGAGCGCGCGAGTTCCACCAGATCGCGGGCCGTGCGGGCCGTGCCGGGTTCGACACCTCTGGCTTTGTGGTTGCCCAGGCTCCCGAGCATGTCATCGAGAACGAGAAGGCTCTGGCCAAGGCGGGCGACGACCCCAAGAAGCGCCGCAAGGTGGTGCGTAAGAAGGCGCCCGAGGGTTTCGTCAGCTGGGGACAGAACACCTTTGAGAAGCTGATCGCCGCTGAGCCGGAGCCGCTGACCTCCCGCTTCCGGGTCACCCACACGATGCTGCTGTCGGTCATCGCCCGGCCCGGCAATGCCTTCGCGGCGATGCGGCGACTGCTGGAGGACAGCCACGAGGACCGCCGCGCCCAACTGCGGCACATCCGCCGGGCCATCGCGATCTACCGTTCGCTGCTGGACGGTGGCGTCGTCGAGCAGCTGAATGTGCCGGACGCGCAGGGCCGTGACATCCGGCTGACAGTAGATCTCCAGGAGAACTTCGCCCTCAATCAGCCCCTGTCGACGTTCGCACTGGCCGCCTTCGAACTCCTCGACCCGGAGTCCCCGTCGTACGCGCTCGATATGGTCTCGGTCGTGGAGTCCACCCTGGACGACCCCCGGCAGATCCTCGCCGCCCAGCAGAACAAGGCCAAGGGCGAGGCCGTCGCCGAGATGAAGGCCGATGGCATCGAGTACGAGGAGCGGATGGAGCGGCTGATGGACATCAGCTACCCCAAGCCGCTTGAGGAGCTGCTTTCCCACGCCTACGGCCTCTACCGCAAGTCTCATCCCTGGGTCGGCGACTACCCGCTCTCGCCGAAGTCGGTCATCCGCGATATGTACGAGCGGGCGATGTCCTTCAGCGAGTTTGTCTCCTTCTACGAGCTGGCCCGCACCGAGGGCATCGTGCTGCGCTATCTCGCCAGCGCCTACAAGGCCCTGGAGCACACCGTCCCGGACGATCTGAAATCCGAGGAATTCCAGGACATCATCGAGTGGCTGGGCGAGATGGTCCGCCAAGTCGACTCCAGCCTGCTGGATGAGTGGGAGCAGCTGGCCAACCCGGAGGTCGAATCCGCCGAGGAGGCACAGGACCGCGCCGATCAGGTCCGTCCGGTCACCAGCAACGCCCGTGCCTTCCGGGTCCTGGTGCGCAACGCGATGTTCCGCCGGGTGGAGCTCGCCGCCCTCGACAAGGTCGAGGAGCTGGGCGAGATGGACGCCGAGTCCGGCTGGGACGAGGACGCCTGGGGCGCGGCCATGGACGCGTACTGGGCGGAGTACGACGAGCTGGGCACCGGCCCCGATGCCCGCGGACCGAAGCTGCTGCAGATCGAGGAGGTACCCGAGGACGGCCTGTGGCGCGTCCGGCAGACCTTCGCCGATCCCAACGGCGATCATGACTGGGGAATCTCCGCCGAAGTTGATCTCACCGCCTCCGATGAGGAGGGCCGCGCGGTAGTGAAGGTGACCGACGTCGGCCAGCTGTGACAAAGGAGCATCGCCGATGACCGCCAGTCCCGCCGAGCGGCTGATCGATCTGCTCGATCTGGAGCAGATCGAGCAGAACATCTTCCGTGGCCGCAGCCCCCAGGAGCATCTGCAACGAGTCTTCGGCGGCCAGGTCGCCGGGCAGGCGCTGGTGGCGGCCGGGCGCACCACGGACGGAAAGCGGCCGGTGCACTCGCTGCACGCGTACTTCCTGCGCCCCGGCGTCCCGGGAGTGCCCATCGTGTACCAGGTCGAGCGGGTCCGCGATGGCCGCTCCTTCACCACCCGCCGCGTGGTCGCCGTACAGCGGGGCCGGACGATCTTCAATCTGACCGCTTCCTTCCATCTTCCGGAGCCGGGCATCGAGCACCAGCTCCCCATGCGTCATGTCCCGGGCCCGGAAACCCTGCCGAGGCTCGCCGATGAGATCCGTGACCATCTGGGCGCACTGCCGGAGTCGCTGGAGCGGATGGCCCGTCGGCAGCCCTTCGATATCCGCTATGTCGACCGGCTGCGCTGGACGCCCGAGGAGGTCAAGGGCGCCGAGACACGCAGTGCCGTGTGGATGCGCGCGGTCGGCCCACTGGGGGACGATCCGCTGGTGCACACCTGTGCCCTCGCCTACGCCAGCGACATGATGCTGCTGGACGCGGTACGGGTTCCGGTGGAGCCGCTGTGGGGCCCGCGCGGCTTTGATATGGCCTCCCTCGACCACGCCATGTGGTTCCACCGCCCCTTCCGTACCGATGAGTGGTTCCTCTACGACCAGGAGTCACCCATCGCGACCGGCGGCCGGGGCCTGGCTCAGGGCCGTATCTACGACCGGGAGGGACAACTGCTGGTCTCCGTGGTCCAGGAGGGCCTGTTCCGGCCGCACGGTGACTGACCGGGCCGGTGCTGGACCGGTGGCGCGGGCCATGCCGAGGGCCAGGGTCAGATTCATCCGGTGCCAGCGGATCTCCTCCTCCGACTCCGCGGTGAGCACATCACCGATCACCTCCCAGGTGGTGCGGGCCACCGGCCGCCATGGTGCCAGCGAGGGCCGTAGCTCACCGAGCAGCAGCCGCTCCGCTGGTTCGGGCACCGCCTCTTCGAAGGCATCCTGGTCCAGCACCGCGGCATGGACGGCCGCCGCTTCCCAGGGGTCGTCGGTCTGCCGCAGCAACTGGCCGATACGGCGGGCACGCCAGTGCCGTGGCCGCCAGTCCTCGCCGTGCTTCAGCACAGCACGCACACCACTGGGCAGCGGCCCATGCAGCAGTGCCGACTGCCGCTCGGCGAACTGGCGCAGCTCGGTGGCGAGATAGAGCCAGACGAGATGGCGATAACGGTTTACGGAGAAGCGCACCGGGCTGAAGCAACCCGCCCGTGCCAGCCGGGCGAAGCGGGCCGGACCGACCCCCAGCAGCTCGGCACCCCCGGTGGCGCCCATCAGCCGCAGCCGCTGCCGCAGCGATGCCGGGAAGCCCTCCTCGCTCCGCGCCCGGACCAGCTCCGTGACCGGGATCCGGCGCCGTTCACGCTTCCGCACCGGCGGCGCGGTGCGCAGCAACCCGAGCTCCACGGCCAGGGCCAGCTCCCGTGGCGTCAGCCCGAGCTCCCGCCCGGCCCGGCTCATCGAAACCGTCCGCGACACCATCCCCGGCTCCGGCCGCACAACGACCGGCTTGGCCAAGCACGCTGACATAGCTGACATAACAGCCCTCCCGCACAGCACTCCATTACGGTGAGTGATGACCGTAGCCCGCCCAGGCATCCCCTGCGGAGCCCTGTGGACAACTCGGCGAAAGCCCAGTTCAGGTTGGGTCAGCGGCCATTACGGGCGGCCACGCCCAGATGCTCACCAACGCGGTTGACCAACAGCGTCATCTCATAGGCGATCTGCCCGATGTCCGCCTCCGCCGTGGCGAGCACGCACAGACAGCTGCCGTCGCCCGCCGCGGTCACAAAGAGCATCCCCTCATCGAATTCGATCATCGTCTGGCGCACCCGCCCCGCCCCAAAGTGCTGCCCCGAGCCCTTAGCCAGGCTGTAGAGCCCCGAAGAAACCGCGGCCAGCCGCTCCGCGTCGTGCCGCTCCAGTCCAGGACTGGCCCCGGTGACCAGCCCATCGGTTGAGAGCACCAGTGCATGGCGGACGCTGGACATCCGCTGCGTCAGGTCATCGAGCAGCCAGTCCAGTTCCGTGGTCAGTGCCATCCCCGTCTTCCCCCTTCTCGTGGTGACCGCCGTGCCACTCTTGCCCACCACAGGCGCTCCGGCAACACCGCATGCGGCCCCTGAGGGGTCCGCCGACTGACGGGCGCGGTTCCAGCGCTTCCTGGGGGCATGGGCAATCATGGCTGTATGAGAGAGAACGATCCCGCTCAGGTACAGGACTTCTTCACCGAGCGGGCCGCCGACTGGGACTCCCGCTTCCCCGACGACGGCCCGGCCTATGCGGCGGGCATCGCCGAAATCGGCCTGCGCGCCGGCGACCGGGTGCTCGACGCAGGGTGTGGCACCGGCCGGGCGCTGCCCGCGCTACGTGCGGCGGTCGGTCCCCGGGGTGTGGTCCTGGGCGTGGATCTCACCCCGGCGATGCTGGCGGCGGCGGTACGGGCCGGGCGGCACCGCGAAGGGCTGCTGGCGCTGGCCGATACCGGTCGGCTCCCGCTGCGTGACGGGGTGCTGGACGCGGTGTTCGCTGCGGGGCTGCTCACCCATCTGCCGGATCCGCCGGCCGGGTTGCGGGAGCTGGCACGCGTGGTACGGGCCGGCGGGCGGCTGGCGCTCTTCCATCCCATCGGGCGGGCCGCGCTGGCCGCGCGGCACGGGCGGTCGGTGACGCCGGACGATATGCGCGCCGAGCGCAATCTCCGGCCGCTGCTGGCTGCGGCGGGGTGGCGGCTGACCTCTTACGAGGATGAGGACGCGCGTTTTCTGGCGTTGGCGCAGCGCGAGTAACCGCCCCGGCCCCGGGGTTGACCGGTGCGGCTGGATGGGCACAACACCGCTAGTTGCGGGTGGGGCGTGCGGGGCAGGTTGGGGGAAAGGTGCCGAGGTCGGTCAGGCGGTAGCCGTCGGGGTATCCCGGGTAGCTCTTGATCTGCGGGTTCTGCCGGGCGTAGTGCGGCTTCTCGCGGGGCGGCAGCAGCCGTACCGCCCGGCCGCGCAACCGTACCGCGCCGCGCACCAGACGCCGCGCCACCGGCGAGGGCCGCGCATAGCGGAAGGCGCGCAGCAGCGAATCGTCGAGCAGCGCCAGGCTGGCGCCCCGGGCGAGCGGGGCCAGTGGGCGTGGATACCAGGAGGCCATCAGATCGAGGGTGGCGTCCGATACGGAGCGGCCCCCCGCGTCATAGCCGAAGTGGGTGTCCTCGTAGTCGTCCAGACAGCGCTCGAAGCCGGCGTAGTCGTGCGGGATCTGCTGGATGCCCATCTGCTGACCGAGCGTGCGGTAGTACGCCACCACCGCACGCAGTTCGTGGTCGGTGAGCCGGCGCCAACCGTAGTCGTCCAGCCACCGCTTGGGGATCACGACGAAGGTGCACAGTACGTAGCGCATATCGTCGTTGGTGATGTCGTAGCCGCGGTGCATCTGATTGATGCGGCGGATCGCGGTGCGGCCGTCCGCCGAGTCGAAGCCGTGCTCAAGGACGGCGTCCAGCAGCAGCGAGGTGTCGTCGTAGCGCTTCTGCGTCCGCTCGGTCAGCTCGGCGGTCTCGGCGAGGAGCCGTCCGATGCTGGGGACGGCATAGGTGCGATACAGGGCCAGCTCCAGGGCCCGGGTGATGTCCCAGGGGAACTCGTAGGTGGCGATAAGCCGGTAAATCGTCAGATAGTCCTGCTCCGGATCGAGCTCCAGGATCTCCTTGAGCCGGTCGTAGCGCCGCATGCTCGCATCCCCCTGGTCAGGTCGGCTGTCGGTCCGTCAACTCTACGCGGCGTGCGAGCCGACGGACCGCTGGCCGGGTCAGCGACCGAGCTCCTTGCGGGAGACCCGGCGCAGCCGTTTGCGCTGCGAGGGGTCCAGCGTCAGATACGCGACGGCGGGCACCCCGAACACGATCAGCAGCACAGCCCAGAACGGAAGCCAGTACAGCAGGAGCAGCCCCACGGCTACACCGCCAATGGCGATCTTCCCTTGAGTGCTCATCTTCTTTGTCTCCTCCGCGTCGGCGGCGGCGGCTGCCGCTCCCTCCTTCTATTGAACGCCCTCGGAGGCCCGCACGTTCCTGGCCGTTTCCGGTCGGCACCGACCGCGGCTACGTCATCCCGGATCTCCGCGCTCCTCGGCTGCGCGGCCGTCTTTCTGCCCGCCGGCCCGCCCCGCCAGTCCGACCGCTGGACGGCGGCCGGCGGCAACGCCCAGCTGCGGTACGGCCGGGATGGACGCTGGTGGCCGTACCGCAAGGAGCGCGGCCGTTGGTGGCCCGCGGGTCCCGCGAGCCTGGACCCGGCCACCGCGCTGGCCGAGCTGGGACAGGTGGATCAGACGGCGCCCGCCAGCACCGGGTAGTAGCCGCCGGACTGGCCTGCGGCCGTGGGGTGATAGGAATGGTCGATCGGGAAGGTCACACTGTGCAGCCAGGAGTCGCCGGAGCAGATCTCGTGGCCGGTGAAGGTCGGGCGTACATCGCCGAAGGTGTAGCCGTGGTCGGCCGCTCGTTTGGCGGTGACCCCGTTCAGATCGTCAGCGGCCGCGTTGAGCGCGGCGCGTGACTTCTCGCTCATCCCTACGGAACAACTGCCGTTCAGCTTGTACATCCGTGGGTAGCCGAGGACGACGACCTGGGCGTTGGGCGCCTTGGCGCTGATGGCGCCGTACACCGCGTCCAACCGTCCGGGGAGGGTGTTCGCGATGTACGCACGTGCCTCTTCGACCCGGGCGAGGCATGCCCGCTCACCCTGGAGCACGCAGGTGGTCATGGTGTCGGCGAAGCCCGCGTCATTGCCTCCCACGCTGATGCTGACCAGCGTGGTACCGGCATTGACCGGGCCGAGCTGACGGTCGATCACATCGTTGGTACGCGCCCCGGAGCAGGCGGTGAAGTCGAAGGACGCGGGGGAGTTCGCGTTGCTCCATAGTGTGGGATAAGCCCGGTTGCTGCGCTTGCAGTTGCCGCTGCCACCGTCGTAGTCACCGGCGCCGACTCCGGAGGAGTAGGAGTCACCGAGTGCGACATAGGAGACGGCAGCTTCGTCAGCGGTGGCAGCGCTTGCGCCGCTGAAGGCCGAGAGAGCGACGAGGGCTGCCACCGTGGTCGATACCGATAGGAATCTGGACAGATGCATGGAACCTCCCGTGGGGGACATGGAGGAACGCCTGTGACATCCGTCGTAGCAGCGCACAACGCAGACGAGAAGTGTCCATGCCAAAATTTCGTTCATTGCTCCCTGTGTGAACGAAACTGTCGGTTCCAGGTATCGAGTGTTTCCCGGAGATTCAGCCGATCAGTTGATCAAGCCGATCCGGCGTCAACTGAGCTAGCGGAGCGGACCGTTCAGCTTGCTCCCCTCGGTCGCCACCAGGCTGCAGGTAACGGTCTTCATCCCCATGAGGTAGCCGGTCTTCTTCGGGAACTGAGACAGCGTCCGGAACCGCTGCCCTGCGGGCTGCTGCCGCGCCTTGGTCTCCAGCTTGCTCTTGCAGATCGAATCGGCCTTGTCCTTGACGGCGTCATCGGTGTCGAAGTCCCCGGTCAGCTTCTCCTGGTAGACGACTTCCCCGTCATGCGCCTTGGCACAGGAAAGCTTCTCGTTCTGCCCCTGCTTATCCGAAAGGTCGAAGCAGTCACCGGGCCGGAGCTGGTAGGACGGGCGCGGACCGGAGCTGGGAGTCGGCATGTTGGACTCCCAGTCGTAGTCCGAGGGTGTCGCGTCCGGATCGTCGAAGCGGTCATCCTTACCATCGTCATCGTCGAAGTCGCCATCAGGCGACTCAGTGTCGGTCGGCGTTGGCTCAGCACTGGTCGGCGAGGCGCTTGGACTCTCCTTGGCCTGCTCGTCCTTCTTCCCGCCACCGGTGAGCAGCAGGGCACCACCCACGATGAGGGCTCCGACCAGCACGACACCGATCAGCGCGATAACCGTCGTTCTGCGATTGCCGCCTCCACCGGGCGGGGGTGGCGGCTGCCAGCCGCCGGGCCCGGGCGGTCCAGGCGGCCCCGGCGGCCCGTAACCACTGTTCCCGGCACCGCCATAGCCACCCGGAGCCCCATAACCGCCTGGCGGGCCGGACGGCGGTCCAGGCGGGCCTGGATTGCCGGAGTTGGCCGGATTACCGGGGTAGCCGTAACCACTGGGCGGACCGAAGCCGCCAGCCCCGGCTGAGTTGTTAGGCGGCTGCTGGCCAGGAGGCGGTGGAATCGTCATACCGCCAACTCTGTCATGTACGGAATCCACGCCCCGCTCAGGTCGGGAGGACTTCACCACAGCGACTCCGGAATGAGACCGTCCGCGGGGTCTCACTCTCTCCCTTGGCTGACTTCCGTCATGGAACTAAACCCACGTTCGATGGCGTTAACCGTTCATCCGTCCAACGGGAGGTTCCATGGCTGGTCTGCGACCCGCATCCTTCGGTGCCGAGCCGACTGGGGAGCGTCTGCGGCGGATTCTGAGTTCGCCGCACTATGACGCCGCCGCTGACGCGTTCCGCAATCCACCCGCCGCTCATACCGAGCCACAGGCCACCCACTCACGGCTGGATATGATCCGTACGCTGCTGCGCCGGGATGGACGCAGACCGGCCGCGCCAATCCCGGTGCGGCGCCCGGATCTGTCGGTGCCGCCCACCTCCGGGCTGCGGCTGACCTGGCTCGGACACGCCACCGTTCTCGCGGAGATCGACGGACGGCGGGTGCTGTTCGATCCGGTATGGGGCCAGCGGTGTTCTCCGTTCTCCTTCGCCGGGCCGCGCCGCTTCCACCCGGCGCCCCTTCCGCTGGCTGATCTCGGACGGCTGGACGCCGTCGTCATCTCGCATGACCACTACGACCATCTCGATCTGCCGACCATTCGCGAGCTCGCCGCCACCGATGTGCTGTTCGCCGTGCCGCTCGGGGTCGGCGCTCACCTGGAGCACTGGGGAGTACGGGCGGACCGGATCGCCGAGCTGGACTGGCATGAGGCGGTGGACACCGCAGGTCTCACCCTCACCGCGACCCCGGCCCGGCACTTCTGCGGCCGTGGCCTGCGCAACAAGCAGCGCACCCTCTGGGCGTCCTGGTCGGTGACCGGCCCACGGCACCGGGTCTTCCACACCGGTGACACCGGATACTTCCCGGGCTTCGCGGAGATCGGCGCGGACCATGGCCCCTTTGACGCGGCGATGATCCAGATCGGCGCGTACAGCGAGTTCTGGCCGGATGTTCATATGACACCCGAAGAGGGCTTGCGGGCCCATCTCGACCTGGCGGGCGGCACCCTGCTGCCCATCCACTGGGGCACCTTCAATCTCGCCCCGCACCCCTGGGCCGAGCCGGCCGAGCGCGTGCTGGCGGCAGCCTCGGCTGCGAGGGTGCGAACGGCGGTCCCACTGCCGGGCGCGCCCTTCGAGCCCTCGGCCGACGAGCTGCCGGTCGCACCATGGTGGCGGCCCATCACGCACTCTCCCGGTGACTCGACCACCACGGCTACGGGAGCCGAGAGAGCATTTTCGGTATGAGCCGGGGGCCTGCCCGGCTCCGTGCCTCAAGTGCCGCGGCGTGGTTCGGGAATCATGGGCAACGGGCCGGTGACCAGTCCCACCTTGGGCAGCGGCTCTATCTTGAGACCAGGCACTGGCTTGAGCCGGAATCGGGAAGCGACAGCGGTCAGGACGAGTGTGGCCTCGGTCATCCCGAAGCTGTCACCGATGCATTTGTGAATGCCCGCACCAAAAGGGACCATAGCGCCGCGCCGTACGGCCTTGGCCCGTTCCGGAAGCCAGCGGTCCGGATCAAATTCTGCAGGGACCGGAAAGGAAGCGGAATCGCGGCCCAGGACATAGGGACTGAACAGGACGATCGTGCCTGCGGGCAGACGAGTGCCCGCGATGTCCACCTCCTGGGTGGTCAACCGGGTGAAGATCCACCCAGGTGGAAAAAGGCGCAGGACTTCGGTGATGACGCGCTGCGCGTACGGCAGCCGAGGCAGATCGCCGAAGCCAGGCAGGCGACCACCGAGGACATCGTCAAGTTCCTCATGCAGCCGCTCTTCGATCCGAGGATGTTCGCTGAGGAGGTAGAACGCCCAGGACAAGGCACTCGCAGCCGTCTCCGTGCCACCGAGAAGGAGCGTCATCACCTGATCGTGTATCTCGCGATGGGTCAGGCCGTCGCCGCTCTCTTCGTCTCGGGCGCCAATCAGGATGGACATCAGATCGCCCTGGTCGGCACCTGTCTTCGGATAGCCCGCAATGGTCTGGTCGATGACTTTGCGTAGACCGGCCTGTGCCTGTTCGAAACGGCGGTTGTCCGGCGTAGGTAATCTCTCCATCAGCCCCAGCGGGGCGACCATGCGCTTGTACACGCCCCGCAGAATGACGGGCAGGCACCGTTGAAACTCGGCAACGGCCTCATCGTCGATCTGGGTGGAGAACAGCGTACGAGCCGCGACGCGGGTGGTGAACACATGCAGTGCCTCGCTGACATCGAGCGCCTCGCCCGGCTGCCAGGTGTTGAGCATGGCCTCGGTCTCCTCACACATCACCGTGGCGTAGGCAGCCATCCGCTCGGCGTGGAAGGCGGGCTGCATCATGCGGCGCTGTCGCCGGTGTGCCTCCCAGCCACAGGTGAAGAGGCCATCTCCGGTGAAGGTGCGCGCCTTGTCAAAGAGCGGACCGCCCCTGTCGAAGGTGCGCGATTCCCGCAGTACCTGTTGGGCCACATCAGGGTGACAGGCCACATAGGCCCGCCGGGGACCGAGCCGGATCTCAACCAGATCACCGTAGGCCGGCAGGCTGGCCAGAAAGTCCAACGGTCGGCGTCGCAGCGGCAGTACATGGCCAAGCACCGGGAGGCGGCCAGGCGCGATGGCCGTTGCCGAAGGGCGAGAAGGGCGAGAACTCAGTGGTGGGCCCTGTGCGCTCATGACCGCAGCCTCGCCGTTGGACTGGTGAAACTGACCCACCCGGAGGTGGAACCGTCCCACACGGATCCGTCACCGAAATAGCGAGGGGTGAGGTACTCGAATTCCTGAGCACCAGCGATCAGGTGGTCCAGCCCGTCGAGGTAGGCACGGACATCACGGCGATCGCCTTCGGGGCCGCCGAGGACTGCGTCCCGGGCAGCGGCGTACGCCCTCTCATGAAGTTCAGCCAACTCACACACCTGGTCCACAGCCTGCTGGAGCGTCAAGCCGTAGTGATGGCACAGGACACGCACCGCGTTCATCGGGTCTCCATGCTCCTTGCGCAGCGACAGCACGTCGTTGACGAGGATCATCTGCCGCATACCGTGCGCGTAAACCTCACCGAATTCCGGCGACGCGGCGAACTCGGACATATCAACAGCCATCGCATATTCATTGAGCAGTACAACGAAATCACAGCCGAAGCTGTCGATACGGATGGCCATATATGTGTCGTAGTCCGGTACGACACCGCCCAGCTGGAAGGGCAGCTCGGCGGTGATACCGCCGAGGAACGTCTCCATGCTGGCCCTGAACCGCCCAATCTGCTGAGTGGTCAGACCGGGGCTGATCCGCTGCCACAGGTCCGCTGCCGCCCGCCCGAACGGAGATGCCGCACCCGTCCCGGCACCGAAGTCAGTCATGATTTTTTCGAACATCTTCCGGGCACCGTAGATATTCGCTCCGAGCCCGGAATGGTCCACCGCCAAGTTATCGATGAGACCAACGAAGTGGTAGAAGTCGGTGAGATCAAGCACACGTTGCTCGTCGGCCTTCGGCGCGATGAGTGGCCCATACAACCCGACCCGTTCTCGCAGGAGTTTCAGCAGTTGTTCTTCGCTGGCAAAGCACTCCCCCAAGCTGCGGCGAACCCACCCGTTCGAGCGGAACTCAATCTGTGCGGCCTTGGGATGGTAAGCGACGGGCAGCAGCCTCGGCAGCTCGGGAAGGTAGAACCCCTCCGCGTCCGCGTTCCGGGAAGGGACGGTGTGCAGTGGAGATGTGTCGTACACCAGTTCTCCTTGAATCAATGGTTCTTCGGCCTGATGCGGAGACAAGCGTGGGAGCGGATTACACGGCTCTCGCGGAGACAGCATGAGCCAGTTGACGCAGGACCGCGGTGACAGGAGCGGGGAAAGGGGCGCTGTCCAGGGCGTCCAGGGCCTCGCGGTGGCGAACGGTAATCATGCGCTCCGTTTCCTGTCGGGCGCCGGTGGCGTCGAGAACGGCACGGACAGCGTCCGCTCGGGCCTCATCGATACCGGGGTGGCCCACCATGAAGCGCAGAAGCCTCAACTGTGCTGGGGTGGCCCGCAAAACAGCCAGGGCCATCAGCGCCGTGCACTTGCCCTCACGGAGATCATCAATGACAGGCTTACCGGTCCTCTGTGGATCCCCGAAGACTCCCAGGAGATCGTCCCGGAGCTGGAATGCCTCGCCCGTCGGAATGCCGTAGGCAGTGCAGGCCTCCGCGACAGCCAGGCCGGACCCGGCCAGTGCGGCGCCAAAATGCAGGGGGCGCTCAATGGTGTACTTGGCGGTCTTGTACCGGCTGATCGCCAAGGCCTGGCCCACATCGCCGGTAGGCCGGCCTGCGGCCAGCAGATCGAGATACTGCCCGAACATGAGCTCAGTGCGCATCGTGTCCAGCACGGGCAGGGCCGAATCCAGTTGGTCCGGGGTGAGCTCTGCGGTGTGCAGCATCTCGTCCGACCAGGTCAGCGCGAGGTCACTGAGCAGAATCGCGGCATTGGCTCCAAACCGACCGGCGGCGGTCCTGACGCCGTCAGGGCGACGCCCGGCCAGCTCACGGTGGACGCTGGGGCGCCCGCGGCGTATGGCGCTGTCGTCCATGACATCGTCCTGGATGAGGGCGAAGGCATGGAACAGTTCCAATGAAGCCGCCGCTTGAAGCACCGGCCGCGGGTCACCTCGTCCGCGGGCGGCATGCCAGCCGCACAGGCACATCACCGGCCGGATCCGCTTGCCTCCGGCGAACAGGAACTCTCGGAGCGTGTCAATGATTCCGGCCAGCTCGGGCGAGGGCGCGGACTGGCTCTTCGCTGCCAGAAAATCCTCCAGAACGATATCCACCGCATGCCGGATCTCTGAAGGGTCCAGCAGTTCACTGGTGAGGGCGATCGTCATGACGCGGCCCCCTCCGTCACCACTCGGCCCGCTCTTCCACACCGTCGCACTGAAAACAATCCGAACGGGGAGATAGCGCTCACCGAACGGTTGAAAGCTATCCTTCTCCGGTCGGCATACGTAGAAACCGATCAGCGCGTCCCTGGCGTCCCTCAGCCCACACGATGGTGTGTGAGAGGGCGCGAACAGCTACCTGCGCGCTCCCCGCAGAGCCCGCTCAGCGCCCCGTTCCCAGACGACGTGGCCGTAGCCCAGCGGCGACCAGTTCGCCGCGGGCCTGCGCTACCACCGCTTCAGCCCCGCACTGTACGGCGATGTCGACGCCTCGGTACAAACATTCGGCGGCCTCACGCAGCTGTCCCGAGCAACGCAGCACCGAGCCCAGGTCCACCAGAGCGCTCGAAAGCTCATACACCGCCGGCGAACGCTCCAAGTGGGAGACGGCACGCCGCAGCAGATCGGCACGCTCGGCACCATCGCTCAGTCGGCCCGCCACCCAAAGAGCTTGTCCCACAGCTGAGTCCGTACCGAAGCGTTCCGCTCGGCGTAGCGCCTCCTGCCCCAGCTCCTGCGCTCGTTTGCCGTCGTCCATGGCATGTGAGGCGAGGGCGAGCTGAAGCAGCCACGGGCACCAGCTCGGATTGTGCATGCCGCGTGCGTCGAGGCCGCGCCCCACCTCAGCCAGCTCTTCCGCCGCTTCTTTGGGCATCCCCTTGGCCAGCAGCAGTTCGCCGTAGACCATCTGCGCGTTGGGAATGGTGACAGCGGAGGGAAAGGGCTTACCGAATCCGTGGTCCCTGGCCAGTCTCTCCGCCGCCGAGACCTTCCCTCGGGCCAACAGGACTTCGATCAGGCTCCCAGCCGCGTTCCAGTGACCGGACGCCCCAGGTCCGACCCGGTCGGCCAGCCGGAGTCCGGCCCGCATGAAGTCCTCCGCTTCGCTCAGCCGACCGCTGCGGAACCGGATGTAGCCAAGGAACGTGTATCCGAGCGCCAGGGGCACCCCGTGCCATCCCTGTCCCTCGAACTCCGCGACACCCCGTGTAAACAGCTCGTCTGCCCGGTCGGGTTGATCGCAATAGAGGAAGGTGAGTCCCAGCAAGGTAGGGACCTCAAAACCCCAGTCCTCATCAGTCCAGCTCATATCGCCGGAGCTCATCGCCCGTTCCGCGTATTCCAGCGCGGTCGCTGCCGGCTCACCACGCACCACGGCGTCCCAGGCGCGCAGGCCGAGAATGCGGCGCTCGGTCTCATCGCGTCCGGTCAGCCGCTCAGTGAGTCGCGCCAGCCGACGCGAACGTGCCGGGGCATCTTGATCGTCAGAGGTGAAGACGGCCACCTTGAAGTGCTCCGCGTACATCCGCAGCCGCACCCTGGAGTCCGTAGCCCGGTGAGCCTCGTGTTCCACCACCTCCACCGCTTCGGACAGCCGGTCACAGTACGCCAGCGCTCGCGCGAGGCGGATAGCGGTTCCCTGGCGCAGCTCGTCATCCGGACACCCCTCGTCCAGCGCTTCCCGCAGATGGTTCACCGTGGCCGCTGGGTTGTACATCAGCCCGGGGTTGCCAAGCTCGTACAGCACCATGGCCCGCTGCTCCATGGAGGGCGGCTCCCGCAACGCCCTCTCCAGACAGCGCCGGGCGGCATCGGGTGCACCGGCGCGAAGATACTCCCGGGCTGCCGCGCGAAGAGTTGTGACCACTGAGTCGTCGCCCTCTGGATGGGTCTCCAGTAGATGGCGTGCCGCTGGCGTAGGGCCGTGTCCGCTCCTGATGAGCTCCCAAGCCGCCTTGCCGTGCAGGCCCACCCGCACAGCGGCCGGGACTTCGCGGTATACGGCCGTCGCGATCAACGGGTGTATAAACTCCAGCGCTTCATCCTGTTTCAGAATACGTGCGTCACGCAACCGCTCCCTGGCCTGCGCTGCCTCCAGCTGGCCCAGCGCTGCCATGGACGCCGCCAGATTCAAGGATGCCTCGGCGCCGAGAACCGCCACCGCCCAGGCCAGGCGCACGGCGGAGGACCCAAGCTCATCCAGCCGTTCCACCAGGCCAATGCCGTTGGCCGGGCCGGCCATATCCCGCAGCTGGGAGGCGTTCGCCCGGGAGGGAGCCAGGCCCCGGCTGCGAACCTTGGCTGCCAGCTCCACCGTCTGGAAGGGGTTGCCATCGGTGGCCAGCCACGCCGCGTGGCTGAAGTCGTCATCAACGGCCGCGTCCAGCGCCTCGGACAGCAGATCCGAGACCGCGGCGGGGGTCAACGGCGCGAGGTCCAGTGGGCGCAACCGGCTTCCGCCTGTACCGTCCCGGAACACCCGGGCCTCATCGGGCAGTTCATCCGGGCGATAGGTGACGACGAAGAGCGCCGGAATTTCTTCGGTTCGGGCGGCGAACGATGAGAGCCACCGCAACGACTCGGGGTCCACCCACTGCGCGTCATCGATCAGCAGGACCAGCGGGCCGCGCCGCACAGCCACATTGGTGACCACCCAGTCAAGCCCGTCCTGTACGCCCTGAGGGTCCGGCGCCGCGCCGTCCTCAGCAGGACACAGGCCCACACACGGGCCAACAATGCGGTACCAATCACCCAGCACATCGTGGCGCTCTCGCTCGGAGTACGAGGCCAGCAGCGGCTGGAGCAGCTGACGGACCACATGGAAGGCCGTCGCCTGCTCCTGCTCGCCGCCTCTGGCGGACATGATGGCGCAGTCCCGCTCAGCCGCGAGGCGGCGTACTTCGGCCAGTAGCGTCGATTTGCCCGCGCCCGGCGGGCCGGTGAACACCAGCAGCCCGCCCTGCCGGACGCCAGCCGCGCCGATCGCCGACCGGCTGCACAGCCGGTCCAACGCCGCGTGGGCGGCCCTCAGTTCAGTCTCGCGCTCCAGAGTCCTCATCGGGCGCTCCGCACCACGCCGGTGGTGGGTCACGGGCTCCGCCCGTTGCGTGTCGAGCTGCTCCGAAACCACTCGTTCCCCTCTTGTCACACCACCGTGTGCACCGGCGACTCTTCGGTTGTTGCTCTGCGACCGCTGGGCTGGCGGCTCACGACATGCTTGCGTCATGCTTCTGGTCATGTGGTCATGCTTCTGGCGTAGCGTATCGTCAGCGTAGCCTCAAAATCACGCCGAGTGATATTACCTCGGTGAATTGGGTGCCGGGCAGCCGCACCCGCGTTATCATCCGCCGCCGCAAGCAGCCGGGAACATGTGAGCGACCCCGGACGTTGATGGATGAACAGAGCTGTGACCGGCGGACGGAGGCTGGCCGTGGGCACCGAGCCACAGGACCGGGGCGAGGACCGGGAAGAGAACCGGAGTGCTGACTGGGACAACCTGGTTCTGGACGAGCAATTCATCCGCGGCGCGGAGGTCAGCGAGCCCGCCGCGCGGACTCGCATGCTCCAGGAACGCTGGCGGAATCAGCCACCCGAGCCACAGCCCTGGCGGGCGGACGCACCGCCCGCGGGGTGGTTCTGGAGCAAGAGCCGCCGCAAGGCACGCAGGCGGCGGCGCCGCAAAAAAGACGACTAGCCGCTCCAGCCGGGCGAAGTGCCGGGTAACAGGGGTCTGGCCGCACCAGCCAGACCCCTTCAGCATGTCCAGGCAACCATGCGCCCTCCGTAGTTGGTCCAGACCGTAGTCGCCCCCCAGGCCGTAGTTGCTTCAGGCCGTCACGGTGCCCTGCAAATTAGTATGGGGTTATGGCCGCACCCGAGGGACCGCTCGTTGTCGGCGTGGACAGTTCCACGCAGTCCACCAAGGCGCTGATCGTGGACGCCGCGACCGGGCAGGTCATCGCGCAGGGCCAGGCGCGGCACACGGTGACCCCAGATCATGAGAGTGACCCCCGGCTGTGGTGGGACTCGCTGCGGGACGCGCTGGAGCAGTGCGGACCGTACGCTCGCCAGGCCAGCGCGGTTTCGGTCGCCGGGCAGCAGCACGGCCTGGTCACCCTGGACCGGAACGGTCAGCCGGTGCGGCCCGCGCTGCTCTGGAACGATGTGCGCTCCGCGCCGCAACGCGACCGGCTGATTGAGCGGCTGGGCGGGCCCAAGGCGTGGGCCGAGCGGATCGGCAGCGTCCCCTCGCCCTCCTTCACCGCACCCAAGTGGGCCTGGCTGAGCGAGCACGAGCCGGAGGCCGCCAGGGCCACGGCGGCCGTACGGCTCCCTCATGACTACCTCACCGAGCGGCTGACCGGTGCGGCCGTCACGGACCGGGGCGACGCGTCCGGCACCGGCTGGTGGGCCTCGTCGACACAGCGCTATGACGAGGGCGTCCTTGAACTGATCGGCCTGGATCCCACGCTGCTGCCCCGGGTCCTCGGCCATGGTGAGGCAGCCGGTACCGTGCGCGATCTGCCCGGCTTGCCGCTGCCCCGGGGTGCGCTGGTCGCGACCGGCACCGGTGACAACATGGCCGCCGCGCTCGGGCTCGGGCTGCGGCCGGGGCAGCCGGTGCTCAGCCTCGGCACCTCTGGCACGGTCTACGCCGTCTCCAGGCACCGCCCCACCGATCCCACCGGCACCGTCGCGGGCTTCGCCGACGCGCGGGACGCGTGGCTGCCGTTGGCCTGCACCCTCAACTGCACGCTGGCGGTGGACCGTATCGCTGCCCTGCTCGGCCTGGACCGGGAGGCGGTGGAGCCCGGCGGCGCCACCGTTCTGTTCCCCTTCCTGGACGGGGAACGGACGCCGCATCTGCCGTACGCCTCCGGACTGCTGTACGGCCTGCGGCACCATACGAGCGGCGGCCAGGTGCTGCAGGCGGCCTACGACGGCGCGGTGTTCGCGCTGCTCCGGGCGCTGAACCTGGTGCTGGACGGAGACAGCGACCCGGACGCGCCGCTTGTACTCATCGGCGGCGGGGCGAAGGGTACCGCCTGGCGGGAGACGGTGCGGCGGCTGTCCGGGCGGCCGGTGCGGGTGCCGCGGGCGCGGCAGCTGGCGGCGCTGGGCGCGGCCGCCCAGGCGGCGGGACTGCTACTGGGCGAGGACCCAGCTGGGGTCGCCCGGCGCTGGGGAACCGACATCGGGCCCTCGTATGCGGCGGTGCCCCGCGATGAGGCCGCGCTGGGCCGCCTCGAAGAGGCGCTGACCGGTGCGGACGCGCTGCTGCGTCCGCGCTGAGGTGGCTGCTGCCCGCGCTCGAAGGGGAGTTGACGCGGCCGGGCCGCCCACGTGGGCGGCCTTGGCGCTTATCAAGGCCAACCAGCCTGCATTCAGGACTTCTTGGCGTGCTTGTCATCAGATCAGGGGAATTCCCGCCGCTGTCCTCATGAAGGACGCTCCGGCTGCGCAGACTCCCCCCTGTGACGACAGATCAGCGCATACGTCCGCTGGGTGCCGGGGTGGCCGTGGCCGCGCTTGTACTGCTGCTCGGCACACCGGGGACGGCCACAGCGGTGCCCCGTGAGGCTTGCGCCTTCGCGAACTCCGAGCGCTCCGTGAGCGAGATGATGGAGCGGGCACGCGCCGGTGAGCCGCTGCACGATGTGTGCCCCACGACCCCGCCCCCCAGCCCTACTCCGCCGAGCCGCATACCCACGCCGCCCGCCCCGCCCCCACCGGCTGACCCACCGCCCGCGCCCGCGCCGCCGCCCATACCGCCCGCGCCACCGCCCGCGCCGAGTACGCCCCCACCGCCGCCGTCCCCGCCTCCGGCGCCGTCCCCGCCTCCGGCGCCGTCCCCGCCTCCAGCGCCGTCCCCACCACCGGCACCGCCGCCCAGTTCTGGTCCCAGGCACAAGCCCAGCCCCACACCGACGCCCTCCGTGACGCCGCCGCCCTCCCCGCCCGCGGCGCCGCTGCGGGCCGGACCCCACCGTTCTCAGCCCGATACCGGCACCTCGATGGTCGGCCGGATGCTGCTGCTCGTCGCCCCCGCCGTGCTGGCCGCCGCCGCGCTGCGGCCCCGCTCCGGCTCCCGCTCCAGTTCCCGCTCCACCTAGGAGGTCTCCTTGCCCGAATGGCTTGTCCTGGCCCTCGCTATGGTCGCGACGTGTGCGATCGTCCTCACCGTCGCGGTGCTGCGGCAGCGGCGGCTGGGTGACGACGAGGATCCGACCGAAACCCCGGACGTCATTGAGTACATGACGATGATGATCGGCGTGGTGTACGCGATCGTGCTGGGCCTGGCAATCGCGGGTGTCTGGGAACAGCGCAACGCGGCCACCGACTGGGTGCAACGGGAGGCACAGGCGCTGCATGAGGTGAGCGAGCGTGTCCAGGCCTACCCGGCCGGGACGCGTGACCGGGTCCGCGGCGATGTGGACGCGTATGTCACCCATACGCTCCATACGGAGTGGCCGCATATGGCCGAGCACGGTGAGCTCACCGACAGGGGCGATGTGCTGCTGGCGAAGCTGCGCGAGGATGTGGCTGGGTACGAGCCGCAGACCACCCTGGAATCGCACGCCTATCAAGGGCTGGTCGACCAGGTGACGGCCATCGACGACGCCCGCACGGGCCGGGAGCTGAGCGCGGGCTCGACGATGCCGGGCGTGGTGTGGTTCGGTCTGATCATCGGTGCCCTGGTCACGGTCGGCATGATCTTCGCGCTGCAGATCCGCCGCTCGGGCCGGGAGCTGCTGCTGGCCGGGCTGTTCAGCGCGCTGATCGCGTTTCTGCTCTTTCTGATCTGGCACTTTGACGCGCCGTTCGCCCGCGGCCTGTCGGATTCGACGGAGCCGTTCATCGTGCTCTTCCCGGAGGCCGCGGGCGGCTGACGCATGCGGACGGTTCTGCCGGTCATCCCATCCGTGCGCGGATCCAGATACCGGCCTCCTTCAGCACACCGGTGCCTTTCCACCGATCGCCCGAGCAGGTGCCCTGCTTGAAGACGGCACCGGAGCGGTGGTCGTCGGAGAAGTTCCAGTTGACCCAGGAGATCTTCTTCCGGCTCATCAGGTCCAGATACCGCTGCGACATGGTGAAGTCATTGGCGCCCTCGCCCGCGTGGTTCTGCGTGCCGAACTCGGTGACGAAGACCGGGAGCCGGTCGGAGGCCCGGTCGAGAGTGCGCAGATACGCGTCCCGGTGTGAGGCCGCGTAGAAGTGGAAGGTGTACATGATGTTCGTGGCCCGCACCGGGTTGTTCACGACCTCCCGCTCATCGCTTCCCTCGGAGACTCCGAAGGAGGACCAGGCACGCGTGCCGACCAGAATGGTGGTCTCCGGGTCGTTCGCGCGGATGACGGGAATGAGCTTCTCGGCATAGGACTTGATGGCGTTCCAGCTCACACCGCTGGGCTCATTGGCGATCTCGTACAGGAGATTGGGCTGATGGCCGTGGCGCTTGGCGATATCGGTGAAGAACTTCTTGGCTCGCTCAAGGTTCACATGGGGGTCCCCGGGGGTGAGCATGTGCCAGTCGACGATCACATACATGCCCCGCGCGGTGGCCTGGTCGATGATGCGGCTGGCGAGGTTCGTGAAGTGCGCCGGGTTGGTTTCGTAGCCGCCCTCCTGGACATAGGTGGAGACCCGCAGGACATCGGCGCCCCAGTCCTCAGCCAGGGCATCCAGCGATCCGTTGGTGACGCACTGCGCGTACCACTGGGTGCCGTGGGTGCTCATGCCCCGCAGTTGGACGGGCTGACCGCTGGCATCGCAAAGGCGGTTGCCACAGACCTTGAGCCGGCCGCCTGCGGCGACAGCGGTCCGGGCCGCCGTGTCACTGGTGGACGCGGCGGCCCGGAACTGGATCTGCAGGGTGAGGAGGAGGGCCACGGCGAGTGCGGCGGCCAGGGCCGCCCGGGGCAGTCTGCGCCGTCTGAGGGCGTGTTGATGCACAGTGCGTCACTCCTTGTAGGGGTGGGGAGTTGAGGAGAGGTGCCGGGTCGGATGGAAGTCAGGGTTGTTTCCTATCACCGACAAGGGGATAGGAAACTTTCCTTACACTCGACTGGCCGCCTGCCCTTGCCTCCCGCGAGCACCCGCTGATGAGATCGTGAGCCCGAGAGATCACCAGCTAAGGAGCCCGGGTGTCACCACTCATCCCCGCCCTGGAGGCCGAACCGGCCAAGCCCGCCCTGCGTTTCGGCGAGGAGACGCTCAGCTACCCCCAACTCGCCGCCTCGGCCAGGGCGCTCGGCGCGCGGCTCACCGCACGCGACCGGGTCGCGGTGTGGGCCACGCCCGCGGTGGAGACGGTGGTGGCGGTGGTGGCCGCGCTGCTGGCGGGGGCACCCGCCATCCCGCTCAATCCCCGGATGGGTGAGCGGGAGCTGGCACATGTCCTCACCGACAGCGCCCCGGCCCTGGTCCTGGCCGGACCCGACGATGAACTGCCGAAAGCGCTGGCCGCGCTGCCCCACATCGCCGTCGATCCGCGTACGCCCCCCGAGGACTCGCCCGCCATCCACAGGGAGAGCGGGCCGGACTCCATGCCCGCGCTGATCGTCTATACCTCCGGCACCACCGGTTCCCCCAAGGGCGTGGTGATCTCCCGCCGGGCCATCGCCGCCAACCTCGACGATCTGGCCGACGCCTGGGCATGGACCGAGGACGATGTTCTGGTGCATGCCCTGCCGCTGTTCCATGTGCACGGGCTGATCCTGGGGATCCTCGGCCCGTTGCGCCGTGGCGGCACCGTGCACCATCTGGGCCGCTTCTCCACCCAGGGCGTCGCCCATGAGCTGTCCACCGGCGGCGCGACCATGTTCTTCGGGGTGCCCACGATGTACCACCGGCTCGCCGAGGCGGTGGAGAGCGACCCGGTGCTCGCCCAGGCGCTGGGCGGAGCCAGACTGCTGGTCTCCGGCTCTGCCGCGCTGCCCCGGTATGACCACGAGCGGATCACCGCCGCCACCGGGCAGCGTGTCATCGAGCGCTACGGCATGACCGAGACCCTGATGAACACCAGCGTGCGGGTCGACGGCCCGGCCAGGCCCGGCACGGTGGGGGTGCCGCTGCCCAGCGTCGATGTGCGCCTGGTCGATGAGGAGGGGGCCCGCATCGAAACCAGCGATGGTGAGACCGTCGGTGAGATCCAGGTGCGCGGGCCCAATCTCTTCACCGAGTATCTGGGCTGGCCCGACGCCACCGCCGAGGCCTTCGCGGGCGGTTGGTTCCGTACGGGCGACATGGCCACCCGGGACAGCGACGGCTGCTACGGGATCGTCGGACGCAAATCCACCGACCTCATCAAAAGCGGCGGCTACAAGATCGGCGCCGGGGAGATTGAGAACGTTCTGCTGGAGCACCCGGGGGTGAGCGAGGCGGCCGTCACCGGCGAACCGGACCCGGATCTGGGGGAGCGTGTCATCGCCTGGATCGTGCCCGTGGACCGCGACGACCCGCCCGGCAAGCAGGTCCTGACCGACCATGTGGCCCAGCAGCTCGCCCCGCACAAGCGGCCGCGCGAGGTCCGCTTTCTGCCGCTGCTGCCACGGAACGACATGGGCAAGGTCATGAAGAAGGAGCTTGGATGACCCACCAGCCCCACCAGCCCGGCCAGCTCCACCAGACCGGCCAGACCGGCCAGACCGGTCCCATGACGGCGCGAGCGGCGATCGGGGCGGTCGCTGCGGACTTCGCGGAGCTGACCGTCGCCAGCGCACCGCAGCCCGCCGACGGACCGCTCGGCTGGGCGGGCTATGACGCCGCCCGGGACCGGGCCGCCGAGCGCACCGGCGAACGGGAGTCCGTGGTGTGCGGGGTGGCCAAGGTGGGTGGCCGGGAAGCGGTACTCATCTCCTTCGAGTTCGGCTTTCTGGGCGGCTCCCTCGGCGAGCGAACAGGTGACCGGCTGGAGGCCGCCCACGTCCGGGCCCGTGAGCTGTCGCTGCCGGTGGTATCCCTGATCGCCACCGGTGGCAGCCGGATGCAGGAGGGCATGCGGGCGCTCAGCCAGCTCCAGCGGGTGGCCCGTCAGTCGGCCCTCACCCGGGCCGCCCGGCTGCCGCAGATCGCCGTGCTGCGCGATCCGGTCACCGGCGGCGGCTGGGCCACGCTGGGCGCGGGCGCGGATGTGATCCTGGCCCTCCCCTCAGCACAGATCGGCTTCGCGGGCTCCCGGGTCCGTCCAGCGGACGCGGATCCGTACGCCTACTGCGCCGAGGGCCAGTTGGCGGCCGGTCATATCGATCAGACCGTCCGTCCCGATGAGCTCCGCCCCACGCTCGAGCGCTGGCTCTCCCTGCTGACGACCCCGGCCGAGGGTCCCGTCGAACCGCCGTCCGCGCTGGGCGCCGCAGGGCTGCCGGTAACCGGCTGGGAGGCGGTCCAGCGGGCACGCGGCATCGAGCGTCCGCGCGCCGACGCCTACCTGAACGCCCACTTCGAGGTGCGGGCCGAGCTCAGCGGTGACCGCTGCGGGGGCGTCGATCCTGGGGTGCGCTGCGGCTTCGGGCAGCGCGCGGGCCGTACGGTCGGCTACGCCGCCCAGTGCGGCACCGCGACCCGCCCGGCCGGGTTCCGCACCGCCGCCCGGCTGATACGGCTCGCCGACCGGCTGGGCATTCCCGTGCTCACCCTGGTCGACACCCCGGGTGCGGCCAATGACGCCGAGGCTGAACGGTCCGGTGCGGGTGCCGCGATCGCGGAGTGCTTCGCGGCCGTCGCCGAGGCCCGGACCCCGGTGACCTCGCTCGTCATGGGTGAGGGCGGCTCCGGCGGTGCGCTGGCACTCACCGCGCCGGGGAACACCTGGGTGACTCCGGACAGCTATTTCTCCGTCATCGCGCCCGAGCTGGCCGCCGCCATACTCAAACGCGGCCCCGGCCAGATCCGTGCGACGGCCGATCAGCTGCGGCCGCGCCCACAGGATCTGGTGGAGCTGGGAGTCGTTCGCGGAATCGTTTCCACCCGGTGATGGCCCGCGCCGGAGCACCCACTTCAACACCGGCCGGCGCTCAGGATTCCCGCTGATCCCGCCTGTCCGGCGCATCGTCCTCCAGCAGTCCCGCGTCATGGGCCAGCAGCGCGATCTGCACCCGGTTGTTGAGACCGAGCTTGGTGAGGATGCGGGAGACATGGGTCTTGACGGTGGGGATGCTCATATAGAGCCCGGTGGCGATGTCGGCGTTCGGCTTGCCCTGGCCAATCGCGATGGCGACCTCCCGCTCCCGTTCCGCCAGTGTGCCAAGCGCCTTCCGGGCGCGGGAGCGGCGGGTGTCCCGGGTGCTGTCGGCGACATGTGCGATCAGCTGCTGGGTGATGGCCGGGGAGAGCACCGGGTCCCCGGCCGCCACCCGTCGTACCGCGTCGACGATGTCGGCGGGCGGGGTGTCCTTGAGCAGGAAGCCCGAGGCTCCGGCCCGCAGCGCGCGCAGCACATGCTCGTCGGCGTTGAAGGTGGTCAGCACGACGACCTCGGGCGGCTGGGGCCGCGCACGCAGTGTCTCGGTCGCGGTGAGGCCATCCATGGCGGGCATCCGGATATCCATCAGCACCACCTGGGGTGCGAGCTCTTCCACCAGTGGCAGCACCTCGGTGCCATCGGACGCCTCCCCGGCGATCTCGATATCGGCTGCGGCACTGAGCATGAGCCGCAGTCCAGCGCGGACCAGGGGATCGTCGTCAACGAGAAGCACACGGATGGTCATGGCCGCCACGGTAGCCAGGCGTACAGCCGGAAGGTGTCACCGATCCGGCCATGCTCCAGGCGTCCGCCCGCGAGGCTGACCCGTTCGGTGAGGCCGACAAGTCCCTGGCCTGCGCCCGGAATCGCTTCGCCAGGGCCGCTGGCCAGCGAATTGCTGACGTCCGCGGTCAGCCACTCGCCCGGTCTGCCGTCGACGGTCACGGTGGCCTCAGCGCCGGGTGCGTGCTTACGGATGTTGGTGAGCCCCTCCTGGACAATCCGGTAGACGGTGCGCCCGGTCGTCTCGGGCACCTGGTCAGGCTGGGCGAGCCGCTTCTCCAGCCTGACCCGTACGCCGGCCCGCTCGGACTCCTCGATCAGCCGGGGCAGATCGGCCAGGGTGGGCTGGGGACGGCTGTCGTTGCCGGCCCCCGGCTCCGCTCGCAGCACCCCGATGATGTCCCGCAGCTCCTCCAGCGCCTCATGCGCGCTCTGCCGCACCACCCCGGCGGCGCGCTGGATCTCTTGCGCCGGCGCGTGAGCGTGATACTCCAGGGCGCCCGCGTGCAGGCTGAGCAGGGAGAGCCGATGGGCGAGCACATCGTGCATCTCGCGGGCGATCGTTTCCCGGGTGGCGCGCTGGGCCTGCTCGATGAGCGAGGCGCGCAGCTGGCGGCGCGAGCGTACGAACATGCCCCAGCCGATCGCGGTACCGACCAGCAACAGCCCGAGAAGGGCATCGACCAGCACGGGCAGTTCAGGGTCCGGGCGAATCAGCGAGCCGATCAGGACGGGAACGAAGGCGATGCCCGCGACCAGCGCCACGGTGCGCGGCGGCCGGTGCACGGCGACGGTGAAGAGTGCGACCAGATAGGGCCCTGCCACATAGTGCGAGAACAGCCCCACCGGCACCAGCACGAGGGCCAGCGCGACCGGCCAGCGTCGGCGCAGAAAGAGCGCGCAGCAGGCGAGGGCGCCCATGATCTGGTCGGCGACCAGAGCACCGCGCGAGAGCTCCGGGTCGCGGACGATGTCCACAGCGGTGATCACGCTGAAGACCGCGGCCAGGACGAAGAGGCTGATGTCGACGACCCAGTCGCGCCGGCTGCGCCGGATGGGCTCCAGCCGGGGGAACGCCGGACGGGGGAACGCCAGACGGGGGAACGCCAGACGGGGACGGATCATAGACGGCAAATCTATGGTCCGGTGGGCCGACGGGACCGCTTCAGCGGCCAGTGCGCTACCGAAGTCGCGTGGGCGCATACTTTCGGATGACGCCCCTGACCGGTTGGCGTTCATAGTCTCGAGATCATGAAGCATCTCCTGGGGTTCATTGCCTTCATCCTGATCGCTCAGGGCATCGGCGGAATCGTCCACTACTTCTTCGACTCGTTCGCCCTGTGGACGACTGTGCACCGGATCGGCTTTCTCAATGGCTACGAGATGTTCGCCTGCGTCGTGCTGCTTGTCCTCGGGACGACGGCAGCCATGGCTGCCAGCAAAGCCAGCGAGTGAGGCACACGGCTGTTCGGGCGAATCCGCCCGCGACCATCCGCCGGGTCCCCCGGACATGGCCTGGTACGGCTTTGGATGAACTCATGATTACTGAGAACCGGCTGTCACACCCTGCCGTGCGCACCTTTGTCTCCGCGCTCAACGCGGGCGACCGCGAGAGTTTCCTGGCCGTGCTGACGGACGACGCGTCCATGTCCGACGACGGCGCTGAGCGGGATCTGCACGAGTGGACCGACCGGGAGATCTTCTCCGCCGAGGGGCATATGGAGGTGGAGTCCGAGTCGGACGACGGGCTGTCCCTGGTGGCCCGCTTCCGCAACAGCACCTGGGGTGAAATGCACACCACGTGGCGCTTCACTGTCGACGGTGAGAGGATCAGCCGTTTTGAGACCGGTCAGGCCTGATCCGCGGGATACCGTTCCACGCGGTCGCACCAGCGTTCCAGGAGGACGCGGTCATGGCCGATCGCGAGCAGCGCGGCCCCGCGCTTCTTCCGGTACTCCTCGACAACGCCAACCAGCGCGGCGGTGGTTGAGGCATCCAGCATGGCGGTCATCTCATCGCAGATGAGCAGCTGGGGACCCAGCACCAGGGCGCGGGCCACGCAGGCGCGTTGCAGCTGACCGTCGCTGACCTCGTGCGGGCGGCGGGTGAGCAGATCGCCGCCGAGGCCGGCGGCCCGGGCGAGTTCGTCCACCCGCTCGGGCACCTGCTCGGTGCGCCCGGTGGCGCGTAGTGGCTCGGCGATGAGATCGGCCAGCCGCAGACGGGGGTCGGCGGAGAGCCGGGGCTGTTGGAAGACGACGCCGATGGCGGTGCGCCGGGCACGTGGCGCACGGTGTCTGAAGCCGGTGACCGGCTCGCCGCCGAGCAGCACGCTTCCCCGGTACGGGCGGTGGAGCAGGGCGGCGACCCTGGCGAGGGTGGACTTGCCGCAGCCGCTGGGGCCGAGCAGACCGACGGCCTCTCCCTCAGCGACGGTCAGGGAGATATCGCGGACGACGGGCGCGCGGCGCTCATATCCGGCGGTGATGCCGCGCAGCTCAAGCATGGACGCGCTCCAGGGGTCTCAGGGAGAACCAGCAGGCCGTGCCCTCGGTCCCGGTGGGCATGTCGGGGAGCACCGCGCAGGCCTCGGTGGCCCGTTCGCAGCGCGGGGCGAAGGCGCAGCCCTCGGGCAGGGCACCCAGTTCGGGCGGCATCCCGGGGATGGGGGTGAAGGCCCGTTCGGGCAGCGCGTTCAGCAGACCATGGGCGTAGGGGTGGCGCGGGCCTGGCTCACCGAAGAAGGCTCTGGCCTCGGCGAGTTCGACGATACGGCCCGCGTACATCACGGCGACCCGGTCGGCGATCCGCTCGGCCGCGGCCAGGTCGTGGGTGATGACCAGCAGTCCTCGGCCGTCGTCGGCATGGCGGCGCAGCTCGTCGACGGTACGGTCGACAAGATCGCGGTCCAACCCGGTGGTCGGTTCGTCCGCGATGAGCAGTGGCGCGTCACCGACCAGGGCCAGCGCGGTGGCGGCGCGCTGGGCGAGACCGCCGGAGAGTTCATGCGGGTGACGGTCGAGATGACCGGCCGGGAAGGCGGCACGGGCGGCGGCAGCGACGGTCGCCTCCGCCAGTCGCCGACGGGGTGTGCCGGTCAGCTCCCGGATGGCTTCCCGCAGTTGGGACCGTACGGTCCGCACAGGCGTGAGGTGTGCCGCCGGGCTCTGCGGTACCAGCCCGACGCGGCGGCCCCGGATCGTACGGGCCAAGGTGGCCTCATCGGCGGTCAGCAGGTCCAGACCGTCAAGGTGAGCCGCGCCAGATGTCCGGGCGTTGTCCGGCAGCAGGCCAAGAAGGGCCGCGGCCAGGACGGACTTGCCGCAGCCGCTCTCGCCGACCAGGGCCAGGCACTCCCCCGGTGCGATGTCGAAGGAGACCTCGGAGACGGCGGCGATGTGCCGGCCACCGCGCATCCGGAAGCGTACGGACAGATTCTGTACGGACAGCAGGGTGTCCATCAGAGCATCAGCTCCGATCGGCGGCGTGGGTTGATGCGTTCCCGCCAGGCACCGGCCAGTCCGGCGATGGCGAGGGTCGGAATGATGATGAACAGGCCGGGGAAGAGCGTCGGCCACCAGTCGCCCGCCAGCAGTGAGCCCCGGGCGGCCTGGGTCATGGTGCCCAGGCTGGCCTGGTGGGCGGGGATGCCCAGGCCGAGAAAGGACAGCGCGGACTCATGCCAGATGGCGTGCGGCACCATCAGCACGGCCGCGAGACCGGCCTGGGGCAGTACGCCGGGCAGCAGATGGCGGACACCGACCCCCCAGCGCGAGGCACCGCCGGAGATGGCCGCGTCGACATAGGGGCGTGAGCGCAGCGAGAGCACTTCGGCGCGGACGATACGGGCCGTGGACAGCCAGTGCGTCAGTCCCACCGAGATCACCACCGGCCAGACGCCGGGACGGAACATCGCCACGATGAAGATGCCGAGCAGCAGATGCGGCACGGAGGCGAAGACATCCACGACGCGCATGATGACCCGGTCAGCCCGGCCGCCCAGTGCTCCGGCCAGTGCGCCGGTGGTGACGCCGATGACGGTGGCGACCAGCGCGGCCACCAGTCCGACGAGCAGCGAGACACGCAGTCCGTAGAGGCAGCGCAGCAGCAGGTCGCGGCCCACGTCATCGGTACCGAAGGGGTGCGCCCAAGAGGGCGGTTCCAGCTTGGCGCTGAGGTCCACGGCCTGCTGGTCGAGCGGGAACAGGGGTGGTACGAGCAGCACGGCCAGTACGACAGCGGCGACCAGCACGGCGGAGGTACGTACCCGCAGGGTGCGGTAGGAGCGGCGGGGCGGGCTCACATCTCCTCCAGGGCGACCCTGGGGTCGGCCAGTCCGTAGAGCAGGTCCGCCAGGAGGTTCCCGGCGAGTACCGCCAGGGTGGCGAGCACGGTGAGCGCCGCGAGCAGCGGGAAGTCGGTGGCGGTGGCGGCCTGGACGGTGGCCGAGGCGATGCCGGGCCAGGAGAAGACGGTCTCCACCAGCAGCGCACCGGTGATCAGTTCCGGGACCCGGGAGCCGATCAGGGTGAGCACGGGCAGCAGCCCGGAACGCAGGGCGTGCCCGAGGAGTACGGTTCGTTCGCTGAGCCCGCGCGAACGGGCTCCGCGTACGGGGTCCTCGTGCAGTGCGTCGCCGACGCCTTGCCGTACGTAGAGCACGAACCACGGCAGCTGGGAGAGGGCGAGCACGGCGGCGGGCAGCGTGAGGTGCTCGATGAGGGATCCCGCCGTGACCGTATCGCTCCCGGTGTCGCTGAGTCCGCCCGCTGGCAGCACACCGAGGTGCAGCGCGAAGAGCCAGATCGCCAGGAGGCCCAGCCAGAAGGGCGGTGCTGCCTCCAGCGCGTAGGCGACGGATGTGACACAGCGGTCGAGCAGCCCGCCCTGGCGCCGGGCGGCGGCTACGCCAAGCAAAGTGCCGAGCAGTACGGCGACCGTGAAGGCGACCGCGCACAGCAGCACGGACCAGCCGATGCGCTCGGCGATGACCTGGGCGACCGGCTGCCGCAGCGACGCGGAGTCACCGAGGTCGCCGGTCAGCGCCGCGGTGAGCCAGCGCCACCACCGTCCGGCGAAGGAGCCGCCCACGCCGAGGTTGTCCCGCAGCTGGTCGAGGGTCTGCTGAGAGGCGGTGAGTCCTGCCGTGCCCGCGTACTGCCGTACCGGGTCGAAGGGTGAGGCGGCGGCCACCGCGAAGACCCCGAAGGTCACGGCGGCCAGCACCGGGACGGCGGCGAGCAGCCGTCGACCGGTGAGCCGGGCCATGGGGCCCCAGGGGAGCCCGCGTACGAGCCGTGTCACTTCTTGCGCTGCCAGTCCTCTACGTTCCACCAGGGACCGGCGCCGAGGCCGTGGTCATGCGGCTCGACCTGGGTGGTGACGTTCTTCCAGCTGTCGTTCATGACATAGACGTGGTCAACGTGGGTGAGGAAGACATAGCCCGGGTCGTCCCGCAGCTCCTTCTGCACGGTGTCGTAGGCGGCCTTGCGCTCGCTTCCGGTGTTGGTCCGGCGTGCCTGTTCCAGCTGCTGGTCGACGGCCTTGTTGGCGTAGCGGGCCATGTTGTTGAAGCCGTCGCCCGCGAGGGAGGAGTGCAGCAGGTTGTAGAGGTCGAAGTCGGGGTCGGCCGGGTTGCCGCCGCCCGCGAGGACCGCGTCGTGCTTCATCGCGGGCTCAATGATCTCCCAGGAAGCGGAGTTGACCGTGACCTTGATGCCCGCCTGCTTGGCGTCCGACGCGAAGGCGAGGGCGTGCTCCTGGCGGAGCTTGTCACCGGAGGGGTAGAAGAGGGTGAAGCCGGCCTGCTGCCCGTCCTTGACGCGGACGCCGTTCTTGCCGGGCTTCCACCCCGCGTCATCGAGGATCTTCCGGGCCGCGTCAAGGTCGTACGGGCGCTCGGTGCCCTTGGCGAACCAGGGGCTGTCGGTGGGGACGGGGCCGTAGGCGGCCTGACCCGCGCCGTCCAGGATCTTGTCCACCATCGCCGTACGGTTCACGGCGATGTCCAGGGCACGGCGGATGGCCTTGTCGCCGGTGACCTTGTTCTCGGTGGGCAGGGTGACGCCACGGAAGTCGTTGGTCTTGGCGTTCAGGGTCTTCTTGCCGCTGTCGCGGCCGAAGGTCCTGGCGAGGTTGGGCGGCAGGATGGCGCCGTCGAGATCGCCGGTGCGCAGCCGGGTGGCGCGGACATCGTCATCCTTGATGACCGCCATGGTGAACTTCTTCACCTCGGGCTCGCCGCCCCAGTAGCGGGGGTTGGCCTGAAAGGTGAGCTTTTCGCCCTTGCTCCAGTTGGTGAGGGTGTACGGGCCGGTGCCGATGGGCTTGGTGTTGTACGCCCCGGTGTTGATGTCCTGCTTGCCCGCGACCGCCCGGGAGGCGATGGGCAGCACGGTGCGCTCGGCGAAGGCGGCGTAGGGGTACTTGAGGGTGAAGACGACCGTGTCCTTGCCCTTGGCGGTCACGCTCTTGAGCGCGTCGAGCTCACCTCGGCTGGGGTTGTTGGTCTTGCTGTCGAGGATGGTCTCGTAGGTGAAGACCACATCGGCAGCGGTGAACGGCTTGCCGTCGCTGAACCGCACACCGTCGCGCAGCGTGTAGGTGTAGGTCTTGCCGTCGTCGCTGACCTCGGGGAGCTCCCTGGCGAGGGCAGGCTGGAGCTTCATCGCGGCGTCATGCCGGAGCAGACCGTCGAAGATCTTGGAGTTGCCGTCCTTGCCGTAGCCGAGGAGCGGGCTGAGGGTGTCCGGTTCCTGGGCGATCCCGACGACGAGAGAATCGGTGCCCTTGCCGTTCCCGTCGCCGCCGGAGGGGGCGGAGCAGGCGGCCGCGCCTGCCAGCACCGCGCCTGCTGCCGCCAGGGCGGCCGCCCTCCGTCCTGTCCGGGCCGTCATGTCCCACACTCCTACCGAAGATCAAAAGTTATTGCGAACGAGTCGCAATTAAACCTCACCCGGATGGATGCTCGGTACACGAGCCCTGCGGCCCAGACTGTCGGCCGACCGTCGGCGGGCAGCGCTCTTCCCGCGCTCGCCCGCTTCAGCGGATCACCGACAGAGACGGCTGAGCGGTAGAGACAACCGGTGAATCGCCTTATAGCAGGATTTGGAACCTGCTCCTGGATGGTCCGAAAACCGTCTGTGCAGCCGCACTGTGAGGCTGGAGGCTTTCACCGTTCATGCGTCGCATCACTCTCCAGGGAATCGGGGGAGATCAATGACCATGACACACACCCGGGGCTTACGGCTGACCACACTCGCCGCGGTGACCGCGGCGGTGGCGTTCGCGCCCCTCATCGTCGCAACCGACGCTGACGCGTTGGGGAACAACCGGACCGTAAAACGCAGCTGCGGCAGGAACTATGTCGCCAGCGGCCATAACGGAAGCGCCACCCAAGGACACAGCTGGGCACAGACCACCAAGCAGAGCGGCACCTGCAAGGGCAGGCTGAGTGCGGCCTTGCAGCGCAATGACGGTTACCAGTCCAGGCGCGTGTACGGTTCGAGCAAATCGGCCTACGCCACCGCGAGATTCAACAGCAAGGCCAAGTACGGCCTGCACTGGGGCTGCGACAACTGCAATGTGACCCGGTCCTGACCCATGCGCACAGCGCCGTTGCTCATCGGGCTGATGCTGGCTACGGCGACCAGCTGTGCCCTGGCCACCAACGACGGCGGCCAGGGCACACCCGATGACGTGCCACTGCCCGGACAGCGCTGGGCACTGCGGGACGGCACCGTCACCGCGGCGGAATACCGCACAGCGGTGGACCGGTTCATCTCCTGCGTCAAGGAAGCGGGCTATACGGTGGGTGATCCCGTACGCAGCCCGGTAGATGGTGTGACCCTGCTGTACCACATCACGCCCACGGGCGATCCAGCGGCCTACAACGAGGCCATACAGCGATGCAATCTCGCTCATCTCTCACTGATCGAACCGGCGTTCGTCGAGGCTCAGCGGCATGTGATGGACCAGGAGTTGCTCCCCGTGGTCGGCGACTGCCTGCGAGGCCGGGATGTGTCCCTCACGGGAAAGGAGCGTAATGTCGCGGACTTCGCCGCCTCCGCCGATGATGAGCCGATGGCCGTGGAGTGCGTGACCGAGGCACGGATCAAAGTCTTTCCCGAGCTTCCTGATGAAGTGCCCATTCGTTTCTGACCGGCTGCCGCGTCTGCGCCTTTTACTGTCCGGCGCCGTCCTACCGTGAGCGCGTGACGCTCTGCCCCGCTCGCCGTAAGGATCTGTACGCCGCCGGAGCCGCCGTACTGCTGTTCGCCGTGGCCGCCGTCATCGGTCACCTGATCGAGCAGGGCGACGGCACCCTACGGCTGCGCTGGCCGCCGCTGTACGCCCACTGGGAACCGCATATCGGCCCCGGCACCCCGGCCGCGCTCGCCGTCGCCGTACTCATCATCGGATACGGTCCGGTGATCGCCCGGCAGCTGAGCTGGCGACCGCTGGTGTGGGCGTCCTGGGGTGCGTCGATGGCCTGGATCTGGTCGCTGGCGCTGATCGACGGCTGGGATCGCGGGGTGACCGGGCGGCTCACCACACAGTACGAGTACCTGCGGTCCGTCGACGAAGTACGCGACCTCGGCGCGACGCTGCGCGAGTTCAGCAGCCGCATCCTTCTGGAGGCCCCGGACCCCTGGCCCGTCCATGTCGCCGGACACCCGCCCGGCGCGCTGCTCACCTTCGTCGGGCTGGACCGGATCGGGCTGGGCGGCGGTGCCTGGGGGCCGGTCTTCGTCGTTACGGTGGGCGCCTCAGCGGCGGCGGCGATCCTGGTGACCGTACGGGCGCTGTGCGGTGCCCAGACCGCGCGGCGGGCCGCACCGTTCCTGGTGCTGGCTCCGGCGGCCGTCTGGATCGGGGTGTCGGCGGACGGCTACTTCGCCGCTGTGGGCGCCTGGGCCGTGGCGCTGCTGGCGCTGGCGGCGACCCGGAGCGTACGGGCGCCCCGGCTGGCGGCGCTGGGCTCAGGGGTGCTGTTCGGCTGGACCGTCTATCTGTCGTACGGGCTGGCGCTGCTGGCGCTCGTGGCGGCGGCCGTGCTGCTCGCCGCCCGCAGCCTGCGCCCGGTGCCATGGGTGGTGCTGGGAGCACTGCCCTGGGTGGTGGCCTTCACGGCGGCCGGCTTCTGGTGGTTCGAGGGGTACACCACGCTGGTCGAGCGCTACTACCAGGGCGCGGCGAGGGTACGTCCGTACGGCTACTTCGTCTGGGCCAATCTCGCCGCGCAGGTCGTCGTGGTGGGCCTGGCGACCGTGGCCGGACTGCGCCGGGCGGCGGGTCGCCAGGTGCGGCGTACGGCGCTGGTGGTCCTGGTGGCGGGCGGGCTGTGCGCGATGCTGCTCGCCGATCTGTCCGGGATGAGCAAGGCGGAGACGGAACGGATCTGGCTGCCGTTCGCACTGTGGCTGCTGCCCGCCGCCGCGCTGCTGCCTGAGCGCGACCACCGCTGGTGGCTGGCCGCGCAGGCCGGGGTCGCGCTGACGGTCAACCATCTGCTGATCACGGGGTGGTGACCCTGCGCAGCAGGAGAAAGGGCCGCTCGTCGTACGTCCACTCCTCGATGACCCGCCACCCGGCCGCCCGTGCCCGCTTGCGCAGCGCCGCTCGGCCGATGCGTGCCCAGGGAAAGAACGGTCCGCAGCCGCCGTTGCCATCGTCCAGCCGCACCTCAACCCGCTCCTCCACCTCCGTCGGTGCGGCCTCGGCCAGCAGAACACCGGCGGGGTCGAGGAGTTCGTCCATCCGCGCCAGCAAGGTGTCCGGGTCGCCACCGATACCGATGTTGCCGTCCAGCAGCAGCGCGGTGGACCAGCAGCCCTCGCCCGGCAGCGGCTCAAAGACGGAACGGCACAGCGCCGCGCCACCGAGCCGC
>NZ_CP086120.1:3147500-3217500 GCF_021216675.1 Streptomyces gobiensis | reverse complement strand
GCGTGTATCCGGCCTTCTGGAGGTTCCGGCGTGCCTGGTGGTGTAGCTCGCTGTCGACCTCCACCGTGGTCACGTTGGCATCACCGAGCTGGTGGCACAGCCACGCGGCGTGATAGCCGGTGGCCGTACCGATCTCCAGCACACGATGACCTTCCTCCACCTCAAGCAGGCCCAGCATGTCCAGCATCAGCGACGGCTGCGAGGACGACGAGGTGGGAACTCCGGGCCCGCCCCCGTTGCCGTCGTCGACCTGAGTGACGACCGGGAGATCTCCGTAGACCGTGCGCAGCCACTTCTGCTCATCCGTGACACGGTCGATGTCCGGGCATTGGGCGGGAATGAACAGCGCCCGGTCCACAGCCCCTACTGTCTGCGCCCACTGCTTGGGCAGCGCCCGCTTGTTCTCCAGGATCTCCACCAGCCGATTCAGGTCGGTCATCGCGGAACCCTCTCTACTTAGGCGGAACGGGCTTGTTCCACTGGCCGTCGCTCTCCTTGGGCGACTGCTCCTTGTCACCCTCTTCGCCGCCCTTGCCATCTCCGTGCTTGCCCATGGCAGCCCTCCCTTCGTCTGGCTGAATCACCACACTTGGTGACCGGGTATGTGTGAAGAGCTAACCCCGTAATGGCTACGGCAGCTACCGTTGGCAACACGGGTGAACGTGAAAGCCATGAAAGTCGCCGGGAGTTACTGCATGGCCATGAATCCGCGCACATCGAACACCAGCCTGGGCTGCCTGCTTGACCAGGCGAAGTGGACTCGCACGCAGCTCGCCAATGCCGTGAACCGAGTCGGTGCGGAAGTCGGGCTGTCTCTGCGCTACGACCAGTCTGCGGTCTCCCACTGGCTTGCCGGGACGATGCCAAGAGCGCAGGTCAGGCCCCTTGTCTGCGAAGCGCTCTCCAGGCGTCTCAAGCGCCCGGTGACACACATCGAGGCCGGTCTTCCCAGGCCGCTGGGCTCGACAGGGCACAGCAACGGCGACGCTGTCGAGCAGCTCATCGACGTAGGACGGGCGGATATGGACCCGTCGCGTAGGGGCGTACTCTCAGCGGGCTTGTACTCAGCCGCCCTGACTGTTCCCCTCTTCTCCGATCTCGTAGGCCGCACGGAGGCCGCAGCGGCAGGCCGTGCCACCAGGATCGGACCAGGCGAGGTGGCCACGGTACGAACAATGACCGAGCGAGTCGCGGACATCCTGGATGAGCTGGGCGGCGGACACGCTCGACCGATGGCGGCAGCCTTCCTCGTCAATACGGTGGCCCCCTACCTGAAAGCATCCGCCTCTGAGACGGTCCGCAAGGACATGCTGTCGGCGGCCTCTGACCTGGTGTATCTGAGCGGTTGGATGGCCATGTACGAGCGGGAACACGGACTCGGGCAGAACTACTACCTCAAGGCACTGACGCTGGCAGGCGCGGCAGAGGATCACATCACCTACTGCCGCACGCTGCGCGGGATGAGCTTGCAGGCATCCAACCTCGGCTACGGCAAGAAGGCGTTGGACCTGGCGGATTCGGCAGCCGAAGCATCCCCGAAGGCCGGACCGCGCCTGCGAGCGTTCCTCGCCGGTCAGCAGGCTCATGCGGCGTCGATGACCGGGGACCGGAGCATGGCGTTCGCCAAGCTACGCGAGACGGAGACCGCGCTGTCAAAGGCGGATTCACGGCGGGAGGCGATCGGCGGATACGACGCCTCGGCCTACCAGTTCCACGTGGCACACGTGCTGTACGAGACCGGAGACCTCGCCGGGTCGATCAAGGCCATGCAGGATTCGCTCAGACTTCAGCCAAAGCAGGAGCGGCAGGGTCGTGTGCACTCCCACGCTGTCATGGCACAACGGCAGTTCGAACTCGGCCACCTGGACGCGGCGTGCGAGACATGGCACAAGTTCCTCGACGACTACGTGCTGCTGTCCACCGCGCGGGGGGATGAGCACTTCGACACCCTCCGACGCCGCATCCGCCCGTACCGCAAGACGCGAGCGGCACGCGAGCTCCAGGCACGAGCACGCGAAGTCGCGGCGCTGAAGGCCTGAATGGCGCACTCGTAGGAATCGAGAAGATCGGCCAGCAGCCTTGGGCGGACTCGGTAGGACTGAACGTGCTGGCGAAGGCTGAGGTGATCAATCCTGCCGTGTACCGCTGTGCTCCACTCATGCTGCCGAGTCCGTCATGCACGGTTCGTCACCCGCCACAGGGTGATTTGAAGGCCGCCCACCCTTTCGAATACTGGCAGTAGGGTCGCGGTATGCCCGAGACTCCGCAAGAAGAGCGCATGGCCCGGCCGCGCATGGCAGCCGGGGCACTTTTTTTCAACGACCAGGACCACGTCTTGCTAGTCCGTCCCTCCTACAAGCCACTGTGGGACATCCCCGGCGGATACATCGAGTCCGGTGAGTCCCCGATGGCCGCCTGTCGGCGGGAGGTTCAAGAAGAACTGGGCATCCATCCCACCCTCGGGGGTCTGCTAGTCGTGGACTGGACGCCAAGCCAGACGGTAGGCGACAAGATCCTCTACATCTTCGACGGCGGGCTGTTGCCCTCGTACGAGGCTGACTCAATCAAGCTCGCTTCGAACGAGTTGCTAGCCGCCGAGTTCCATCCCGTGGATTCCCTCAACAAGTTGCTGATCCCCCGGCTCGCTCGCCGCGTCAAGCGGGCCATCGCCGCACGGCAGCAAGCGCATCCGCAATACCTGGAGCGTGGGAAAGACCCCGCTTGACTGCCCGAACGAGGCGGCGGACGGCAGATGTCGTTGTCCCGGCCCGTCACGCCCCGCGCTGATCAGGAATCCACACTGAACCACCCGCAGCATGCCCCGGGGAGAGGGGCGCAGCATCGCTGTCGCTGCTCCTCGACCAGCACGTAGGGCCGGACCATACGAACGGTGTCGGGCACACTTTGTGCCCCCTCGTTCAGGCAGACAACATGCCGATCTTTACCGCCAGTTCCGAGGCCCGATGACGCAAGGCTGGCGTCTTGCTTTCCACTTCCTCGAGGACGATCCGCCTCGCATAGCCGTTGTAGCGGATCGTCTCCGGCGCTGCCTCGTGCGCCTTCTCCAGAGTCATCAACGCTGTCTCTGCCTGACCGTCCAGGTGATAGGCGCGGGCCGCCTCGATCCGGTGCCGGGCCCTGCGTGGGCGGGACGGGATCGCGGCCACGGCGGCTGTGGCTGCCTGCCGTACGGACTCGCCTGCGGCATGGAGCTCGACAGCGATGGTGACTGCGTGGGCGCCCATGATGGCTCGGGAGAAGGACGTGACGTGGTGGTAGTAGTCGGCTGGGAGCCGCTGGGCCATGGCGTGGGCGGTATCCCAGTAGCGCCAGGCGGTGCCGGTGTCACCCCGGCGGGCAGCGGTATACCCGGCCTCGAACTGGAGGGCTCCGGTGATAGCGAGTACGTGATCGGAGGCCTCGGGGAGCCTCGGCTTCAGAAAGCGCAGGGTCTCAATGCTCACTGCGTCAGCAGCGTCGAAGTGTCCGGGGCCGGAGTCGCGATGGGCCTGAGCCATCAGCCACGCCGAGACGCCGATTGTGTGCGGGTCCTCCGACTCCTGGGCGGCGACCAGACTGCGTTCGGCCACCCGCCACAGCAGGTTGCTGTCGGGCTGGTAGGCGATGAAGAACTGTGCCAGGGAGTAAACCTCGGCGAGGACGGCCTGAGCGGCTCGACGATCCGGGGCACGGTCTGCCTGTCGGACGGCGAGTTGCGCGTCGCGGATCAGCTCCGGCAACAGTTGGCCGATTACCTCCCGGTGGTTGGGTGCGGAGTGGCGGGCCGTCCAAGCGCGGGCCAAGCGGGCCCGTAGATGCTCAATGGGCGGCGCTTCCCGATCTCCACTGAGCGGGAAGGCATTGACTGCTGCCTGGACGTGTGGCAGTCGGGGGTGACCGGGTCCAGTGAAGAGGTCAGTCGGCACGGACTGATCGCCGGTCAAGTCGGACAGGTTGCGTACCCGCAGTGCTTCGGCGATACGCAGGATCATATGAAGCTTCGGTGTCTGGCGTCGGCCGCCCTCGACGGCCTTGACCCAGCTCGGAGACATCCCGAGAAGGCCAGCGAGGACGGTACGGCTCATGCCACGGCGGTTACGCAGAATCTGCATGCGCTGGCCGAAGGCGATGGGCTCCGGCTCCGGAGTAGCATCAGGTGACATGGCCTTGCCCCTCTCTGTGCAGCTCGACACTGTCAGGGTATGGGGCAGGGCTCTTCCTGTGAGGCGTACTTCAACTCGAGTTCCAGCCCGGACACCTTGATACGGCTTCCGCACTTATCAATCCCTTTCCAAGCTCGCGTGTACGCACCCGAGGACGTCATGCGTCACCTGGAGACGTACGGCACCGGCCGGGCGGAGGTGTACCGGGACACGTGGCACGATGCCTCGGTCGGCCAGGACCTGTCCGAGGTGCTGGCCTCCATGGCTGAGAGGGGATGACATGGCTGAGGCGCCGGTGCCACTTTCGGACACAGAGATTGAAGAGCGGCTACGGGAACTGCCGGGGTGGACACGGTCCGGGAACGAGATCACCCGGTCGTTCGGGATCCGCTACCACGGTGGCGTGGCGATGATCGTGCATGTTGCCGACGTCGAGCGGCTCATCGGTCACCATGCGGATATCGATCTTCGCTGGAGCATGGTGCGGTTCGGAATCACGACCCACGATGCCGGGCATAAGCTGACCAAAGCTGACTTCGATCTCGCTCAGCGAATCGACACGATCGCTGCGGCCCACGAGGCAAAGCCCCTCTGAATACCCAAGCGGCCAGCGGTAGGGGGCGTGGGCTGGTGGCGTGGGCTTTGCTGGATGCGCTAACGCGCCGTTCCGGGCGCGGTGGCATCGACCCCTACGCCACACCGCTTTAATGATAATTAGGGTTGTGAACGAGGACCGACAGCAGGGCACGCAGGCGGGGGCAACTACGGGGCGGCGGGGGCTGCTGGCCGCCGTCGCGCTGGCGCCGGTGCTGGCCGGGGCAGGGGCGGGGGCAACCGCCGCTCGGGCTGAGCCGTCCGGGGGTGTCAGAGCGGGCGGCCGGGGCGTGACCGATCCGGTTCCCACCACCATCGAGGACTGGAAAGGCGTCGCGGAGGCGCTGGGGCGGCGTGGTGATATGAGGCGGGGAGTCATCTACCACACCGCTTTCCCGCGCGGGGACCTGCATGTGGTCTGCCACGGCATCACCATCACACCGGCACTTGCGCTGAGTTCGCACGTGGCCTTTGTCCGCTACACCGACGGCAGCACCCTGCTGATGGGTGATCTGGTGGTCGCCGAGGACGAGTTGCAGCAGGTGAGCAGTGCCCTGCACGCGCACGGAATCGCGCAGACAGCGATCCACAAGCATCTGCTCGCCCAGGAGCCCGATGTCTGGTGGACCCACATCCACGCACACGGGCACGACCCGGTGGCCCTGGCGCGCGGCCTGCGCGCGGCGCTCGGCCGCACCGGCACCCCGCCTGCGGAACCGCCGACTTCGCCGCCGCCCGTCGATCTGGACACCGCCGGAATCGACGCCGCACTGGGCGTCAAAGGGTTTGAGGAGGACGGGATCTACAAATGCCTCTTCATCCGCCGCGAGACCATCATCGACGACCACCGGGCACTGCCCCCGGGGATGGGTTCGACCTCGGGCTTCATCTTCCGGCCTCTGGGTGGCGGCCGGGCCGCGGTTCACGGCGACTTCGCCATGGTCGCCGGTGAGGTCCAGGCCGTGCTGACGACGCTGCGGCGCGGTGGGATCAGTCTCGCCACACTCCACAGCCACCACCTGATGGAGGAACCTCGCCTGTTCTTCGTCCACGTATGGGCCGTGGACGACGCTGTCAGCATCGCCAGGGCCCTGCGCCCCGCGGTGACCGCCACCAACGTCACGCCGTCCGGCTGACGGCTGACGGCTGACGGCTGACGGCTGACGGCTGACGACGATCCGGAACTGTCTGATCCGGCCATGACAGGCCTGCGCTATTGTTCCGGCCCATCGTAGGGCGCCCCCGCACCCTGCGCGGGGGCTTCGCGAGTAGAAAGGGGACACGATGCGTATAGGGATAACCGGGCACCGCGGGCTGCCGGAGGAGGCCGGTGAGCTGGTCCACGCCGCCCTGCGGGCCGAGATGCGGAACTACCGTCCGGACGATCTCGTGGGCGTCTCCTGCATCGCAGACGGTCCTGATGCGTGGTTCGCCCAATCCGTGCTTGACCACGGCGGCCGTATCGAGGTCGTCGTGCCCTGCAACGGCTACCGCGACAGCCTGCCCGAGTGGCATCACGCCACCTATGACGAGCTGATGGAGCAAGCGGCCCAGGTTCATCACGCCGGGCTGGACGCATCAGATCCGCAGGCCCATATGGTCGGCGGCGAAATCCTGGTCGGCCTGATCGACCACCTGATCGCCGTATGGGACGGCGAGCCAGCACGCGGATACGGCGGCACCGCCGACGTTGTGGCGTACGCGCAGCGCACGGCTGTACCTGTACGGGTCGTCTGGCCGCAGGGCGTGACCCGGCTCGCGGTAAAAGGGTAGACAGCCGCCGAGGCCCCTTGCCTAGGATGCTGGTGCGGAATCAAACCCCGGTCACCGGCAGGGTGAGGGGCACGAGGTTCCGGCGATTTGCCCTGGAGGCAACGCAGAGTGTCAGTACAACTCAACCACGCGGTCGTCATGTCTGACGACAAGGAAGAGTCCGCAGAGTTTCTCGCCACCGTCCTGGGACTTGAATTCGGAGTCCCCTTCGGCTCGTTCCGCCCCGTCGTCGTCAACGACGACCTTCAGCTGGACTTCTACGACAGTCCGGAACCGGTCCAGCCCACGCACTACGCGTTTCTGGTGTCCGAGGACGAGTTCACCGAGATCTACTCCCGTATCCAGCAGGCGAGGATCCCCTACTACGCCGACCAGAACCTTCAGCAGCCCGGTGAGATCAACCGGCGCGATGGCGGGCGCGGCCTGTACTTCGAGGATCCGAGCAAGCACCTTATGGAGGTCCTCACTCGCCCGTACGGCAGCGGGGGCAGCTAGCCCGTATTCGGTACGGGACGCGCTATGACGGTGTACTTTGGGTGACGACCTGCTTCGCCTGTGTGACGAAGCGGCCCTTGGCAAGTGCTGACAACACCGCGCCAAGGGCCTACACCGACGAGTGGATAAGGCCCACTGACGATGTACTGCGATGTTAGCGCGCCTGCGCGTGCTCCCTTCCTCCAAACCCCTGAAGCGTTGATCGATGAGGTCGGGCTGTCCGATGCCGGGTTCCGGTTGTTGCAGGCGATGGTGAAGCTGCCGCCCCGGAACGGGCGGAACAGCGACGCGGTCGCCAGGGGGCTCCGGATGGGGAAGGAGAAGACCAACGCCGCCCGTAAGTCGCTGCGGGAGCATGGGCATTGGCATGCCCGGAAGCGGCAGAACCGGGAGGGGCAGATCCGGGATCAGCGGATGGCGTCGCTGGTGCCGTTGCGGACCGAGGCGGAGGTGGAGGACGGGTGGGCGGCGGCCGAGGAGGCCGCACGGCTGGGCAAGGACACGGACCAGTCGCGGAGGCTGGGAGTGCGGATTCTCAACTCGGCTCAGTGGCAGGCGAAACCGGCCGCCGGTTCGCCCGCTCCACGGCCCGCCCGGCGGCGGCCCCCGGAGGGGCACGAGACAGACGTAGACCAGACCCCCCTCCCTGTCCCCACGCCGGGGTTGTCGGCGTTGACGGGGCCGTTGGCCTCGTATGCCGAGCGAGCTGAGGGGGTGTTGATGCGGCTGCGGCGGACCACGCCGGAGCTGGTGCTGTCGGGTGATGACGCACGGGAGTTGGCGCAGATCGCCGGGCACTATCTGCTGCGGGGGGAGGGGCCGGAGACCATCCGGGCCGTGGTCGCGCAGGGGCTGCCGCCCGAAGGGGTGCGCTCGCCCAGAGGGTTTGTACGGCAGCGCTTGCTGCGGTATCTGCCGCCGCTGCCAGCCTGGGCGAAGCCGAACCTGCGGAAGGAGGTGCCGAAACCGGAGCCGAGGCCCGAGCCCGAGCCCGTGTCCGCCGCTCCACAGGACGTACCGTGTGCCCGGCCTGGCGAGCCGGGTGATCTCATCCGGCAAGGTCTGGGCTGGCGTGTTGCCTTTCAGGCGGTGGCCGTTGATGAAGGGGACTAGCCAGGTTCAACCATAATCGCTGGGTTAACTGGCGAGTTGGCGTTCTTGCGCTGAAGGTTTCAACTTTCCTCGTATATGCCAGGGGCATGAGGGAATTAAAGGGGTTACGGCGAAGCCACTTGCGTCAGGGAGGAATTCCATGCGTGCGCAAGGCAGGTACAGTTCAGCGCGGCACAAGCTCCGGGCCGCGCTGGTCGCTGCGGCGGCGTCAGCCCTCGGCCTGGGTCCCGCCCCATCGGCGCAGGCGACTCCCCAGCCGGAGATCAACCGGCTCTCCCAGGACGGACCCGTGGGCGCCTGGGTGCTGAGCAATATCAACGCCGACAAATGCGCTCAGGCAATGGCGGAGCCCGTACCACATGATTACCCATTTGGTCCGTTTTGAGATGTAGAGACCACTTTGGTACACATGGACAGCGGGGCTGGCGCAGCATGAATCCCTTACCCGAGTCCGGACCTCATCGGCCCGGGCTTCCGCATGCCCACGCGCCCATGCCCAAGCGACGATGGAGGTGGAGGCGGCGTGCAGGAACGCCACATACCCGCGGTCTTCGGAGGCCCCCGGGTCACTGACGCACTCCGGGCCTGGGCCGCCCGGGCCAGCGTTTCCCCGTGGGCAGGCCGACTGGTGGTGGCGACCCGGGCGAGCGTGGCCGCGGCGCTGGCGTGGCAGCTGTGCCGGGTGGTGCTGAACCAGTCGCACCCCTATCCGGCGGCCCTCGCCGCGCTCCTGGTCGTGCACCCGACCGTCTTCCGGTCTCTCCGGGCAGGCGCCGCGTACGCGGCGGGGTGTGCCCTGGGCGCCCTGGTCGCGCTGCCCGCCACGATCGCCATCGGGCCGACATGGCTGGGGCTGGCCGTCGTCGTGCTGCTGTCCGTGCTCGTGGGGAGCCATGAACGGCTGGGGCACTTTGGTACGCACGCGCCGATTACGGCGCTGTTCGTGCTGCTGCTGGACCGCAGCCACCTCACGGCGGAGCTTGTCCCGCATCTTGTGGCGATCGCCGTCGGGGTGGCCGTGGGGGTCGTTTTCAACGCCACGCTCGTACCGCCGCTGCGGCTGCGGCCCGCGGAGGCCGGGCTGGAGCGGGCGCGTGGCGAGCTGACCACCGCCCTGGACGGGCTGGCCAGGGCGGTGGCCGACGGCCAGCGCCCCGATGAGGTCCTGGGACCTCGGTGGCGGGATGCGATGACGGCCGCGCTGCAGGAGGCGCGCGGCTCGTTGGACCAGGCACATGAAAGCCTCCGATGGAACTTCCGGGCAGGCGCGCGCCGTACGGTCTGGCATCTGGACCAGGGCATCCTGGCCACCCTGGAGCGGGTGGCGGCCGACGTGACCGCGCTCGCCCGCTCCCTGGAGCGGGCCGCCTCGGCGCCGGACGGACACGGACTCGATGAGTCGTTCCGCGCCGATTACGCCCGCCTGCTGAAGAGCACCGCACTCTGTGTGCGCGAATGCGGGGGCGGCCGCCCGCACCCCGCCCTGCCGGCCACCCGGCGCATGCTGGAGCGGCTGGCCGAGCCCGTACCCGAAGGCGAGATGTGGGCGGTCAAGGGCCGTCTGCTGATGTTCCTCGAACGCACGCTGTACGACCTCGCCGGTCAAGGTCCTGCAAGGGAGGAGAACCATGCCCAAGTGGGCAGCGGCTACTGACCCCTTTCCGGCACTCGGCGCCCGAAGGCTGAGCGTGCTGCTCCCCTTTGTGCTCCTGGCCGTGGTGACCCTGGTGAACGCGGCCACCCCGGCATGGCTGCGGTTCGACCCGGTGATGGCGGCGGTACCGGTACTGGCGGCGGCCATCACCACCGTGCGGACCACCGCGGGCATCGCCGCGCTCACCATCGGGCTCACCGTCGCGGTGGATCTCGCGCAGAACGTGTGGGGCGAGGTGCAGTCCACGGTGACGCTCGTGGCGATCGTCGCCGTGTCGCTGGCCAGTCTGCTGGGGGGCTGGATACGGGAAGCCCGGGAACGGGAGCTTCGGCAGGCCCGTACGGTGGCCGAAGCGGCGCAGCGGGCCCTGTTGCGTCCGCTGCCCGGGCGCATCGACGAGGTGGAGCTGCGCAGCACCTACCTGGCGGCGGAGGCCGAAGCGCGGATCGGCGGTGACTTCTACGAGGTACTGCACACCCCGTTCGGCGTACGGGTGCTCATCGGCGATATACGGGGCAAGGGGCTGCCCGCGGTGAGCGCCTCAGCGGCGCTCCTGGGCTCCTTCCGCGAGGCGGCGTACCAGGAAGAGTCCCTGGCCCAGGTGGCCCGGCGGCTTGAGGAGACCGTGCAGCGGCAGATTCAGGCCCTGCACGACGAGGAGTTCACCGAACGGTTCGCCACCGCGCTGCTGGTGGAGATCCCCGCCGGGCCGATAGCCCGCGTGGTGCACTGCGGACACCCCGAACCGCTCACGGTCCGGGCCGGACACGTCAGCGCCTGCGCCCCCGAGAAGCCGGGCGCCCCCATCGGCCTGGGCGATCTCGTCGGCGCCGATCCCGTTGCCGAAACCATCCCGTTCGGCAGCGGAGACCGCCTGCTCCTCTACACCGACGGCGTCATCGAAACCCGCGCTCCGTCGGGCACCTTCTATCCGCTGACCGCCCGCCTGCGCGAACGGAGCGAGGAGCCGCTGGACGACCTTCTGGCGGGTCTGCGCACGGACCTGCTGCGCCACGCACACGGAGACCTCAACGACGACGCCGCGCTGGTGGCCATCGAACGGGCGGCTCCGGCTGCGGGTACGGCTACAGGTACGGGTACGGCTACGGGTACGGCTCGGGCTCCTGGGGGCACCATTCGAACATCATGATGGTGGCGTCGTCGTGGAGCTGGCCCTCCTGGTGATGGAGGATGTCGTGGATGAGGCGCCGCAGGGCTTCTGGGGCGGGCTCGCCCGCGGCGGTGGCGCGGATGATGAAATCGGCGAAGCGTTCCAGGCCGAAGAGGCCGCCGTCCGGGGCACGGGCTTCGATGACGCCGTCGGTGTAGAACAGGACGCGGTCGCCGGGGTGCAGGGTGATCTCGTGGATCGTGCGCTCGTGTTCGCCGAGTCCGGCCAGCACGCCCAGGGGAGGCTCCGGGGACCGTTCCAGCGCGTCCGGAAGCAGGCGCTGGTCGCGTACGAGCATCGGTGGCGGGTGACCGCAGTTGGCCCAGCGCAGGCGGCCGTTCGCCAGCTCGAGCTGGGCGAAGATGCCGGTGCAGAACCGCTCGGGGAACCACCTCGCCAGGGCGTCGTCGACGCCGGTGACCAGATCGGCCAGTTCGGCATTGTCGCGGCGGGAGCTGCGGGAGCCTGCCAGAGCCAGCGAGGAGACCAGGCCGGAGGCCACATCGTGCCCCATGGCGTCGACGATGGTGGTGTGCAGGGACCCGTTGATCAGTGAGTGGTCGAAGGCGTCACCGCCGAGGCTGTAGGCGGGTTCGAGGACGGCGGTGGAGATGACCTGGTCGGTGCCGAGCGTGCGCGGCGGCAGAAACGCGCGCACCAGCTCGGCGGAGAGCCGCATCGGCTGGGTACGGGTCTTGCGGGCGTAAGTGTCGCTGTAGGCCCTCTTCGAGGTGATGACGACGGCCAGCAGATGCGCCAGTACGCGGCAGCGCCGCAGCGTCGGCGCGTCGATCATGACGCCGTGGACTCCGAGAACGCCAAGCCGCTCGGAGCCATCGACCAGGGGCAGCCACAGGGACAGCTCGTCGCCGTCTTCACCGACCCGCAGCCTCTGGGTGCGGTAGCAGGAACCGGCCAGCGACCCGTCGACCGGCAGCGGTGGCCCCTCCGCCAGGGGGTGCAGCAGATTCTGCTGCAGATCAACGAGGTGGATCCCGGCCCTTTTCATACCGAAGGAGGCGGCATAGCGATCCACAAGAGCCGGGATGTCCATCGGTGAGGCCCGATGGGCGGCCTCCAGGAACTGGCTCGGCAGGCCTTCACCGAAGTCAGCTGGCACACTTCCTGAATTTGCCATAGTGATCACCTTGGGCCAGTTTCTCATGGGGCCGCAGGGTGCTCGACTCGTCAGGCTCGGCAGGCTCCTCAGGCTCGTCGGGCTCGTCGGGCTCGTCAGGTGGAAGCAAGCCCCGGCGATGGCTCAGCCGTCGCCGGAGGCCAGTTCGCGGCTGCGGTCACGGGCGGCTTCCAGGGCAGCGATGAGGGCGGCGCGGACGCCGTGGTTCTCCAGCTCGCGGATGGCGTTGATGGTGGTGCCCGCCGGGGAGGTGACGTTCTCGCGGAGCTTGACCGGGTGTTCTCCGCTGTCGCGGAGCATCACCGAGGCGCCGATGGCGGCCTGGACGATGAGGTCGTGGGCCTTGTCACGGGGCAGGCCCAGCAGGATGCCCGCGTCGGTCATGGCTTCGACCAGGAAGTAGAAGTAGGCCGGTCCCGAGCCGGAGAGGGCGGTGGCGGCGTCCTGCTGGGACTCGGGGACACGGAGGGTCTTGCCGACGCCGTTGAAGATCTCCTCGGCGTGGATGAGGTCGTCCTCCGAGGCGTGGCTGCCCGCCGAGATGACGGACATGGCCTGGTCGACCAGTGCCGGGGTGTTCGTCATGACGCGGATGACAGGGGTGCCCGGGGCGAGCCGTTCCTCGAAATAGGTGGTGGGGATGCCCGCCGCGCCGCTGATGACCAGGCGCTCGGCGGGGGTGTGCGGGGCCAGCTCGTCGAGGAGGGCGGCCATGTCCTGCGGTTTGACGGTGAGGATCAGGGTGTCGGCGGTCTTGGCGGCCTCGGCGTTGGTGACAGCCTCAACCCCGTAGCGGGTACGGAGCTCCTGGGCGCGCTCCGGGCGGCGGGCGGTGACCAGGAGGTTGCCGGGGGCCCAGCCAGCGCGGATCATTCCGCTGAGCAGGGCCTCGCCGATCTTTCCGGTGCCGAGCACGGCGACTTTCTGGGTCATGGCTCCATCCTCGCAGGGCTGGGCGGGGCGGCGGCACGCTGTCCGCGTCGTGGTACGGGCCCGGCGGTACGGCCACGGCGGTACGGCCCCGGCTGGCTTCAGGCGTTTGGCGTAGCGGCCGGGGTGTGCCCGGGCGGAGACCTTCTGGGGGCATTAGCGTCGGCCGGGAAGGTGGTCCGTATCTCCGGCAAGGGAGCTGGTGGCTGTGTCTTCCTCCGTCAAGTTCGGCGCTCTCGCGGTGGAGTTCATCGAGAGGTTCTTCCGGGGGCTGACCTGGCCTGCTACCAAAGAACAGGTCCTTGACCAGGCCAGGAGCAATGGGATGCGGGACGCCCAGCTGAAGCGGCTGGGCGGCAGACTCAGGGACGGCAAGAAGTACCAGGACGGCCATGAGGTGCTCAGCGATATCTCGGCGCCGGTCGCCCGGAAGTAGCGTCCGGAAGGTTCAGGGCGTACGGCGGCGCAGGGTGGCGGCGCCGAGGCCCAGGACCAGCAGGGCGCAGCCCGCGACGATGATGATGTCGCGGATGTAGTCGCCGGTAATGATGGTGTGGGCCAGGACCTCCCGCATGCCGTCGACCGCGTAGGACATGGGCAGGACATTGGATACGTACTCCAGGACGGGCTGCATGGAGTCGCGGGGCGCGAAGAGGCCGCACAGCAGGATCTGCGGGAAGATCACGGCGGGCATGAACTGGACGGCCTGGAACTCGGATCCGGCGAAGGCTGAGACAAAGAGGCCGAGGGCCGTGCCGAGCAGGGCGTCGAGCAGGGCGATCAGGAGCAGCAGCCAGGCGGAGCCCGCGAAGTTCAGCTCGAGGAACCAGATCGCGACGGCGGTGGCCAGGGACGCCTGGAGGGTGGCCAGCAAGCCGAAGGCCAGGGCGTAGCCCAGGATCAGATCCGCCTTGCCCAGCGGCATGGAGAGCAGGCGTTCCAGGGTGCCCGAGGTGCGCTCGCGGAGGGTGGCGATGGAGGTGACCAGGAACATCGTCACCAGCGGGAAGATCCCGAGCAGGGCGGCGCCGATGGAGTCGAAGGCCTGCCGGTTCGCGTCGAAGACGTAGTAGAGGAGGACGAGGAGGAGGACGGGCATCAGGAGCAGGAGCGCGATGGTGCGGCGGTCGTGGCTGAGCTGGCGCAGCACACGGCGGGCGGTGGCCAGGATGCGGCGGACACTCACTGGGTGACCTCCTCTTCGACCAGGTGGAGGAAGGCGTCCTCGATGGTTTCGGTGCGGGTGCGGGTGCGCAGGGCTTCGGGGGTGTCATCGGCGAGGAGTCGGCCTGTGCGCATCAGCAGCAGGCGCTGGCAGCGGTCGGCCTCGTCCATGACATGGGAGGAGATGAGGAGGGTGGTGCCGCGCTCGTCGGCCAGGCGGTGGAAGAGGTTCCAGAGGTCGCGGCGCAGTACGGGGTCGAGGCCGACGGTGGGTTCGTCGAGGACGAGCAGCTCGGGGGTGCCGAGCAGGGCGACGGCGAGGGAGACCCGGGAGAGCTGACCGCCGGAGAGGTTTCCGGCGAGGAGGTCGGCGTGCGAGGTGAGGTCTACGTCGGTGAGGGCCTGTTCGACCTGTTGTTGGCGTTTGCGGCGGGGGATGCCCAGGACGGCCGCGTAGTAGTCGAGGTTCTGGCGGGCGGTGAGGTCGGTGTAGACCGAGGGTTCCTGGGTGACGTAGCCGACGAGCGCGCGGAGCGGGGCTGATCCGGCGGGGCGGCCGAGGACATCGAGGGTGCCGGTGACCCTGGCCTGGGTGCCCACGATGGCGCGCATGAGGGTGGACTTCCCGCAGCCGGACGGGCCGAGGAGTCCGGTCACCGTGGCGGGTTGGACATCGAAGGCGAGAGCGTCGATCACGGTACGGCCACCGCGGACGACCGTCAGATCGCGGGCGTGAATGGCCGCGACGCCCGTTGAATTCATCATGTGGTGAATAATGCTCCCGGTTCAGGAGGCAGGTCAAGGGCGCCCCTGCGCGCGCTGGTAGTACTACCGCGCGCCGGTCACATAAAGAGCATGAGCGATCGCGCTGGGTAGTCATGGTGGCGGCCCAAGAGCCACCGATCTTCGAAGGGAGAACCGCCCTCGTGAAACGACGCTTGTTCAGTGTTCTCGGCGCGATAGCCGCCGCCGTCCTGCTGACGGTCGCCGTCCCCACCTCCGCCTACGCCGCCGATGGCAAGATCCTTGTCGACGGCCAGGAGTACGAGAACCCATCGGGCTGTTACAACGTAGGCCTCCCAGCTCCCCACCACGGATACATCAACGACACCGACCGGGGGCTCTCGGTGTTTCTCCTCCCCGACTGCGAAGGAACGGTGCTGACCGGGGTGGTCCCGCCAGGGCAAAGGGAGGAGCTCCTCGGAGCCAGCTTCCGCATCCCCTGACCGCGCCGTCCAGCCGATGACCGAGGGGCGGGGGCCAGCGTGCTGGTCCCCGCCCTTCGGCGCGGTCACCGCTTGCGCTTGCTGCCCTTCGCCCTCCGCTTGGCGGCCGGGTTGCCCGTACGGGCGGTACGGCGGCGCTCGTACTGCTCGACCGCCTGCTCGTACTCGACCCGGTGCAGCTTCTCGCCGGGCGCCTCGATGAGGCTGCGGAAGCCGTAGGCGAGCAGTACGCCGATAAAGCCGATGAGCCGGATGCTGTGCATCGACTTCTCGGCGGCCGCGTCCCGCGTACCGTCCGGGCGCCGGACGTAGCCGCTCCACGTGCGGGAGAACGCGAGCGAGCTGCAGGCGGCGAAGGCGACGACGACCAGCAGGTCCAGCAGACGGCCGACCTCCGCGATCGCCAGGCCCTGCCAGGCCAGGCGCAGCACGAAGGCCCCTGCGGCGGCCGCCGCGAAGGCGCCGAGGGTGAGCCCCGCCCGGCGCAGGGCGTAGCCGCGGGAGCGGTCGAGCCAGGTGGTGCCGTAGAACCGGATGGGTTCCGGCCGGGGGGCGGTTGTCTGCGGCGCTGCGTCGCTCATGCTGCCGATTATCGCGGCCGCGCTGGCCCCGGTCGGCGCGGGGCACCTCGGCGACCGTAGCTTCCTCACGCTCTCCCGCGGTGAGAAGCAGCGTGTGCTGATCGCCCGCGCACTCGCCCAGCAGCCGAGGGTGCTTGTCCTGGACGAGCCGATCAACCCCGGGATATAGCTCAGCAGTTGGGGGCGCTGACGCTCGTCCGGGGCGTGGCCATGTTCGCCCTTGGACTCGCCGACCATATGGCGGGCTATGTGATGTCCGATGACAGGGGCGACCTGGACTGCGTGCCCTGGAAGGACGGCTACGACAAGACCACGTGGCTGTCCAAGCGAGACACCACCCACGCTTCCAGTAACCGGGGCTCACGCCCCGGGCCCCGGGGTTGGCCGGTGCGGGCCGGTGGCCGGATGGGCTCGGGGGACTTCCTCCCACAGGCGGAGCCGTCGAGAGCGAGAAAAGGCTCATACACTGAGGGCGTGGTGAGCACTGACTGGCAGAGTGATCTACGCAGGCGTGGGTACCGGCTGACCCCGCAGCGGCAGCTCGTGCTGGAGGCCGTGGACAAGCTGGAGCACTCCACCCCGGACGACATCCTCGCCGAAGTCAGGCGCACCGCGGGCGGAGTCAACATCTCCACGGTCTACCGCACGCTGGAGCTGCTGGAGGAGTTGGGCCTGGTCAGCCATGCCCATCTCGGGCATGGGGCGCCCACGTACCACCTCGCGGACCGGCATCACCATATGCATCTGGTGTGCCGGGACTGTACGACGGTGATCGAGGCTGATGTCTCGCTGGCGGCGGGCTTCACCGACCGGCTCCGTGAGACCTTCGGCTTCGATACCGATATGAAGCACTTCGCGATCTTTGGCCGCTGCCAGCACTGCACAGCTGAGCGGAGCGAAGACCAGGAGCCGTAGGCTTTGGACCATGAAGTCCTACCCGAGCCCCCTGCTGTCGCTGCCCGGCGCCGTGCCCTCCGAGGGGCCGGACGAAGGAGTCGCCGCGCACTACGGTGATCTGTTCCGTGAGCAGCGTGCCCTCGCCGACGGCAACGGCTTTGTGGACCTCTCACACCGCGGTGTCGTGTCCGTCAGCGGTGCTGACCGGCTGAGCTGGCTGCATCTGCTGCTCACCCAGCATGTCAGCGAGCTGCCGCCGCGGCAGGCCACTGAGGCGCTGATCCTCTCCGCCCATGGCCATATCGAGCATGCGCTCTATCTGGTCGACGACGGGGAGACCGTCTGGGCGCATACGGAGCCCGGCACCCAGACGGATTTGATCGCGTATCTGGAGAGCATGAAGTTCTTCTACCAGGTGGAGGTCGCTGACCGTACGGATGACTTCGCGGTGGTGTATCTGCCGGCGGGCTCTATCGCCGAGACCCCGGCCGGGGTCGTCGCCCGGGAGACCGCGTATGGGCGTGATCTCTTTCTGCCCCGCGCCAGTCTGCGTGACTTCGCCGAGAAGCAGGGTCCGGCCATCGGGGTGCTGGCGTATGAGGCGTTCCGGGTGGAGGCGCACCGTCCCCGGCTGGGGATGGAGACGGACCACCGCACCATCCCCCATGAGCTGGGCTGGATTGACACCGCGGTGCACTTGGAGAAGGGCTGTTACCGGGGTCAGGAGACGGTGGCCCGGGTCCACAACCTGGGGAAGCCGCCGCGTCGACTGGTCTTTCTGCACCTGGACGGCAGTGAGGTGCGGATCCCCGCCCATGGCGATCCGGTACGGCTGGCCGCCGATGGGCCGGACAGCCGTCAGCTTGGCTTTGTCACTACCTCAGCCCGCCACCATGAGCTGGGCCCGATCGCCCTCGCCCTGGTGAAGCGGAATGTTCCGGCCGACGCCCCGCTGCTGGCGGGCGATACGGCCGCCGCTCAGGAAGTCATTGTCGAGCCGTAAACGACCAGTTACGCGGCGTCGGTCAGCGTGTCCGTGAGTCTGCGGCGGGCGGCCCGCGCGGCGGGGAGTACGGGCGGTGGTCGTCTTCTTCGTCTTCCAGCGGCACTTTGTCCGGGGGGTGATGGCGGGTTCGGTCAAGTGACGGCTGTTGCATAACCGTTCGCGCCGTTCACGCTGTTTATGCTGAATTTACGCCGATCAGACCGCTTACACCTCCAGCAGGATGGTGAAGGGCCCGTCATTCAACAGCGACACCTTCATATCGGCCCCGAAGCGTCCCTCGGCGACCTCTACGCCCAGCGCCCTTAGCTGGGCGCAGACTTCATCCACCAGCGGTTCGGCGACCGAACCGGGCGCGGCGGCGTTCCAAGTGGGTCGACGACCCTTGCGGGCGTCACCGTATAGAGTGAATTGACTGATGACCAGAAGTGGCGCGCCCAGATCCGAACAAGATTTCTCTCCCCCCAGAATCCTTACGGACCACAGCTTGCGGGCGAGCTGCGCGGCCTTCTCCTTCGTATCGTCATGCGTCACCCCGACGAGTGCACACAGGCCCTCGCCGACGATCTCTCCGATAGTCTCACCGTCCACAACGACGCTTGCGCCGTTCACCCTCTGAACTACTGCTCGCATGTCTCCATGATGCGCCGGATGGGTGCCAGGGCGCTGCGCGCGGTAACCACACAGTGGCACGATGCGTGATGTGACGCGCGTTCACAGCAAAAAGGGCAAAGCTGTCAAAGCAGCAACGGAAGCTGTGAATACGACAAAGGGGACGAGGGGACAGATTTATGAGCACAACCGGAGCCGAGCGCACGCCCGGCACCGTGCCGATGGCCCGGGCCGCCGCCGCCTCGCTGATCCAGGCCCGGCCGCCGGAGCAGCGCGACGCCCGCTCCGCGCTGGGGAAGCTCTCCGATCTGCGTCTCCCCGCCCTCCGCGAGCTACGCCGCTCCGCACGGCGGGAGGAGGCCGACCTCAGCTATCTCAGGCGGCTCCTCCAGGGCCGTATCGACATTCTGCGGGCCGAGCTGACCCGGCGGACCAGCCCCGAGGCCTCGGTCTTCGACCGGCTGCCGGAGATCCTCGCGGACAGCCCCAGCCAGCACCGCTCCTCCGCCCGTCATGTGACGCTGGGCACTCCCTACAGCGAGGAGAACCAGCGGCTGGCCGAGTCGATGCTCGCTGAGGTGGAGCTGTCGGACCTCACCGCCCGTACCGACGATGAGCTGCACCAGGGGCTGCGCCGGCTCGTGGACTACGAACGCCAGGTCTCCCAGCGCCGCCAGTCGCTCCAGCGCACGGCGGACGATTGCAGTGCCGAGATCGCCCGCAGGTACCGTGAGGGAGAAGCGCAAATCGACGACCTGCTCTCCTGAGGCGATCCCTGAGGTGCCGGAGTCGTCCCAGCACCGTAGGGAAGGCCGCCGATGCCGTCGTCCATAGCCTCCGCCACAGCTCCGGTCCTCGCCGAGGTCGTACGCTCCGGCTTCGTCGAGGGCCGCCACCGAGGCTCCCTCGTCGCGCTGGCCGCGGACGGCAGCGTCGACTGGTCGCTGGGCGATGTCTCATCCCCGGTCTACCCGCGCTCCTCGAACAAGCCGATGCAGGCGGCCGCCGTCCTCCGCGCGGGTCTTGAGCTGACCGGCGAGCGGCTGGCCATGGCCGCCGCGAGCCACTCGGGGGAGCCGTTCCACCGGGACCTCGCACAGAAGATGCTCACCGAGTACGGCCTGTCCGAGGACGCGCTCCAGTGCCCGCCCGACCTCCCGCTCGACCGGGCCGAAGCGGAGATCTACCTCGCCGCGGGCCACCCCCGGACCCGGCTCACCATGAACTGCTCCGGCAAGCACGCGGCGATGCTGGCCGCCTGCGCCCACAACGGCTGGCCGGCACAGACGTATCTGGACCCCGGCCACCCTCTGCAGCGTCTGATCGCCGAGACGGTCGAGTCGGCTTCCGGCGAGCGGATCGCGCACACCGGCACCGACGGCTGCGGCGCTCCGCTGCTGGCCATCTCCCTCACCGGGCTGGCCCGCGCCTTCCGGACCTTCGTCATCTCGGCCCCGGGAACCCCCGAGCGCCAGGTGGCGGACGCGATGCGCGCCCACCCCGAATACGTCGCGGGCACCCGCCGCCATGACACCTGGCTGATGCGCGAGCTCCCCGGCACCCTCGCCAAGATGGGCGCCGAGGCGGTGCAGGCGGTCGCCCTCCCGGACGGCCGCGCCCTCGCCTTCAAACTCGACGACGGCGGCACCCGCGCCCTGGGCCCCGTACTCGCCCACGCCTTGGCCCAGATGGGCGTGACCTCCCCGGCCCTGCCCCGCATAGCCCACGCCCCCCTGCTGGGCGGCCCCCACCCAGTAGGCACCATCCGCGCTGCCTTCTAGCACCCCGGTCAGGGGCGGGCCAGGGGAAGCCCACCCCCCGCCCCCAAAAACCCCGTGCAACACCCCCACCCCGCCGCCTAGCCTGCACGAGGTGTCCCAGACGATCCGTACCCAGACGATCCGTACCCTCAGCGACCCCGCCGACATCCCCGGCTGGCTCCGCGCCGTAAGCACCGGCTTCCTCGACGCCAAGCAGGCCTCCCACCAGGAGCTCACCCCGCAAGAGGCAGCGGGCCGACTCGAAGGCTTCGAGCTGTCCCGCACCCAGGGCGCGTACGACGGCGACCGCTGCGTCGCCACCTTCCGTACCTTCCCGCAGGAGCTCACCGTCCCCGGCGGTGCCACCCTGCCCGCCACCGCGGTCACACAGGTCACCGTCACCGCCACGCACCGCCGCCGGGGCCTGCTCACCCAGATGATGGGCAACGCGCTGGCCGCCGCCAAAGAGCGCGGTGACGCCTGTGCGAACCTGATCGCCGCCGAATACCCGATCTATGGCCGCTACGGCTTCGGCCCGGCGACCTGGACCACCGACTTCGAGGTCGACATTCCACGCGCCGGACTCAACCGCCACGTCGCCTCCGACACCGGCGGCGGCCGCATCGACGTCGTCGAGGCCGGTGACGTCCGTAAGTCCGGCCCCGCCTGCTACGAACGCTTCCGCGCCCTCCCCACCGGCGCGGGCGTCGTCGACCGCGGCGAGCATCGCTGGCGGAAGCTGACCGGCGACCTCCGCTTCCCCGGCGATGGCTGGCAGCAGCGCTTCTTCGCCCTCTACCGGGACGCCGAGGACACCGTGCAGGGCCTGGCGGCCTACTCCGCTGAAGACCTGTGGGAAGGCAAGGTGACCAAGGTCCCCGTCACCGTCCACCAGCTGACCGCCGCCACCGCGGCCGCCGAGCGCTCCCTGTGGCACTATCTGCTGTCGCTGGACTGGGCCGTCACCCTCCGCTCCGGCGGCCGCGCGCCGGACGATGTGCTGCCGTTGCTGCTCGGGGACCCGCGGATGGCCCGTATCACCTCACACGGAGACCACCTCTGGCTCCGTCCGCTGGATGTCCCCATGATGCTGAAGTCCCGCTCTTACGCCGCCTCCGGCACGCTGGTGCTCGACCTCCATGATGAGGCGGGGCTGGCGGGCGGCCGGTTCCGGCTGGACGCCTCACCGGAGGGCGCCACCTGTACGCCCAGCAGCGCGAACGCCGATCTCTCCATGGAGATCGGCGAGTTGGGAGCGCTCTTCCTCGGCGACGAGGCGGTGACCCGGCTCAGTGCTCTGGGCCGTATCACCGAGCACCGCCCTGGTGCGGCCGCCCTGGCGGACACTCTGCTGCGAACGGCCCGCCGCCCCTGGTGCCCGGACACCTTCTGAGCCGCTGTACCGCTGAGCCGCCGACTCGCCGACTCAGCTCAGGATCAGCACGGCGAGCACCGCCCCCCGGGTACGGCACCGCCGATGTGCTGGGCCTGGACCGAGTACCAAGCCACGAGGACATCACGCTTGCGTACAAGCGGTACCGCGTAGCCGTGTACGTAAAGTGAGGCCACCAGCGACGCTACGACCAGGAGGAGCCGCGATGAGCGACGCGCCCACCCCCGAGAGCAGTGAGCCCGCGCACGACCCCGAGGTGCTGCAGCTCGCGGCCAAGATCTTCGACCTCGCCCGGCACGGGGATACGGACACCATCGTCGCGTATGTCGACGCGGGGGTGCCGCCGAACCTCACCAACGACAAGGGCGACTCCCTCGTCATGCTCGCCGCGTACCACGGCCACGCCGCCGCGGTCCGCGCCCTGCTGGAGCGGGGCGCGGACCCGGACCGGCTCAACGACCGTGGCCAGACCCCGCTCGCCGGTGCGGTGTTCAAGGGCGAGGACGAGGTGATCCGCGCCCTGCTGGACGCGGGCGCGGATCCGGCGGCCGGAACACCGAGCGCGATCGACACGGCCCGGATGTTCGGCAAGGAAGAGCTGCTGGAGCTGTTCGGCGCGCAGTAAACGTACGCGCCACTGGGCCCCCTGAACGAATGACTCTGCATATCTACCGGATGATCGGATCGTTAGGCCGGTCCAGTGGGTGACACCACTGGCAGGCGCCTTTCATGGCGCGAAAGGCGCCTGCCGGTACCGCACCTGCCGACGCCCGTCTCTGCCGCGCCCTAGTCCAGCCAGACAAGCATCGCGTCGCCCTCACGCGCCGCCGCTTCGAAGAACGGCACCAGCGAGTCGTAGTGGTCGCGCACATAGTCCAGCGACTCGCCGCGCTCCCAGATGATGCTCGGATAGACGTCCGCTCGCGCCAGCTCTTCCGGGGTGACACCTTCGATGAGACGGGCGCCGGTCATCTTCGCGAGCGCCCCGGCAGCCACTTGGACCTGATCCGGGGTCAGGTATCGGGGAGGCCCGTACCCCCAGTCCTCAGCTTCGGGGATGGCTTCCTCGCCATGGACGATATCGACAGGGAAGCCCACACGCCGGAGCAGGAAGCCCAGGGCATCCCAGGCCTTGTCGGTATCCAGGCAGCGCGCCTCGGACGGATCTGCCTGCGCGTCCAGCTCCGCCTCGACCAGCTCATCAACGAAATCCAGCGCCCACTCCGAATCGTTGATGACCTGGTCGAGTTCGGACGTCGTCACGCGTGCGTATTCACCGATCATGCTCATGGCCGGAGACTAACGGTGGCGACTGACAGCCACGTGGGCAGACGGCGAAGCGGCAGCCCGCTGCCGGATAAGGCGAGGTGGCGCGCAGGACGGCGGTGTCCACGGGGCAGGTGGTACGGGACTGCTCGGGCTGATGCGGTCAGGTCGTGAGGTGACGCGGGCGGGGGTCCGCTGGGCCCAGCGCGTCGAACTCAGAGTGCAGCCAGCCGGCGAGCTGGTGGCCGCGGATGCCGGTGAACAGGCCCGAGTTCTCGACATCGATTCCCGCGTAGGCGCACGATCTCAGGAGGATTTCCTTTGCAGGGCGTCGCGTAGCCGCAGCAGTTCGCGGCGGCGGGATTGCGCCCGTGCCAGGAGCAGTCCCGCGGCGGCCACCAGGACGGCACCGGTCAGGGCGGTCCCCAGCACCCCGGCCGCCGTGCCGCGTACCGCGGCCAGTACGACTCCGGCGACGCCGGTCAGCGTGGTCACCACCAGCGCGAGCCGGGCGCCCAGCACCCGGTCCCGGGCGAACAGCGGTCGGCGCCTGCTGAGTACCCAGCCGGCGAAGGCCGCCCAGGCCAGCCCGACCGCGATCAAGCCTGCGAACCCCGCCTGGGTCCGTGTGGGGAGCGGGTCCGGCTCGGTCGCCCACAGCACCGCGATCAGTGCCGCGCCGCATCCTCCCGCCAGGCCCACCGCCACGTGCCGCAGCCGGGAGCGCAACGAGACCTCCGCCGCCAGCGCGCGCTCCAGTTCTTCAGGCACATCCCGGTGTGCTCCGTGGTTCGGCTCGCTCATGCCTCATGTCCCCTTTCAGCCATGATGTTCCGCAACATGCGGCGGGCTCGGTGCAGTCTGCTCTTGATCGTGCCGGGCGGTACGCCGAGCACTTCCGCGCAGGCGTTCAGCGGTAGATCCTGCAGGTGGAACAGGATCAGCACTTCGCGCTCCACCGGCGGCAGCCCGCTGAGCCCGGCTTCGATCTCCATCCCGTCCAGGACGCCGCTGAGGGAATCGTTGTCCTCGGCGACAACGTCTGCCTCCACCGCTGCTACCTCCTGGGCCGCGTAGGCGTGCCGCAGGTGGTTGACGACCGTGCGCCGTGCGATGGTGAACAGCCATGGGGCGAACCGTTCCGGCTGCCGCAGGCGCGGCAGTCCGCGCACGACGGCGACCCACGTCTCCTGGACGAGATCGTCCGCGACGTGCTGTGAGCCGACCATGCCCCGCACATACCGCAACAGCGGGACATGCCAGACATGCACCAGCTCGGTGAACGCCTCCCGCTCGCCGAGCTGGCAGCGCACCACCAGCAGTCCGCTGCATCCGTTCTCGGCCACCGCACCTCCCCATCCCGCGCCACCCGTCACCGAAACAGTCGGCACCCACGACAGAAAGGTTCACGTCCCACGCCACTGATCGGTCTTCGCCACCCTGGCGGCACAGACGCCCGGCAACCAGCCGCCAGCACCGGATCGAGCACCCCGACCCGCTCGTACTCCCAGTCGACCCGGGCGCAGGCCGCTGCCGTGGCCGTGAACTTCGCCGCATCTTCCGGCTCGATCCGCAGTTCGGCGCAGGTAGCCGCCCAGTACCAACCGGAAGGGTGCGCTGCCCCCGGTACGACGGGAACGGGGCACCTGCTCGGCCGCCTTGAAGCGAGTCGGCCACATCACCTCAAGCGGCCCCCGGCGCAGCCCGCCCCGGGCGTCGATGTACTCCAGCCAGAAGTCTTCCGCCTCGAGACAGATCAACAGATGGTTCGCGGGCAGACGGCGACGCCCGGCGACACTCGACACCGTTGCAAGCATTCGCTTGCAAAAGCTAGCACCCCGGGGCACAGTGGAGGCATGGCCTCACTGCACCCCAGCGGGATCGGCGAGTTTCTGCGTGAGCAGCGGCGGAACGCCCAGCTTTCGCTGCGCCAGCTCGCCGACGCCGCCGGGGTGTCGAATCCGTATCTGAGCCAGATCGAGCGCGGCCTGCGCAAGCCCAGTGCGGAGATCCTTCAGCAGCTCGCGAAGGCGCTGCGGATCTCCGCCGAAACGCTCTACGTGCGGGCCGGGATGCTCGATGAGCGGGAACGGGAGGAGATCGAGGTTCCGGCCGCGATCCTCGCCGACCCGTCGATCACCGAGCAGCAGAAGCAGGCGCTGCTTCAGATCTACGAGTCGTTCCGGACCCAGAACGGCACCATGCAACAGTCGCAGCCACAGCCCGGGAGGGATTCTCATGCCTAACGCCACCGATCTCCGTAAGACGCTCACCGACCCGAAGCCCCTCTATGCCGCCGCGGGCGTCATTGAGAAGGTCCGTAATGAGGCGCCCGACCGGATCGCCAAGATCGTCAAGGTCAAGGACACCGATCCCAAGGTCGTGCAGGACAAGTTCCAGGGGTTCCTGTCCACGCTGGACGCCGACATCAAGAAGCTCCGCGAGCAGGCCCAGCACCTCGCGCTGCAGGGCGTCGGCTACACCGCCGAGGCCGTGGTGAAGGCGAAGGAGAGCTACGACTCCCTGGCTGAGCAGGGCAAGGTCGCGGTCGAGTCCTGGCGCGGTAAGGAGGAGGGCGAAGCGGCCACCTACGAGACGACCATCGAGCGGGAGCCGGTCACCGTGGTGGAGCCGGAGCCCGAGGCGGACGCTGAGCCGAAGAAGGCGGCGCCCCGCAGGAGCACGGCCGCCAAGAAGACGACGGCCAAGAAGACGACCCCCAAGTCGGACTCCTGAGTCGGACTCCTGAGTCCGTTCTGGGCCGGGCTCTGGCGGGGGCCGGGTAATCGTTGGGACAGGCCGGGCATGGGCTATATGCCCGGCCTGCCGTCCAGGTAGCGTGGAAGGCCAAGGACGGCGTATTTCTCCAGGATGGTGGACAGCGTGTTGCTGCAGGGTTTCGGCACTTTGATGAGCTTTGTCTTCCTCGGGCTACTGGTCTTCGCGATCTTCTGCGTGGTGGACGCGGCTCTGCGCCGTGAGGACGCTTATCGGGCCGCCGACAAGAAGACCAAGCAGTTCTGGCTGATCATCCTTGGGCTGACGGTCGCCGCGGGCCTCTTCGTGCCGTCGTTCTTCCTGCTGAAGATCGCGGGCCTGATCGCCAACATCGTCTACATGGTCGATGTCCGCCCGGCTCTCATCCAGGTCAGCGGGGGCGGTGGCGGCAGCTACCGGGGCAGCAGCAGCGATGGGCCGTACGGTCCGTACAACCGCTGAGCGGAATCGAGCGATCAGCCCCGGTCGAGCAGCAGCACCGCTACATCGTCCGTCAGCACGCCGCCGTTGAGCTCTTCCACGTTCTCCAGCATCCCGTCCAGCAGCTGCTCACCGCTCCTGCCCCCGGCCAGCCCGGAAGTGACGAGGTCCAGCATGCCGTCCTGGCCGAGCCGCTCATTGCCGCGCCCGATACGGCCCTCGATCAACCCGTCCGTGTAGAGCATCAGGCTCCACACACCGCCCAGCTCCACCTGGCTGCGGGACCAGCGGGCCCTCGGCAGCAGGCCGAGCGCTGGACCGGCGTAGTCGTAAGGCAGCAGCCGTGGCGCGGAGCCACCGCCGACCACCAGCGGCTCGGGGTGACCGGCGAGGCAGACCCCGGCACGGCGCCCGTCCGGCGAGATATCGACCATGCACAGGGTCGCGAAGATCTCCTCGTTCGCCCGTTCGTGCTCCAGCACCTTCTGCAGCGTGCCCAGCAGCTCATCGCCGCACAGCCCGGCGAAAGTCAGCGCCCGCCAGGCGATCCGCAGCTCGACGCCGAGCGCGGCCTCGTCGGGGCCGTGCCCGCACACATCCCCGATCATGGCGTGCACGGTGCCATCGGCGGTGCGCACCGTGTCGTAGAAGTCCCCGCCCAGCAGCGCCCGCGAGCGCCCCGGCCGGTAGCGCGCCGCGAACCGCAGTGCGCTTCCGTCCAGCAGCGGGGTGGGCAGCAGCCCACGTTCCAGCCGGGCGTTCTCCTGGGCGCGCAGCCGTGACTCGGTGAGCTGCCGCTGTGCCAGGTCGGCCCGCTTCCGCTCCACCGCGTAGCGGATCGCCCGGCTCAGCAGCCGGCCGTCCAGCTCGTCCCGGCAGAGGTAGTCCTGTGCCCCGATCCGTACCGCCTCCGCCGCACGCTCGGCATCGTCCTCGCCGGCCAGCACCAGTACCGCGTGCTGTGGCGCGAGCCGAAGCACTCGGGGGAGTGCGTCGAGATCGCCCACTCCCAGGTCGAGCAGGACGCAGTGCACATCGTCGGTGAGCAGCCGCTCGGCCTCGGTGAGATTACGGGCCGTACGGACCCGTACCCGGCCGCCGAAGGCGTCCGGCATCTCGGGGAGCGGTGGGGCGCCGGCGGGATCGGCCTCGATGATGAGCAGTGTCTCCGCCTGCCGTGGCAACGCCGCTGACACCGGGACCTCCGTCCCATCGCCCACGGATATGGGCATAACCGCAGTCCTCTTCCCTCCCCCCGAGGGCATCAGACACCCCGCTCGGGATGCCGCAGGCGACCTTAGCCGCCGGGTACGCCGGTGCGGAATGGTTTACGGCCCGCCATCGTCGGCATATGCCATGGATCACGGCCGGAGCGCCCTGATCAGCCCTGATCGCCCCGATTAATCGCCCCGATGAGTCGATCAGTCCGGCCGTACGACACCGAGGATGGGGAGCACGCCCGCGCCCTCGACCCGGATCTGCCGTCCGGTCCGTGGTGCGTGAACCATCTCGCCGTCGCCCAGATACATCCCGATATGGCTGGCGTCCTTCTTGTAGACGATCAGGTCGCCCGGCCGCATCTCCTTGGTGCTGACCTTCTTCAGGCCCTTCCACTGCTCCTGCGAGGTACGCGGGATCCGCTTGCCGGCGGCCTCCCAGGCCCGCATCGTCAGGCCCGAGCAGTCAAAGGTGCCGGGGCCGGTGGCGCCCCACTTGTAGTCCTTGCCGATCTGTTCCGTGGCGTAGGCGATCGCCTTCTTCCCCTGCTTTGAGGCTTTCGCGTTGACCTCGTTCAGCACTCCGGACTTCAGCCACTTCAGCTGACGCTCATAGGAGGTCTTCTCCTCCAGCTCCTTCAGCCGCTCAAGCTCATCCTCCGCAAGCTGGGATTCGAGCTTTTCGGCCTGCTTCAGCTTGGCCTCGATCCGCTTCTTCGCCGCGGCTCGCTGTTTCCGGCTGGTCTCCAGCTTCTCCCACCGCGCCGTGGCGGCCTTGGCGTAGCCGTTCAGCGCCTGCTGTGTGGTGCTGAGCTGGCCGATCACTCCCCTGGTGGCCTGCTGGCCCTTCTGCATCAGGCTGAGGGAGTGCAGGAACCGCTCCGGGTCGCGTTCCAGCACCATCCGCGTCCCGGCGGGCATCCCGCCGCTGCGGTACTGCGCCCGGGCCATCGCGCCCGCCTGGTCGTTGAGCTGCTTGAGCTTGCCCTGGTTCTGATCGATCCGCCGGGCCAGCCGCACGATCTCCCGCTGCTGCAGCTTCACCTTCTCCGCGGCCGCGTTGTACGCGTCAGTCGCGGAACCGGCCTGGTCGTGCAGCTTCTCGATCTCCTCGCGGACCTCTTCCAGGCTCCGCGACTGTGCCTGTGCCTGCGACTGCGACTGCGAGTCCGACTTCGGCCCCGGCTCCGGCGGCTTGTGCGGCGCCGCGTAGGCGCCCCCGCCCGACACCGCCAGCACACCCACCGCGCAGACCAGAACGGTCCCCTGACGCATCACCGCGACATCCCCTCCGTAACGGTGCCTTCTCCGCGGCACCCCCGCCGGATGGTGACACGGCACGCGAAAATCCAACAGAGGCGTACTCCGGAGACCCCGTGCACAGGCCAGGCACAGGCCAGGCACAGGCCAGGCACAGGCCAAGCGCCCGCCCGCCGCCCGGCCGGGCGCCGCCCGCTGCCCGCGCGTTCATCTGAATTTCTTGAGGTCCTTCGGGTGCAGCAGGATGCTGCACCTTTCGTCCGAGTTGTCGAACCTCACGGAGACCCGGACGGCCGTTGTCCAGCGCTTGCCGTTCCGCCTGACGTAGCCAGTGGAATGGGCGTAACGGCCCCGTTGATTCCCCTTATAGAACTTGCTGCTCTCTTTTGCCGCCCGGGTGTGGCCAATTTTATCGAAGGGCACCCAGCGGCCTATGCCATTTGCGACCCGTCTGGCCTCAACCCGGCTGTTCCCATGGTTTCCCCTGGTCCGCTGGATGGCATAACCCCACTCCACCATGTAGGTGAATCGTGCTGCTTCACTACCCTTTGCCACGGGCTTGCTGGTCGTTTTGATGTACGCCTTGGCCCAACGCCCCTTGGCGCTCCTGCACTGCTTCACCGCACGGTACTTGGCCTTTCCCTTGGGCGGCTCAGCGGCAGTCACCGCCGCCGCGGGCCATGCCGAGAAAGCGAGACTTCCTGCTACGACGGTGGTCATGGCCGCCGTAATCCAGGTGGTACGCAGCATACTCGATCCCCCTCATTCCATTGACGGCGACAACCGTGCCAGATGGGGAACAACGAGGACAAGGACAAGGACCACATAAAACGGAATGTTAAATTCCAGAGGTGATTCGCATATACCAAGCCGGATATATACCAAAGAAGTAATGTGAGGCCCCCGCCAGCGACTCTGCCAGCGTGACTACTATCCGCGCATATCGCAGCACCGTGCGCACTCATCATGCTCCGGGACGGGATCGCTCGCCGGTGAGGCCACTGCAACGTTCGCTGAGGTTCACCTTGTGTTCACTCTCGACCGTCGGGGGCTTCATCTGCCCTACCTAATTTCATCCCTACGGAGTGCGAGTCTCCTCGCCGAGCAGAGGGTCGCGCCGCATGGCTGATCGAAGAGAACAAACACTTCATCTCATCGCTTGCCGCCCCCACCGGCGGGCTTCAGGAAGGAACTGAACCAAGTGAAGCTTCACCGCACGAACCGGCTTCGCACCCTGTCTGTCGGTGCTCTCGCGGTCACCAGTGCCCTGGTCCTGTCCGCCTGCGGTACGGACGAGAACACCGGCAACGGCGGCGGGAAGACCGACGCGGCGAGCAACATCAACTGCGAGGGCAAGGGCAACCTGCTGGCCTCCGGCTCCAGCGCGCAGAAGAACGCCATGGACGTCTGGGTGCAGAAGTACCAGCAGGCGTGCAAGGAGACCCAGGTCAACTACAAGGCCACCGGGTCCGGCGCGGGCATCCAGGAGTTCCTGCAGGGCAAGACCGCCTTCGCGGGCTCCGACTCGGCCCTCAAGGAAGACGAGATCAAGGACTCCCAGAAGGTCTGCAAGGGCGGCGGCAAGGGCATCAACCTGCCGATGGTCGGCGGCCCGGTCGCCGTGGGCTACAACCTCTCCGGCGTGGACGACCTGGTCCTGGACGCCCCCACCCTGGCCAAGATCTTCGACTCGAAGATCACCAAGTGGGACGACACGGCCATCAAGAAGCTGAACCCGGACACGAAGCTGCCGTCCACCAAGATCCAGGCCTTCCACCGCTCGGATGAGTCCGGTACCACGGACAACTTCACCGACTACCTGAACACCGCCGCTCCGGACGACTGGAAGTACGAGGCCAGCAAGGCCTGGAAGGGCAAGGGCGGCCAGTCCGCGGACGGCTCCTCCGGTGTCGCCTCCAACGTCAAGCAGACGGACGGTGCCATCGGCTACTTCGAGCTCTCCTACGCCACCGGCAGCGACCTGAACACCGTCAAGCTGGACACCGGCGCCAGCAAGCCGGTCGAGGCCACCGTGGAGAACTCCTCGGCCGCCATCGGCGCCGGCAAGATCGTCGGCAAGGAGGGTGACCTCGCCATGGAGCTGGACTACGCCACCAAGGCCGAGGGCGCCTACCCGATCGTCCTGGTGACCTACGAGATCGTCTGCGACAAGGGCAACAAGGCAGACACTCTGGAGGCCACGAAGTCCTTCCTGACCTACGCTGCCAGCGAGGACGGCCAGAAGGCCCTCGAGGACATCGACTACGCGCCGATGCCGGAAGAGATCATCACCCAGGTCCGCGAGACCGTCGCGAAGATCTCCTGAATCTGACGCACTGAGGCGGTCGGCCTCCTCCCCGGGGCCGACCGCCCAACGCCCCAACAGACCCACACTGCTCCCCACCCATTCCGGTGCACCGCCGCCAGGGCCCAGCTGAGAACCCCGGGTCCGCACCAGACCGGAGAAACCATGGACATATCTCCCACCACGGCCCCGCCACCGCCTGAACAGGCGGAGCGGGCGAGCGCCACCCGTATGGGTGACCGGATCTTCCTCGGCCTCTCCAAGGGCTCCGGTATCACCCTGCTGGTGGTCATGGCCGCGATCGCGGCCTTCCTCGCATGGCGCACCATCGGTGTGCTGCCTGAGAACGAGGGCAACTTCCTCACCACCTTCGAGTGGAACGCCAACGCCACTCCGCCGGTCTTCGGCATCGCCGTCCTGGCCTTCGGCACCGTCGTCAGCTCGATCATCGCGATGGCTATCGCAGTGCCGATCGCGGTCGGTATCGCGCTGTTCATCTCCCACTACGCACCGCGCAAGATCGCCGCGCCGATGGCGTACATCATCGACCTGCTCGCCGCGGTCCCCAGCATCATCTACGGCCTGTGGGGCGCCCTCTTCCTGGTGCCGCACCTCACCGGCCTCTACACCTGGCTGGACCAGTTCTTCGGCTGGACCGGGATCTTCTCCTACGACGGCGGAGCGCCCCGCTCGCTGTTCACCGTCGGCATTCTGCTGGCGATCATGATCCTGCCGATCGTCACCAACGTCTCCCGCGAGGTCTTCAAGCAGTCCCCGAAGATGCAGGAGGAGGCCGCGCTCGCGCTCGGCGCCACCCGGTGGGAGGTCATCAGGATGTCCGTCCTGCCGTTCGGCCGCTCCGGCGTCATCAGCGCCGCCATGCTGGGCCTGGGCCGTGCGCTCGGCGAGACGATGGCGGTCGCCACCGTGCTTTCCCCAAGCCTGATCATCAAGGAGAGCCTGCTCGACCCCGGCGGCGCGACCTTCGCGCAGAACATCGCCGCGGCCTTCAAGGAGGCGGGCCCCATCGGCCGTGACGCCCTCATCGCCTCCGGCCTGGTCCTGTTCGTGCTCACCCTGCTGGTGAACGGCGCGGCCCGCATGATCATCGCTCGCCGCAAGGAGTACTCGGGGGCCAACGCATGAGCAACATAGTCCTGGACAAGCCCACGGTGGACGCTGCCGACGTCCGGCCCACCACGCTGAAGCAGCCCCGCCTCCCCCGTTGGGCGCCGCTTGGCCTGGCCGTTGTCTCCGCTGGGCTCGGCATCGGCATCGGTCTCCTCGGCGGCCTGCACAGCCGCCTGCAGTGGGGCCTGATCGCCGCCCTGCTCTATGTCGTCCTCACCCTGCTCGTCGCGACCGCCGTCGAGGGCGGACGGCAGGCCAAGGACCGGCTCGCGACCAGCATCGTCTGGGTCTGCTTCCTGGTCGCTCTGGTGCCGCTTGTCTCCCTCCTCCTGGAGACGGCCACCCAGGGCGTGAAGGTGCTGGACGGCTACTTCCTGACGCACTCGATGCACAACGTCATCACCAGCCAGGAAGGCGGCGGTGTCTACCACGCCCTCGTCGGCACCGTGCAGCAGGTCGGCATCGCCACGCTGCTGGCCGCGCCGATCGGCCTGATGACCGCGATCTATCTGGTCGAGTACGGCCGTGGCAAGCTCGCCAAGGCCGTCACCTTCTTCGTCGACGTCATGACCGGCATCCCGTCGATCGTGGCCGGTCTGTTCGTCCTCAGCTTCTGGATCATCCTGCTGGACTTCGGCTACTCCGGCTTCGCCGGCGCGATGGCGCTCGCGATCCTGATGCTGCCGATCGTCGTGCGTTCCACCGAGGAGATGCTCAAGCTCGTTCCGAACGAGCTGCGCGAGGCCTCGCTGGCGCTCGGCGTACCGAAGTGGCGGACCATCCTCAAGGTCGTGCTCCCCACGGCCATCGGAGGAATCACCACGGGCGTGATGCTCGCGGTCGCCCGTATCGCCGGTGAGACAGCCCCCGTGCTGCTGCTGGTGTTCGGTGCCCAGCACATCAACACGAATCCGTTCGAAGGCGCGCAGTCCTCCCTGCCGTACTACATCTACGAGCAGTGGGCGGTCGCCACTCCGGCGTCTTACGACCGCGCCTGGGCCGCAGCGCTCGTACTGATCGTCTTCGTGATGATCCTCAACCTGGTCGCCCGCGGCATCGCCCGCTGGAAGGCCCCGAAGACCGGCCGCTGAACGGCCACGTAGAGAAGTGAAGTGATTGACATGGCCAAGCGCATCGACGTCAGCGGCCTGACCGCCTACTACGGCTCACACAAGGCCATCGAGGACATCTCGATGACCGTGGAGCCCCGCTCCGTGACCGCCTTCATCGGCCCCTCCGGCTGCGGCAAGTCCACGTTCCTCCGCACCATCAACCGGATGCACGAGGTCACCCCCGGTGGCCGTGTCGAGGGCAAGATCATGCTCGACGACGAGTCCCTTTACGGACCCGGCGTCGACCCGGTCGCGGTCCGCCGCACGATCGGCATGGTCTTCCAGCGGCCGAACCCGTTCCCGACGATGTCCATCTACGACAATGTCGCGGCGGGCCTGAGGCTCAACGGCACGTACCGCAAGTCCGAGCTCGACACGGTCGTCGAGAAGTCCCTCAAGGGCGCCAACCTCTGGAACGAGGTCAAGGACCGGCTGAACAAGCCCGGCTCCGGCCTCTCCGGTGGCCAGCAGCAGCGTCTGTGCATCGCCCGCGCGATCGCGGTTGAGCCTCAGGTGCTACTGATGGACGAGCCCTGCTCGGCGCTGGACCCGATATCCACGCTCGCCATCGAGGACCTGATCGGTGAGCTCAAGGAGCGCTTCACGATCGTCATCGTCACGCACAACATGCAGCAGGCCGCTCGCGTCTCCGACCGCACCGCGTTCTTCAATCTCGCGGCGATCGGGCAGCCCGGCAAGCTCATTGAGATCGACGAGACCGAGCGCATCTTCTCCAACCCCTCGGTGCAGGCCACCGAGGACTACATCTCCGGCCGCTTCGGCTAAGCGGGGCTGAGCCGGAACCAGAACGTCCTGCGGTGCTGCATGGCGGTGCCACCGCAAGACGAAGGGCCCGCCTCCCTCCATGGGGGAGGCGGGCCCCACACGTCCCCTCGGGCGGGTTCCCGGCGGGTGGGTTTCCCCGTATCCCGCCCCTTCCCGGAAACCGGGGCTTCGCCCCGGGGCCCCGGGGGTGGCCCGGTGCGGGACGGTGGCTGGTGTTGTGCCCACCCGTTCCGCCCCTCGGGCGGACCGAGTGCCCACAACACTGTGGGGGTCTGGGGGCGGCAGCCCCCAGTTTCGGGAAGGGGTGGGTCAGGGGAGAACCCCCCGCGGCGGCCGGTTAGCCGAAGGCCAGGTTGACCAGCCAGTAACTCAGGGCCGCGACCACCGCCGCAGCCGGCATCGTAATGAACCACCCCGCGATGATGTTCTTCGCGACCCCCCACCGCACGGCCTTCACCCGCTTCGTCGCGCCCACCCCCATAATCGCCGAGGTGATGACATGCGTCGTCGAGATCGGCGCATGGAATATGTACGCGGTGCTGTACATCACGGACGCTGCCGTCGTCTCCGCGGCAAACCCCTGCGGCGGGTCCAGGTCAATGATCCGCCGCCCCAGTGTCCGCATGATCCGCCAGCCCCCCGCATACGTACCGGCCGACAGCATCAGCGCGGAGGCGAGCTTCACCCAGATCGGAATCGCCTCGCTCTGTTCCGCCACGCCACCGATGACCAGGGCCATCACCACGACGCCCATGGTCTTCTGGGCGTCCTGCAGACCGTGGCCCAGCGCCATGCCCGCCGCCGAGACCGTCTGTGCGATACGGAAGCCCCGCTGTGCCCGCTGCGGACTCGCCCCCCGGAATATCCACATGATCACGGTCATCGCCAGATAGCCGACCAGCAGGCCGACGATCGGCGACAGGAACATCGGGATGACGACCTTCTCCAGCACCCCGGACCAGTACACCGTGCTGGACCCGGCGAGTGCCGCGCCCACCATGCCGCCGAAGAGCGCGTGTGACGAGGACGACGGCAGCCCGAAGTACCACGTGATCAAGTTCCAGGTGATCGCGCCGGCCAGCGCCGCGAAGAGGATCATCATCCCCTGTTTGCCGGTGGGCGTCGCGATCAGCCCCTCACTGACCGTCTTGGCGACCCCGCTGCCCAGAAACGCCCCGGCGAGGTTCATCACCGCGGCCATCACCAGCGCCGCCCGGGGTGTCAGAGCCCGGGTCGAGATGGATGTCGCGATCGCGTTCGCAGAGTCGTGAAAGCCGTTCGTATACGTGAAGAAGAGCGCGACGCCGATAACGACGACGAGTGCGAAGGTGTCCACGAAGTTCAGGACTCCTTGACCGCGATGGTCTCCACCGTGTTGGCGACATGCTCAAACGCGTCGGCCGCCTCCTCCAGCACATCCACGATCTGTTTGAGCTTCAGCACCTCGATCGCGTCGTACGTGCCGTTGAAAAGATGGGCCAGCAGCTTCCGGTGGATCTGGTCGGCCTGGTTCTCCAGCCGGTTCACTTCGATCCAGTACTCGGTGAGGTTGTCCATCGTCCGCAGATGCGGCATCGCCTCGGCCGTGAGCTCGGCGGCCCGCGCCAGCACCTCGATCTGCTGATCGACGCCCTTGGGCAGCTCATCGATCTGGTAGAGGACCACCAGATCGACGGCCTCCTCCATAAAGTCCATGATGTCGTCGAGTGAGGACGCGAGACGGTAGATGTCCTCGCGGTCAAACGGCGTGATAAAGGAGGAATTGAGCTGGTGGAAGATCGCGTGCGTGGCGTCGTCCCCCGCGTGCTCCGCGGCCCGCATCCGCTCGGAGATCTCGGCCCGTGCGGAGGCGTCCGCCCCGAGCATTTCCATCAGGAGTTTCGAACCGGTCACGATGTTGTCCGCGGAAGCGGCGAACATGTCGTAGAAGCTCGTCTCCCTGGGGGTCAGACGAAAGCGCACGGTGGTTCCTCGGGGTGCATTGGCGTCGGTCTCGTTGATGCTAGGCGCATCATCCGGCCACAGTGGGCCAGCGTTCAACAGTGTCACCCATCGAATGTCGTACCCGGATAGGGGGCCCAAAGTCCCGCATCACCGCACAACGGAAATTCTGTACCATATACCTAGCGGGGGTATGACCCCAGCGCCGACAACGGGAGAGCCGCATGACCACCACCGAGGAAACACCTCGCCCTACGCCACCCGGCCCGTACGGATACGCCAAGGAAAAGGACGCCCACCTCAAGCGGCTGCGCCGCATCGAGGGCCAAGTCCGGGGCCTCCAGCGGATGGTGGAGGGAGATGTCTACTGCATTGACATCCTCACCCAGGTCTCCGCCTCGACCAAGGCGCTGCAGTCCTTCGCCCTCCAGCTCCTGGAGGAACACCTCCGGCACTGTGTCGCCGCGGCGGCGACAGAGGGCGGCGAGGAGATCGACGCCAAAGTGGCCGAAGCCACAGCCGCCATCGCCCGCCTGCTGCGGACATAGTGAGCGCAGAGTGATGTACGCACAGTGATGTACGCATAGTGATGTGCGCATAGTGATGTACGCCGCCTGCGTGGCTACCCCGAGTCGGAGCTGCCCGGCCCGGCCAACAGCACCTCATCGATACGGTCGTCGCTCAACCGTTCCTCCGGCTCCGCCGCCGCCGCGATGATCAGTTCGCCATAGAGCTCAATCTCGGCGAGGGCCTCCCGGTCCTGAACCGCCGACTCTCCAGGCATCCTCGCCACCTCCTCGCACTTGCCCCGAATCCCCAGAGTAGGGAGATTTCCCCCCTGTGCGCATGGCACATCCGGACTATTGGTCCGGCGTGGCAATCTTCCCTGCGTAGATGTCGCCCGGCTCGGGCATGACGACCTTCACCGGCGCCCCAAACGCGTACAGCGCGACGGTTGAGGCGATTTCGACACCATCGCCCGGCTCGTTACGGAAAACGAACTCGTGCCGGACCTTCCGCAGGCGCCCCTGCCCATCGAGAAACGCGTCAAACGGCACCGCCTTCTTGGAAAACCCTTTCGCCGCCGCTACCAGCTGCATGCGCGAGAGCGGCGACGCCTCTTTCGCGGCCACCGTGAGGTCCGTAATGCCCCGGTAGTGACGGACGGCCTCACCATGGAGCTTCTTCTCCCCCACATACGCCACCTTTCGCGCGCCGCGCAGCAGTTCAGCCGCGCTCATGGGGTCCGTAGCACCGTTGGTGACCAGGTTTCCGTCCGGCAGCGTGGTCGTATCCACCCGCACCCACTTACCGTCCGGCACTCCCGCCCCCCGGTTCTTCATATACAGCGTCTCCGGTGTGAACACCTCCGTCACCGGCTTCTGCTGACCGTCCGGAAGCGTGACCGTCAACCGCCCCACCCGCTTCTGGTAGTCGAAGCCCCCTACCCCGCGGATCGTCAGCCGGGTGCTGCCGCTGACCATCTCTATGGCGGTACGGGCCTTGGACGTGCCTGCCCGGACCAGTACATCGGCCGCTCGCGCCACCTCGGCCTGGTGATCGCGCGGATATGTGTCCTCGGCGGCGACCCCTCGGCCGGAGCATCCCGCACCGGCAAGGGTCGTCAGCACGACCACGGCAACAGCTACGGCCGTACCTTTCCGCCTCTCCATGGCAAACGACTCCCAACAACCATCATGGAACTCGTTCCCCTTAACGATGGCCTTGAGCGGCCGTCACGCCCCGGTACCTTGGTGGCGTGCCTGAGCCAGACACCCTCCCGCAGGACGAGCACCAGACCAGCACAACGGAACGCGGTTCTTTCGTCAGCGCCAGCTGCTCCTGCGGCTGGCACGGCCCCGCCCGCCGTGCCCGTGGAAAGGCCCGTGAGGACGCCTCAGCGCATACGCACAGCACAGGCGCCGAGTAGCTCAGGCCGCCAGACCCCGCTCACGCGAAACCGACTCCGACCCTGACTCCGCCTCTGACTCCGAGCCCGACCCTGCCCCTGACTCCGTCTCCGACGCCGACCGCGCGCGGACCAGCCATCCCGCCCGTGGCGAGGTCGCGATGGTCCGGGTCAGCGGGGTCAGCAGCGCCAGCGCCAACGGCGCCAGCAGCAGTACGACCGCCGTCCCCAGCGCGAAACCGCCCACCACATCCGTTGGATAGTGGACCCCCGCGTACACCCGCCCGAAGCCCTGGAACAGTGCGAGTGCGATCGCGGCGAGCCCGAAGCGCCGGTTCACCATAAAGATTCCGACGGCGATCGCCATGGTCAACGTCGAATGGTCGCTGACGAAGGAGAAACCGGTCTTACCGGGCACCAGGACCTCAAGATCCTGGTGGTCGATGAACGGCCGTGGTCTGGCCACCAGCTCCCGGATCGGGAAGTTCACCAGATACGCGACCGACGCCGCCAGCGGTGCCCACAGCAGTCCGGCCACCGCCGCCACCGCGTCGGTCCGCCGCCGGGCCACCCACCAGGCCCATACGCCCAGCACCATCAGCCCGAAGAGGACGCCGTACTCACTCAGAAAGCCAAGCGTCGAATCGACCCAGCCCGGCGTGCTCCTGGCCAGGCCGTTCACGCGCTGAAGCACGTCGACGTCGGGGTTGTCCCATCCAGCCATCGCGATGCGGCCCCTTCATCTTCGTCTTCGTCTTCGTCTTCATCGTCGCGTGTACGCGCTGCCGACCCCCGTGGTAGCGGAATTCCCATTCCACTCACAGAGAACGCCCTGACCGCCCTTCGGCGTTCCACTCTCAACCGAAAGATCACCTGGACGTTATCGAAGGGTGACCCGTCTTCGCAGCTCAGAACCCGCTCATCACACAAAGTACACGGTTCATCACTGCTTCGTTGGTCGAGTAGCCCCAAAGTAGTCAGGTGCGTCGATCGGGTCGAAGCGGATCGTCGCCCCGGTATATGGTGCGTCGATCATGTAGCCGCCGCCCACGTATATCCCCACATGGTGGATGGACCGCGAGTCCTCCAGGTCGTACGCGAAGAAGACCAGATCCCCCGGCAGCAGCTCATCCCGCTTGGGATGCGGACCCGAGTTCCACTGATCGTTGGCGACCCGCGGCAGCTCGATCCCCACCGACTCATACGCCGCCTTCGTCAGCCCCGAGCAGTCAAACCGCCCGTCGTCCTCGGGCCCACCGTTCCCGCCCCACTTGTACGGCGTGCCGAGCTTCTGCTGTGCGTAGTAGATCGCCCCGGCTGCCTGCTTCGACGGGGACACCCGCCCCTTCGGCGCGGCGAAGCTCTGCTCCATCTTCCGGATGACGGAGACGTAGTTCCGCGTCTCCCGGTACGGCGGCACCCCGCCGTACTTGATGACCGCATATGACCCGGCGTTGTAGGCCGCCAGCATGTTGTCGGTCGTATCGCCCGGTACGTCCTTCACATACTTCGCCAGCTTGCAGTTGTACGAGGCCGCCGACGGAATCGCGTCCGCCGGGTCCCATACGTTGGCCTTGCCGTCGCCATTGGCGTCCAGCCCGTGCGTCGCCCAGGTGCCCGGGATGAACTGGGCTATGCCCTGCGCTTCAGCGTGCGACTGTGCCCTGGGGTTCCAGCCGCTCTCCTGGTACAACTGGGCGGCGAGCAATGCCGGGTTGACCGCCGGGCACAGGTTCCCCCACTTCTGCACCAGCCCCGCGTACTGCGCGGGCACCGCGTTCTTCGCCAACGCGACGGTTCTGCCCCCGCCGCCCAGAAACGCCGCAGCGCTGTACGTACCGACGACCAGCAGCCCCATAAAGGCCACCACCAGCCCTAACCCAACCCCAGCCGCAACCCAACCCTTCCGCACCCACCAATCCTCCCACGCCTGTTGTGGGCAGTCGCCCGTAGTGTTGTGGGCACTCGGGCCGCCCGAGGGGCGGTACGGGTGGGCACAACACCGGGCCACCGTCCCGCACCGGGCCACCCCCGGGGCCCCGGGGCGAAGCCCCGGTTTCCGGGAAGGGGCGGGATACGGGGACACCCACCCACAGCACCCCGCAGCCGGGCGAAGCCCCGCCACGCGGCGAAGCCGCACACCGGCACAGCCGGGAAAGGGCGGGACACGGGAAACCCACCCCGCACCACCCTGCGCACCCCGCACCCGATCGTCTACGGTATGGCCCTCCAGCCACCCCAAGCCGTGGAGCACCCCGTGCACATCGTGAACCCCGCCCTCGATGACTACGTCCTCGCACACTGCACCCCGGCGGACGACATCCTCCGGGACCTGGCCGAGGAGACCCGCAAGGCTCTCCCCGAGCACACCGTCATGCAGATCTCCCACGACGAGGGCACGTTCCTCACGATGCTGACCCAGCTCACCGGCGCCCAACTGGCCGTAGAGGTCGGCACCTTCACCGGCTACTCATCCATCTGCATCGCCCGGGGTCTGGCCAAGGACGGTCAGCTGATCGCCTGCGATGTCAGCGAGGAGTGGACGTCCATCGCCCGGCGCTACTGGGACCGCGCGGGCGTCGCCGACCGGATCGACCTCCGTATCGCCCCGGCCGCGGACACGCTGCGCGCCCTCCCCACGGAAGAGACCATCGACTTCGCCTTTATCGACGCGGACAAGACCGGCTACCCGGTCTACTACGAGGAGTTGGTGAGCCGTCTCCGTCCGGGCGGCATCATCGCCTTGGACAATGTCCTGCGCGAAGGCCGTGTCATCGACCCCGCCTGCCAGGACGACGCCGATGCCGCCATCCGCGCGGTCAACGACACCGTCACCGCCGACCCCCGGGTCACCTCGGTGATGCTCCCCATCCGTGACGGCGTCACCCTGGCCCGTAAGCGGGTCAGTTCATAACGCGCTCCGGCAGAAGCATGGCAGAATCCGATGAGCAGCGAGCTACGACCAGCTCTCCCACAACCACCAACCACGGGGCGGTGAGTTCACATGTTCCTGGCAGCCGACAAAGGCGATATCGGCACCATCATCAACGGCATCGCCCCCGACTGGGGCCCCTTCGGCGAACTCGGGCGTGAGGCACGCGTGATGATCGAGGTCGTCATGGCCGTCGCCATCCTCATCTGCCTCGCCATCGCCATCTGGGGCGCGGCCAAGCAGCGCATCGGGGCCACCGCCCTCCGCGACACCTTCAGCGCGGAGCAGGGCAAGGGCCTGATCATCGCGGGGCTTACCGGCGTCTTCATCATCGGCTCGCTCGGGACGCTCTTCACCATCGTCTACGGCATGTCCGTCTGACCTGCCTCTAGGCTGACCTTATGAGTAACTGGAACGATCTCAACTGGATCCGGGCGTCGGACAACCCCGACGAAGAGTGCATCGAGGTCGCGGCCGGAGAGGGCGACCTGATCCACATCCGCCAGACCGACGACCCGGAGAACGTCGTCACCACTACCCAGGCCAAGTGGAAGGCCTTCGTCCTGGGAGTGCAGAACGACGAGTTCGACCACTTCGTCGAAGGGATCGAAGGGATCGAAGGGGCCGAAGGAGCCCAGGAAGCCGAGGAAGCCGGGAGCAAGCCCTAGCCGTCTCCCTTATCCGTTATATCTTCCGCCCACACCTGCGACAGGGGCTGCGGCCCCACATACTGCTGGCATCTGCACATCCCCGGCTCGTACGCCAGCGGCTTGTGGTCCGCGTCCCACCCCGTCGGCACCTCCACCACCGCATGGCACATGCCCTGCTTGTCGTGGATCGCAAGGTGGTGTGTGCAGCCGCACACCGGCTCGGGCGGCTCGGGCGGTCTGCTCGCCTCCGCCAGCTCCCGTACGCGACGCTCGTCCGCCCGGATCAGCGCGAGTCTCCGCTCGTGCCGCGTGCGCAGCGCTTCCCGGAGGTTCTCCACCAGCCAGGCACCGCCGCCGCACAGAATGAAGATCACTAGGAGCACGAACCAGAAGCCCATCGCCCGGCACCTCCCTAGCGCGCCGCGTGCGTCTCCCCCGAGGATACGTCCGGCGACCGCACAGGCGCCGGGGTCAGTCCCGGCGGGCACGGATTACGCGGGCAGCCAGCCGAGGCTGTCCACGGCGACGAGGACCGGCGGCACCAGGCCGGTCAGGAGCCAGGGGGACAGGAACCGCCAGCGGACGATCACCCGTGCGCCGCCCACGGCGATGATTCCCCAAAGGGCGGAGCCAATGACGATATCGATGTTGCTCCGCAAGCGTTCAGGTCCCTGCTCCTCGGAGCTCCATCCAGTCATAGCGCCCAGCGCGAGAGAAAGAGACATAAAGACAATAAAGAAGCCCGCTCCGAGCACCATTCTCTGAGTTCTCGCTGGTTCTGGCTTTTGCTGCATCATGCTCTCCGAAAGGCGTATGGCTCAGCGCGGTGGTCTGGTCCCTCATCCCAGTGGACCTCTCCAACGCTCTGAGCTCTGACTACTGCTCTACGGAGAGAAGCTGTTCTTCCGTCGCGCGGAACGCCAACGCGGACCGGACGCGGACGCGGACCCGGGTCCGGACCGGGGACGTCCACCGGGCAGCGCAGCGCAGCGTCGGGGGGCAGGCGTTCTCCCGGCCCGACAGCCGAACCAGCCCAGCGCGCGGTCCGACTGGCCCAGACCGACTGCGGCCGAGGCCGCCCGCCATAAAGCCAGTTGGCGGTCGTTGACCCAGCGCGCGGCGGCCAGCCGAAGGCCCGGGGGGTCCGCCGAACCGCACCCGTGGCGGCGGCCACCGTGAACAACCGGGCGCGGGTCGCGAGCCCGTCGCAGCGGGGCCTCCTTGCACAGATCAGCGACCAGCCGCCGCAGATCGGTGTCCGCAAGCCGAAGCGTGGCCTGCGGCAGACCCGGCGGGAGCGGGAGCACAGCGTACGCACTGGCTCTCAGACAATGGGGGACCGGCCCAGCCCTGCTCCCCTCCCCCGGCTACTTGGTGATCTTGGTGACCCGGCCGGCGCCCACGGTCCGGCCGCCCTCACGGATGGCGAACTTCAGGCCCTCCTCCATGGCGATCGGCGCGATGAGCTCGACGTTCATCGTGGTGTTGTCGCCCGGCATGACCATCTCGGTGCCCTCGGGGAGGGTCACCACGCCGGTCACATCGGTGGTACGGAAGTAGAACTGGGGGCGGTAGTTGTTGAAGAACGGGGTGTGGCGGCCGCCCTCGTCCTTCGACAGGATGTACGCCTGCGCCTCGAAGTTCGTGTGCGGGGTGACCGAGCCCGGCTTGGCGATGACCTGGCCGCGCTCGACGTCCTCACGCTTGATGCCACGGAGCAGCAGACCGACGTTCTCACCGGCCCGGCCCTCATCGAGCAGCTTACGGAACATCTCGATGCCGGTGACCGTCGTCTTGTGCGTCTCCTTGATGCCGACGATCTCGACTTCCGCGTTCACATTGAGGATGCCGCGCTCGATCCGGCCGGTGACGACCGTGCCGCGACCGGTGATGGTGAAGACATCCTCAATCGGCATCAGGAAGGGCTTGTCGACGTCACGGCTGGGTTCGGGGATGGCTGCGTCGACGGCCCTCATCAGCTCAAGGATCTTCGCTCCCCATTCCCTGTCACCCTCGAGCGCCTTGAGCGCGGAGACTCTGAGGACCGGGAGCTCGTCGCCGGGGAACTCGTACTCGTTCAGAAGCTCGCGGACCTCGAGCTCAACGAGCTCCAGGATCTCCTCGTCGTCCACCATGTCGGCCTTGTTCAGGGCGACCACGATGTACGGCACGCCGACCTGGCGGGCCAGGAGCACATGCTCCTTGGTCTGCGGCATCGGACCATCGGTCGCGGCGACCACGAGGATCGCGCCGTCCATCTGGGCGGCACCGGTGATCATGTTTTTGACGTAGTCCGCGTGACCGGGACAGTCAACGTGCGCGTAGTGACGGTTCTCCGTCTGGTACTCGACATGCGCGATGGAGATGGTGATACCGCGCTGCTTCTCCTCCGGCGCCTTGTCGATCTCGTCGAACGGCGTGAAGGGGTTCAGGTCCGGAAACGCCTCGTGCAGCACCTTGGTGATAGCCGCCGTCAGGGTGGTCTTGCCATGGTCGATATGGCCGATGGTGCCGATGTTGACGTGCGGTTTCGTCCGCTCGAACTTTGCCTTCGCCACTGGGGTCCTCCTCCGGAACAGCCACTCATCTGGGGCGGCGTAGCTCAAAGTAACCGTATAACTACTGGAGCGGTACGCCACTCGGCGGCGCACCCGGACGCACTTGACTTCAACTTTAGTTGAAGTCCTACGATCCCACCGGTCCGGCCAGCCCGTACGCGCCCTGACCCGGTGCCCGGCGGCAGCCTCCCTCCCCTACGGGGCGGAGGTGGTGTCCGGGACCTCACCGCACCCCGCACCTTCGCCCAGTGGGCCGCCGAGCACGCCGAGGCGTTCCGCCAGCTGATGGGCCCGCAGCAGCCCCAGTAATCAACAAGGCGCCCGCAATCACCAAGGCGCCCGCCAACTCTCGGCCTGTTTCCCGATGTTGAATTTCCCCTACGGCCTTCTTGCCGTATTAATACGGACTTTGACGCGATACCATTCTCTTCATCACTTATGCCGCCACCATCGCCGATGGTGGCAAGGCCCGTGACGAGGGGGAGAGCGTGCCAGACCACCACGACCACGATTCCAACAGCACGCACACCACTCGCCGTGGCTTTCTGGGCCTCACCAGCAGGGCGCTTGCCGTGGCCACCGGGGCGGCGGCCCTTCCCACCGTCTGCTTCAGCCCGGCCTACGCGGCCGACCCGGACGAGCTGCCGACCGTGCCCCTTGCGGAAAGGGGCAGCCTGGTGATGCCGCGCTTCATCAGCCGCCCTCAGTGGCGTGCCCGCTCCCCGAAGAGGCGCTCCACCCGGATCTACCCGGCACGAGGCGGCGTCGCCGTCCATCACCTCGGGCCCAAACGCTTCGCCGCCAGCAAACACTCCTTTTGCCCCGCGCAAGTGCGTGGCATCCAGAACACCCATATGGACGACAGGGGCTGGGACGACATCGCCTACACCTATCTGGTCTGCGTCCATGGCTATGTCTTCGAAGGGCGCGGCGTGGGAATCAGGACCGCCGCGAACGGCACGAACGACGGCAATGACCGCTACTACGCGGTGTGCGGGCTGGTCGGCGGCGGCAGCGCCTACGACCCGATCACCGACCAGCTCATTCAGGGCTTCCGCAACGCGATCGCGCACCTGCGCAGCGTGGGGAACGCGGGAACGTCGATCACGGGGCACAAGACGTTTATGGCAACGGAGTGCCCCGGGAAGCTGAGCGCCTATCTGTCCGCCATGCGGCCTGGCTGAGACGGCGGCACCGTTGACCACCGCCGGGTGGGCGCGGAGAGTGAGAGACGTCAGTTTCGCACTGAAGGGACTGAAGGGGAGGGTTCATGACCAATCGCATCGACCAGCCGCGAGAGCTGGACCTGGTCGGCAACCCGGTGCAGGTGGCCGGTGTCGGCGTCGGCTTCGAGGCCACCTTGCAGTACCGCATCACCGAAGGCCATGACGAGGTGACCGGGCACTTCATGGTCGGCGGCGGCACCGGCGAGCACGGGCAGTTCCAGCTGGAGGTCGACGTCAGCCGCGCGGCCTTCCGGCTCGACCGGCTGTTCATCCAGATCTTCGAGTTCAGCGCCGATGACGGCAGCGAGATCAACAAGGTGACCGTGCCCGCGATCTACGGACCCGGGATCGTGCCCGGCTACATCGGCTACCGCGAGCACGTGGTGGCGCCGGGCGACACCCTGTCGGCCATCGCCAGGCAGCACTACGAAGACGCCACCCTCTACCCACGGATCGTACGGGCCAATCCAGCCCAGATCAGCGACCCTGACCGGATCTTCCCCGGCCAGATCCTGCGGGTACCGATCGGCGCCTGACCGGCCCCGGTCAGAGCCGGCGCACCCGTCCGGCCAGCCAGTGCCCAACCAACAGGTAAATCACGGCGGGCAGTCCGTAATTAAGGAGGACCCGCTGCCAGTCGCTTTCCATGGTGAAGATGTCCTGAGACCACCAGGCGAGCCAGTCGGCCACGCTCTGTACAAAGCTGACGAATGCGTTCTCCTGGTTGGCGTTAAGCAGGTACAGCAAGATCCACAGGCCTAGGAATCCTGCGGCGATGTCCGCGATCGTGCGGATGACCGTGGCTGCCCCGTTTGTCACGGCGCCGCGCCGACTCCGGCCGTGTCGTGCGTTTGGGGGTATGGGTTCATGGGCGTTGCTCACGTTTCTTTGGTTACCTGAAGCGAGCCCGCGAAACCTTTTTCGCACCGGTGGTTTCGAGCATGCCCTCCGGGAATTCAGCGCTTTTCAGCCCTGCTCTGCCTAAGTCGGATTTGCCGTCAGAGCGAGCCATCGGTGGAAGTCCCTGCGAAATCCGGCGAGCCGCCGAGCCCATCGCGGTGGGACCAGAGGGTGGCGGAGATACGGGCGAGCAGACGGGCGGCCGGGTCGCCGGTGGCCTGCCCCGTAGCGAGGGGACCCGTATAGCAGACGGCGATGACATAGGGCGGGGCATCCGGGGGACGGACGATCCCGGCGCTGTGCCGGACCCCGGGGACCCAGCCGTTCTTGAACGCGATCCATGTCCCCGGCGGCAGACCGGCCGCCAGATCGACCCGGTGCGCATTCTCGGCCAGCAGCTCCAGCAGGTCACCCGGCAGCCAGCACAGCAGGCGGGCAAGATCGGCGGCGGTCACCAGGTTGGTGACCCCGGCGGCGCGAGCGGCGAAGTCCTGGATTCCGCGCCTGGTGCTGCTGTGCCGGGCCCCGGCCAGCCGCCATACCTCCGCGACGGCGTCAAGGCCCACATGGGCCAGGCAGTGGTTCGCGGCGAGGTCCGAGGAGTGCACGACCATCTGCCGCGCCAGCCAACGCAGTGACGCACGTTCCCCCACCAGCCGCCACGTACCGGGATCGATCTCCCAGTCCGGAACGATGCCATACGCGGGCCCCGGAACGGCCGAGAAGAACGAATTCCGCACCGGCACCGGCGCGTCAAGATCCAGACCGCTTCGGTACAGGGCCGCGAGCACCGCGACCTTCATGGTGCTCGCTGCGTAGTGGGGAAGATCCGCATTACGGCTGACGCAGGCGTCCGCGCCCAGCCGGGCGGCGTAGACGGACAGCATGCCACTGAGGCTACCCAGCCGGGGCACGCGCTCAAGCGGACCCGGGAAGCGGCGGTCCCGTCCCCCGACGCGGGACCGCCCGGTCTTCGAGAACAGCTAGCCCTCCTTGATGCTCCTGGGGTCCTCGCACACCCCCAGCGGCCGGGCCTTGTTGGGGTTGTAGTGCAGACCCTCCGGGCAGTAGGTGAGCCACAGCTGCTCATCCACACAGGAGAGGTACGCCCTGCGGTCATACGGATGGGCGACGTTCTGGTCCGGCATGCCCTTACAGGGACTCTCGGACGACTCGGCCGCCTGAGCGGAAGCGGGGGCCACCGTCAGGCAGGCGGCTACAGCGGCGGTGGCCACAAGAGCGCTCTTCAGCGCGCGGTGAACAATCATGCCGTCGTCAACGAGCGACGGCCACCAAGGTGCTGGCCAAGGGGGCGGACGCTACGCCAGGTGGGCGCACGAGGCCGACTTATGAGAACACACCATGGAGATGCGATAGCATCGCATCGTGACCGCAAAGAATCCTAAGAAGCCGATCTCCGTCACTCTCGACACAGAGGTGCTCGACGAGCTTCAGCGCCTAGTCCAGCAAGGCGAGTCCGCATCTCTCTCCGCCGTGATCAACGAGACCTTGCGTCACCGTCTGGAGCGCAGACGGCAGGCCGAGCGAGCACGTGCGTATATCGAGGAGAACTTCCTTGGGGGTCAGACGCTGACCGATGAAGAGATTGTCGAGGCACGCGGGATGCTCGCAGCGAACAAGGCCCGAACCGCTGCCCGCCGCGGCTCCGGAGCTTCCGCAGCGTGAGCGGCGGCATCGTCTTCGACCATCACTCACTGCTCACGGTCGGGCAGGGTAACCGCCAGCTGTCAGGTTTCATCGTGGCCGCGCACGAGGACCCGCTCTACGTCGTCACCGTTCCCGCGCTCTGCCTGGCAGAAGCCACCCGGCAACGCCCAGGGATCTCTGCCCACTTCGCCCAGCTGCCCGCCGTGGAGATCGCAGGTGTCGACAGAATATCCGCTGACGCCATGGGGCGCATCGCCGCAACACTCTTCCCGGAAGAGGGGTGGCCCGTCCTCCATGCCGTCGCCACCAGCATCACAGCGGGGTGGGAGATCGCTACGACGAGGCCACAGTCATACAAAGGCTTCGGAGTCCCGGTCATGCCGGTGAACACCCTCTGACCGCCCACCTACCGAGAGCGCCTGCTACTTCACTGTGTACTGGCAGCCCTTCTCGGACTCACCGCCCTGGTTGTCCGCGACCTTCTTTCCGTCGACCTTGATGACGCACGGCGCGGCCTTGAACTGCCCGTCGGAACCCTGCACCGGACCGGGCACGATGGACACCGGAATCCCGACCTTCAGCTGCACACCCTCCAGGGTGACCTGGGTCGTCTTCTTCCACGGGAGGGTCACCTGCTCGGACTTGGTGGTACCAGCCACGTAGAAGACCTGGGTCTTCCCGTCGCCCTGGACCTCCAGGGTCACCTCGCGCGTCTCTTTCCCGCCCCGTGCGTCGTCAGCCGTCGACTCCACGGGCGACTTGGCGGTGTCGTCCTTCTTACCGGCGCTGTCCTCATCCGCACCGCCGCCGCACCCCGTCAACAACGCGGCCACCACGACCAGAGCTATTCCGCCAACCGTCTTACGCATGCTTCCCCCTCACGCCAAACCCAGCCCAGGCACCTCACCAAGGCCGAACCGCAAATCATAGTGCGGTGCCATCCGCTTCCCCCCAAGGAGGACCCCCGCGTCGCAGGTCGTCGTTGGCTGAGGGAGCCCACCGTCGTGTCCGAATACGTGTGGCATTCTCCTTAGCGGTGCTGGTAGTTGTGTAGCGTCACGGGTGGCTTGTGCGTCTCCTGATACGACGAGACCGCCTGCGCAGTCCACGGGGAGGGGCTGTCGGGCGTGAAGTTCGATATGGGGAATCAGCCTCTGCCGACGCTGATGAAGCAGTCGCGATGCCGGATCGTCGGTGCGCGGGCGGGCAAGTCCCTGACCGGGGCCCGGGGCCCGGACGTGGAAGAGATCACGAAGGCACAGGCGGAGAAGGGGTAGGGGCGGGGGCGTGGCCGAAGAGGTCAAGGAGCAGGTGGACCCGTCCGGGATACCGGAGTTCACTGGGAATCTGGAGCAGCTGGAAAAGGACATTGCCGGGCTGAAGAAGGACGCGTCCGCGATCCGGGAGACCGGTACGGGGATCCACTCCAGCTTCCAGGGCCTGTCGGCGTTCTACGACGCACCGGAGGCGGAGCAGCTGTTCGCCACCACCAAGCCGGTGCGGGAGAAGGCCGACGGTTTCGCCGGTGATCTGGAGAAGGTCACCGCCGCGCTGAGCTGCTACGCGACCGAGGCCCGCCCGCTGATCGCGAAGCTGGCGCGGCTCAAAGACAAAGCCAGAACGTTCGTCGGCTCCCTCCAGGGTGATGAGGACTGGAAGGAAGACAGCACCAAGGTCGACTTCAACAACGCCCTCGTCCGCGAGATCTCCGCGACGGTCGCCCAGTTCTGGGAAGCCGAACGCCGCGCCGCCAACAAGATCACCGCGCTGGTAGGCGGCACCCAGTGGACCGTCGGTGACGGTTCTGAGGGCAAGAACATGTACGGCCTCAGTGTCGAGGACATGAAGAAGGCCGGGGAGACGCCGTGGGGCAGTGCGGTGGAGCAGGAGTACCCGCTGTGGCGGCTGGACCAGCACGTCAAGAGTTTCGTGTGGGACGGCGTCATCGTCGACGGGATCTGGGGCACCCTGAAGGGCCTGGGCACGCTGGTCAACCCCTGGAGTGACGGCTTCGCCGACGCGTGGAAGGGCCTGGGGCAGCTGGCCACCGGGCTGGCCATGACCTCCGGCCTGGGCGCGCTCACCTACGAGCTGATGCCCGACGGCCCGGTCCGGGACTGGATGACCCAGTCACGCCAGACCACCAAGCAGGTCGGCAAGGAACTGGTGGCCTGGGACATGTGGAGCGAAAACCCGGCCCGCGCGGCCGGGCTGGTCTCCTTCAACGCGGTCACCACCCTCGCCAGCGGCGGCGCCGGCACCGCCGCCAAAGCCGGCACCGCAGGCAAAGTCCTCACCGCCGCCAGCAAAGCCGGCACCGTCATCGACCCCATGACCTACCTCGGCAAAGGCATCGGCACCAGCATCAAAGCCCTCCCGAAGATCACCGACATCACCACCGGCCTGAAGAACCTCACCTCCGTCCAAGCCCTCGAACTCCCCGACGGCACCCTCCGCCTCCCCAACGGCCACACCATCACCCCCAACACACCCCTCCACGACATCAACCTCCCCCCAGGCAAATCCACCATCGACCTCCCCGGCGGCACCACGACAGGCGTGCCCAAGGGCTCGGTCATGACCGCCGACAACACCTTCCTCACCCCCAACGGCGACCTGATCGACTCCACCGGCACCCTCAAACAACCCGCCAACGACGCCCCCACCGAACTCCCCGCCACCGACCGCACCCCCGACAGCACCGGCACGGCCGTCCCCCGACGTGAACCCGCCCTGACTGGCGCCCACAACACCCCTGCCAACACAAATGCCCACGCCGACGGCAACACCCCAAGCCCGGGCGGCGCAGCCCCCGACACACCAACCGCCTCCAACACCCGTACCGAGCCGACCGGCGCAGGCGGCACCACCCACGCCACGGACGACGGCACCCTGCCAGACGCGACCGGCCGTGATGTCACAACGGGCCCTAACGCGGGCAGCGACCTCCCGGACAATTCTGTAGGTGTAGACAGGCAAAGCGGTAATGGAAGCTCGGATCTACCGGAAGTCAGAGACCAGACAGGGGATTCGGCTAGCGCGAATGGCAACCATGCACCTGATAGTGCTGGATTTGACTACGGCACCAATGGCGTTGCCGGGCATGACCTGTTTGATGGTTTGGGTACTCGCCGAGACCAGGCAGCCCGTCTTTCGCCGGACTCAGAGATCGCCGCTCCACCGAAGGAGAGTGGAGATATCGTCCTTGAGACTGGTGATCCCGTTTACTTCAGAGACCGGTCTACCGCGATCGGGTATGACTCGAGCACGCTTTCAAATTACGACAACGTGAAGCCTCTGGACGGGCATCACGACGTTGTGGTCCACGGGAACAACAAGGGATATTTTGAGCCGGGTCGGGTTAACGCCGCAGGAAAAGGATTTCCCGCAGGAGATACTCACCCCAATCACATCGCGGATGCTATCCGCAACAACCCCAACTACACTGGGGGGCCGGTGAGGCTTGTATCATGCCACTCGGGGACAGTGGCGGCTCATTTGGCAGACACTTCCGTACCAGCAGCTCAAGCCCTAGCCAATGAGCTTAGCGTTCCAGTCAAGGCACCTACCAATAAGGTAGGAACATACAAAAGTGGCGGCACCGGGCAAGAGCCTGTCATATTCGGCGGCGGCTACTGGCGAACCTTCCTACCAGTGCTCACCTGAGGCTCAAAGAGGAGCTAAGAAATGAAAATCGCTGGATTCTATCAAGAATTTTGGGAAGACAAGGTCGGGACATCTGCAGGGAGCATCAAAGACTTCCTGCAAGCAGACCCGATTCCTGACGAGGAAGATGTGCGACGGTACCTAGACGAGGGGTACGAGCTCTGGAGCATCATGGGCGCAGTAGGGGACGTCCTCGGCTCGGAGAAGCGATTGCTAGGCGGAGATTCAATCTTCACTGATGGCGAGTGGGTATGGCGCGGCGACCTGTGGTTCTATCTCACTAGGTACCACGTGCAACTCCCAGAGGACTTCCTGTCACGAATTCGAGGATTCAGCTATTCCATGCCACCAGTCGAGAAGGGTCGACTTGACAGCCTGGCAAGCGAGGTTGCTGAACTCCTGTGACCGACAAACCATTGCGCGCGGTGCTGAGTCTCGCGGGCCTGAACCTCAGCGGAGCTGATATTTCTCAGGGCTTTCACCAAGGCTGAGTGGCAATGTCCTCATTGGTATACTTTCACAAACTTTCCGAATGTGATATCGAAGTTCGTTACGCTTTCGGAGACGATCCCAGCAGGATGCTGCGCACTCTATCGGTCAGCAAGGCGAGTGGCCGAGCAGAGCCCGACGACGGGCCTACGGATCACCCGTTTCTCAAAGCCTTCTACAAGATTAGTTCAGTGAGGCGAGAGAAGGGAGAGTGGCCTGAGAAGGGGATGAGCGCCAGCTAGTACCTGGCATTCACCGTTACTCATCTGTGTCGAAGAGGCCAGCCGGGCTGTGGTTTCAGCGCCGAGAGCTACCCAATGAGCATGAGACTATTTCAATGATGTACAACCTCATTCTGGCTCATCCCCGGCTCGGCGAGCTTGATGACCCGTTCCAACCCTTGATCATGCTTTATAAGTGGGGAGGCGGATTCACGGTGGAGAATGAATATGGCCGCATCAGCATTAACGGTGGCCCTCGGCAAAGGTATCGAGGAGTTCTTCGGTATCGGTCGTGGAGTTCGGGCGCCATGCGTTGATGGCCCGTGCGGCTTCAGTAAGGGTCTGTATACGCAGAGTGCGTTCGATGTAGGCGGAGAGGTCTCCACCTGATGCCTTCCTCGCGCTGGCCAGAATGTCGGCGGTGAGGGTGATCGTGACCCGTTCCTTCGCGGACATGCCAGCCACCGTACGCTCCGCATGACGGCCCGTGTATCTCCTTCTTGCCCTTCACCGGAAAGTGAACGGTTCTCGCGCTGGCATGGGTGGCTCGGCTATCAACAGGGCAGCGAAGCAGGGGACTTCGCTGGCCCTGCCCAGCGCCCTCAGCTCGAGAGCTCAGCCGCCCAGCAGGACAGCGGAGGACGGGGCGAGTTCAGCTGTCCAGCAGGAGGGAGGTGTCCAGGGCGGGGAACGGCGCGGGGAGGGGGAGCGGGTAGCCGAGGTGGACCTTGGTCTTGGTGGCGTAGTGGGCCTTGGCTGAGTCGGCGCCGGGGACCGGGTCGGAGAACGCGTACGCTGTGCGCTCCTCGCGGTGGATGAGTACGTAGACGGGCACCCCGGCGGCAGCGTAGCTGCGGTACTTGAGGCCGGAATCCGTCTCGTGGTCGGTCGAGGTGACCTCCCCGACCAGGGCGACCAGTTCGATGGAGTACCACCCCTTGTGGGCCGTCCGGTAGGCCTCGTCAACCTCGTTGGGCCTGCGATGCAGGACGTAGAAGTCGGGGATGGTCAGCGAGTGCGTGGACTCACCGTTGAGGCTGATCCGGTAACCGTTGCCGAAGCCGACGAGCGGCACATCCGCTGTGCGGAGTTGGTATGCGAGGTCGCAGCGGGTCGCGTTGTGGTGGTCGTCGTACGGCCATGGGGGCACGATCAGCCTCCCCTCGACGAACTCCGGCCGGACAGGCACGTCGGCTACCTCTTCGAAGGCGATCAGCAAATCGATCGGGTCAGTGGTCACGCTCTCACCTTGGTGACGACGGACGGTCCACGTGGGCTCGTTCATGGGGGTTCACCCGGGCGGGTGGTTCTCAGTAGACAACGTTCGCGGTCAGCACACTACCCGCCGCGTTGTAGACGCTGATTGCACCATCCCAGTTGTCTGACTTCCGCTTCTGCCTGGCAGGGTGGTGGCGATAGGCACGTCATCAGAGGAGCGTGGAGCGACGCTGCGCGCTACGTACGGGCAGGGAGGTCAGCATGAGCAGCCAGCCGACCGAGCCGAGTGCTCCGCTCATCCCCATGCCACCGCTGACCCCAGAAGCCCTACGCGCTGCTGTCGCGCAGATCATTCCCAGTCGCCTGCCGGAGCTGAACGCGCACTTGGCACGGGCCGCGACCAGCGCTCAGCACAGCAGTGACATCGGACCGCTCCGGGCCTTCGCAGCCCACTGGGGCACGGTCGTCAACATCGAACGTTGGCCCCAGCGTGCCGCCCGCTTTCACGCCTGTGAAGAAATCGCAGCAGACCCCTTGGCTGATCCTCAGGAAGCCCGAGCGGCTGCGAGTGGGGTCGGAGAGATCCTTCGGGCCCTGGGTACGTAGACCAGCTGGTCGACTCCTGCTGAGAAGCGTAAAACCTCAGCAGTGATCGAGTCTTGGCTTGCGCCGACGCCCTCCAGAGGGGATGAGTCGTCCCACCGCATACACCGCCAGCCGGACGGCGAACACTCCGAGGGCGCCACCCAGCGTGTTGAACAGTACGTCGTCGACGTCCACGGTTCGGCCAGCGGCCATGACGAACTGGACGGCCTCGATGACGACGCTGAAGACCAGACACGAACCGATCAGAGCCAACGGCGGCCACCTTGGGGCCGAGAAGGCCAGCAGCGCCGCCAAGGAAACGAACATGGCGGCGTTGGCTGCCTGTTGGCGGAGAAGCATGTCCCGCTCTTCCGGAAAAAGGCCGTAGCCATTTCCGCCGGATTCCCATAGGCCTCCACCGGGGACCCAAGAGATGTCATAGCCGCCGGTACCCAGTGGCTGTGTCGGTGTGATGGTAGCCATGAGGACGAGAACGGCCCAGGCCGCCAGCAGCACTCTTGCCGTCAACACCGCTCGACCGCCGTCCTCGCGGCCGTACCACCACGCGCCGAGCGCAGCCAGCCCTACGATCGCCGCAACGAACAAGGCCGCTGTTGTGGGGCTGAGGTACAGAACAACTTTCCACATGGAGTACTTCCCCGTTGGCCCAACGGCTCTGAGACGCGTAGCCGTTGGACCTGCCGAAACGGTGGGCGAACCGGGCATGCAGCAGGTGTCCACTCCTCGAGCACAACAGCCGCGGGAAGCATTTGATCAAGATCTGAGGCGGAATCATGGCTTCCGTCACATTCGTGATCGGAAATGAATGATCGAATAGTTCTCGGGCGCATGAGGAGAGGGGCGGTCACTGCGCGCAAGACACTTCGAGTGGCGGTCGTTTCGACAGCCACACTGTCCGCCGTCTTCCTCCTGGTGCATCCAGCACTCGCCTGGTCGAGCTACCTCCCCGGTGCCCGAGTGGGCAGTTCGGCGAAGTTCACCGCTTGTTTCAACGGGTCGACCTCGAAGTTCAACTGCTCCGAATTCTCCGGTGACCGAGCGTACTTCCGCATCGACAAGATCAGTGGCGTGGAGCGCGCCCACATGCTGAACGTCAGCACAGTCAGTGTTTCAGAATAGAAAGGAGCCCATACGTGGCCAGTAGAAAGCAGCGCATCGGCGTGGTCGTCGGTTCTGCGGCTGCCCTCGTCCTCATCGGCGCCCCATCAGCGCTTGCTTACTCCAGCATCATCGACGGAGCCCTCACCGGCTTCGAGTCCAGCCGCTGGAAGTCGGTCGGCGGTTCCTCCGCCGTCCACTTCACCGGCTGCTCCTCGGTCGGTGTCGGCCCGAACCAGAACACCACCCACATATCCCAGTGGAAGGACGTGTTCGGCCCGGACCAGAAGCAGGGGGATTCGGCCCGCTTCTCCAACTGCTTCAAGGGCAGCAGCTACACCTCCAAGACATCCCGCTCTATCACCAGTGGGGCCATAGCCTACTTCCGCATCGACAAGATCAACGGCGAGGTGTCCGGCAGCGGGCTGGATGTCAAAAAGGTCGTCGTCTACGAGTGACCTTCTCTCCCCGGCCTGAGCGCTAGGCCCCCGTGGGCCCGCAACCATCCGTTGCGGGCCCACGTCCATGGTCATTGAAATGTCCTTCCCCCGCACAGGAGTACTCGTTGCCCATACGCATCGCCGACTGCTGGTTCGCCTACGGAAAGCAGCAGGTTTTCTCCGGCCTTGAGATGACCGTCAAGCCCGGCGTCACCGTGCTGCTCGGCCCCAACGGGGCAGGCAAGTCCACCCTGCTTTCCCTCGCGGCCTCGGTGCGGGCTCCCCAGCACGGAACCATTCACCTCGATCGCATCCCCGCCACCCACCGCTCCTATCGCAAGCTAGTCGCCTGGATGCCACAGAACATCACCCCTATGCCCGGTCTGACCGCCCGGGAACAAGTCGCCTACGTCGGCTGGGCCAAAGGGCTCTCCCGACGCGAAGCGTGGGACAAAGCCGCCGACGCTCTGGACAAAGTCAACTTGACCCCCAAACGGGACCAGAGGACCAAGACGCTCTCCGGCGGTCAGCTCCGACGCGTGGGCGTTGCATCCGCGCTCGTCCACGACGCCCGCATCCTTCTGCTGGATGAGCCCACGGCGGGCATGGACCCTACCCAGCGCCGCGCCTTCCGCGATCTACTCGCGGCCCTTGATGTGTCGGTGTTGCTGTCCACCCACGACGTCGCCGACCTTGCCGACGATGCCCAGTACGTCACCTGCCTGTATGACGGGGCGATCGTGCACGGGGGCACCACGGATGAGTTCCTGGCTTGCGCCCCTCCCGGCACTCCTTCAACACGCCAGGCCGAGGCCGCCTACAGTCGCCTCTGCGGAGGGGACGCCTGATGCGCATCCGTACGCTGATTCGCACCTCCCCGGCCACCTACCTGCTTCTTCCTGGCATCGCGCTGGCGGCGTGGGCGGTGACTGAGCCCCGTATGGCCGCCTCCTACCTGGGAGGTCCCCCTTCTGCCATTCCAGCCAGCGTGGTCGGGTTGATAATTTTCGCGGCCTCGGCCACGGCCGGTGCCGCCGCCTGGCAGGGCGGCCAAATCGTCCGTTCCGGGATCATGCAGCTCGGCGCCTACCGAACCCGCTACGCGCTGGCCGCCGCCGGTGTCGCAGCCTGCGCGGGCCTTGGCACCGCAATGATGGGGGCTGCCGTGGCCGCCGCCTACATCAAGGTCGGGATGTGGCCGGATGGATGGTCACTGCCGCTCATCGCGTTCTGTCTGCTGCTGCCACTGCCGTATGCGGTCTTCGGCTACGCCGTCGGGCACCTGTCGAAGCAGCCCGTCATGGCCGCGCCCCTGGTCTCCGCCGCGACGTGGGTGTTCATCGGTTTCGCCGGGAACATCATCGAAATACCGGGCACCAATTGGCTGCGGCACATCACCGTCTACGCCTTCACCACCCCCGGCTTGGAATACACCATCGCCCCGTCCGGGTACCTCCTCCCCCTCGCGGTTCTCAGCTCCCTCGCCATCGCGGTAGCGCTCGGCTGGGCCCCGTTCAGGCGCCGGGTGAGGATCGGGGCTGCGGCCGGTGTTGGCTTGGCGGCCGTGCTGTGCGGGGCTACCACGGCCTCCGCCTGGGACTACACCACGCCCATACGCAAGACCGGCGAGGTGGCTAAGGCATGCGCTGGAGATGCTCCGCAGGTGTGCGTGCCCGCCCCCTACGCCGACGCCCTGCCCGCGTTCTCTAAGCTCATTACCAACACAGTTAACCAGCTTGAAGAGGCCGGAGCACCCCGCCCCATGCTGGTCACCGACAGCCGCGTGGACGACCGGAGTGGCCCAAGGGTGTGGAAGGGATGGTTCACCCCCGGCATGGACCATGCCGACACCATCCGCACCCAGCTGATCACCGCCGCTCTCCCCCAAGAGGAGGACTTCGGCTGCCTCCTGAACCAGAAGGAGGACGAGCCCTATTGGGTGCTGCATTCGTGGTTGATCACCGCCGTCGAGGGCCGCGACACGGTCAACGCCTATCGGCCAGCCCAGCAGAAAATCGCGGACACCACGATCAGCGAGCTGAGAAAGATGACCCGAGCCGAACGCTCCCGTTGGTATGCCCACGCCGCCCAGGCAGCGGCCAAATGCCAGGAGAACAAGCGTTGATCTACTGGTTCAAGGCGCGCCGCCTCAACAGCATCGCCGCCCTCGCTATCGCTCTGTATGCGCTGATGGTGGCACTGTTCCTGGACAGCGCGATCGAGCTGCCGTTCGCGACCGGCGGGGGCGACATGCTGCTGATGATGCTCGCCCCACTTCCGATCTGCTCTGCCCTCGTGCTGTGCCTGCGCTCGCGCCTCGATGCTGCGGATGCCCTGCCGGTGCGCCGTGTGTGGGCCTTCGATATGGCGGCCGTGGCCGTGCTGCTTCTCTTGGCGGTGGTGATCGGGCAGGTGTGCTCGGTGTTGCTGGACTCCCGTGCTGCAGGAGAGGCGAGCCGTAACACGGTCTTCCTCGCCGCGTGCACCCTCGCGGTACTGCCTTGGCTGAAGGAAAGGGCCATCGTAGTTCCGGTTGCCACCGTGATGGTGACGCCGCTGCTCGGCCGAGGTTACGGCGGAGAACCACGCTGGTGGGCGATCCTCCTCCAGCCTGCGGCTGACCCCACCGCTCTGGCCGGTTGCGCCGCAGCCTGCACAGCAGCAGCCATAGCCATGGCAAGCCACGGCCGCAGACTCCACGTAACCGGCTGAAGATGCACGGTGCTTGTCTGCATTTAGCGGAAGCCTGCCCCCTTCAAAAAAAGTCGTCGTGATCGTCAGGGTGTCGGGGTAGCGCCGTCCTGGGCAAGGTCGTCATTCGTCCAGCAGGATGGTGGTGTCCAGGGCGGGGTACGGCACGGGGAGGGGAAGCGGGCGGCCGAGGTCGACTGCGGTCTTGGTGGTGTAGTGGGAGTTGACCGGGTCCTCTTCGGGGGCGGGGTCGGAGAAGGCGTAGGCCATGCGGTCCTGGCGGTGGATCAGTACGTATACGGGGATGCCAGCGGCGGCGTAACTGCGGTACTTGGGGCCGGAGTCCGTCTCATGGTTGGTCGAGGTCACCTCCCCGACGAGAGCCAGCAGTTCGATGGAGTACCAGCCCTTGTGGACTCTGCGGTAAGCCTCATCCACCTCGCTGGGCCTGCAATGCAGTACGTAGAAGTCGGGGATGACCAGGGAACGGGTTTGTTCCCCTTTGATACCGACTCGGAACCCCATACCGGAACCCGCATACCGGAACCCTGCGGAACACAACTGGCGACACATCTGCAACGCGCTGTCGCCGTGGTTGAAGTCCGGCTGTCGCGGCACGACAACCGTCCCCTCGACACACTCGGGGCGAATCGGCACATCGGCTGCCTCTTCGAACGCGATCAGCAGATCGATGGGGTCCATCGGCTCGGTGATGGGATCGGCGGTCATCACGCTGTCCTCCCTCGTCGCTGTTGCCGGTCACGCCTGGGCCAGGCCTGCCAGCAAGGAGCTTGGTGGCGCAGCGATCATTCCGGGGGCAAATGCGGCGACCGTTCACCCACTCGGGTGGTCAGTTCGTTGGGGCTTCGGGAGGCTAGAAGCCGCTGGTGTCGATCGTCAGGGCGAAGGGTTCAGGGAGCTGCACAGGGGTGCCGAAGGGATACGGGCCCTGAATGTGCGTGTAGCCAAGCTGGCCGGGTTCGGAGAACAGAGTGCAGGTGTCTTCCTGCCGGTCCACCAACAGATACAGAGGCGCACCGTATTGGGCGTACCGCTTGCGCTTGGCGGTGCGATCGGTGTCCGCGTTGGACGGCGACGTCACCTCGACCACCAGAAGCGTCTGGTCAGGCAGCAGCGCTCCTTCGGTTTTCGCCAGCTCGGCGGGGACTACCGCGAGATCCGGGATGTAGAAGTTCTCGCTCCCCGGAAGATCGAGATTCCCCGACCCGGCACGCCAACCCTGCTCCCGCATCCGGGAACCGAGCTGTTCCCTGATCAAGTCGGCGACATTCTCATCTGCCCAGCCCGGCGACGCAGGGGTGATGACGCCCTCGATGACCTCGGCACGGTCGCCCGCGATGTGCTGGATCGCGTACTTCAGGGCTTTCTCCGGATCGACGTCTGTATACGTCGGCAGGACACTCACCGTCACTCCTGATCTTCGAGTAAGCGGCCCATCTACCGGCCTACCCGCCACGGTACGCCTCGGCGGCAGCCGCAGCGGTTCGGTGGCCTCAGGCCAGTTCGGCGAGCGTTCACCCACTCGGGTGGTTAGTCCGACGGGGACTGTTCGGAGGGGTCGGTCACGAACGATCCCATGCCGGGGTGGGTGGTGATCAGTCCCTCTTCGCGTAGGGCGCGGGTGACCTTGCGTACGGTGACCCGCGCTACGTCGAACTCCTCTTCCAGCTTCGTCTCAGAAAGCCGGTAGCGCGGCGGGTACTTACCGGTGGCGATGCGCTCGCGGATCACATCAGCGATCTGGGTCCACTTGGGAAACCTGGGGTCATACTCCATCACGGGCCGGACTGTACTCATGAACGGTTATTCGAACATAGAGGCAGCCCCGCGCAGTGCGCTATAGACGGGTGCGCTCAGGCTGGCTACATTGGCAGGCGACAGAGAAGACCCCGGCGGCTGTGTGCTCAGCCCCGGGGCGCGGCCCACCTTCAGGAAGCAGGCAGACAATGCAGAACACTACCGATCCGCACGCGGAACCGCTCGACGGTGACGCGTCGCCGTTGGTACGCCCGTACGTTCTCGCTTGTGAGCGGGAGCGGGAGCGGGCGGACTGGATCGCCTTCTACACGCCGGGGTCGCCGTGTTGAAGATCCGGGTGTACAACGTGAATCCGGTCACTGGCGAGCGCCGGACTGTGCGACGTGAACGGACCTACACCGGCGCGGACAGCAATCCGCTTGACCTCAATATGGCCCTTCCGCCCTGCCGTTGCCCCTTGCACCGCGAAGAGGAGGAGCGTTATCGCAGGTGACCCCGCCTATGTCCGCTCGCGGATGACAGTCTGAGACGAGACCCGCTCCCAGCCGTACCCCCTCGCGGCCGGGAGCGGTCTCGGAATGCGTTCACCGCCCCCACACATGCGGTGCCCCCGCTACCTTCATTTGAGGAGACAATGCTCTGAAGGTGGTTGGCGGTTCAGTGTCGAGGGGGCACGTGCACCATGAGCTTCGGCGGTGGCGACGGGTACGGTGGCGAGCGCGGTGACGCGGAGCCGGGCCGTCGAGGCACGCGTACGCGGCTGCCGGAGGGCGAGGGCGGATCGCGACCGCCTGTCGTACGGCCCGGCAAGAGTCTTGTGACAATCGTCGGAGTCATCGTGCTGCTGATCGCGGCACTTGCCTTTGCCACGCGGAGCGGTGGCGATGGGGACGGCGGTGGTGGTGGCGATGGCAAGGGCGGCAAGGCCCAGCCGACCGCGCCCACTGGCGTGCAGCCGGTACCCTCCGGCTTCGCCCGGACTGAGCAGGGCGCGCAGAGCGCTGCCGCCAACTATGCGGTGGCGCTCAGCGGTGACGGCATGTACGACGATGACAAGCGCGAGAGCATCGTGACGGCTGTCTACGCCCCCGAGGTTGCGGCAGAGCGCAAGGCCGATCTCGACCGCGTGTATACCAACGCTGCCTTCCTCAAGAGAATCGGTCTCACCAAGGACGGCACGCCCCCCAAGGGCATGACCTTTGTCTCCCGCACGAATCCCGTCGGCACGAAGGTGGAGGAGTACAGCAACCACACCGCGAAGGTGTCGGTCTGGTACTCGTCGTTGTTCGGCCTGGCAGGCGAGGACTCCAAGAACCCCGTCAGTGAGGCTTGGTACACCAATACCTTCCAGCTTCAGTGGGTCAAGGGTGACTGGAAGGTCACCGACTTCGACCAAAAGGACGGCCCGGTCCCAGTAGGCCGAGATCAGCGGGCCTCTTCAGCTGAGGAGATGGCCGAGGCAATCGAAGGGTTCGGAGGGTTCACGTATGCCCGGTAATCGCCGCGCCCTTACAGTCGCTGCCGTGGTCGCGGGCCTGCAAGGCACGCTCCTGCTGGCCGCCTCCCGAGCCGTTGCTGAGCCGAGTCCTAGCCCCTCTGCCAGCGATGACCCGTGCGAACTCATCCGTGGTCCCGCGAGGGAATACTGCGAGAGCGGCGCGCCCGGTGACGGTGGCGGCACCGGGACCTCCGAGCTGGAGACGGCCGTCGACCCGCTTTCCTCCCTCGCCAAGGGCTGTGCCGAAGCCGCCTCGTGGATCGTGGGGAAGCTCTCCGACGCCGTCAACGCGACGACGAACGTCGACTTCACCAACGCCGAGTTCCTCAAGCAGTACGCCGTCGTATTCGCCGCGTCGACGATCCTCACCCTCATCCTCTGGCTGCTTGCCGTCACCAAGCGGGCCATCCGGGGCGTACCCCTGCTGGAGGCCATCGGCGAGGCCATCGGCTTTCTCTGGCTGGTCGTGCTGGCCTCCGCGTTCACCCCGCTCATCCTCTATACGCTCGTCTCGGCGACCGACGGCGTTACGGAAGTCATCGCGTCCGGGACGTCGGCCAAGACCGACACTTTCTTCGGCGCGTTCTCCGAGGCGCTGGAGAAGGGCGAGGGGATCGGCGGTGGGCCGATCATGCTGATCGTCGTTTCGCTCGTATCCGTTCTCGCCGCAGGTGTGCTCTGGCTGGAACTGGTGATCCGGGCCGCGCTGCTGTACGTTGGCGCGCTGCTGGGCGTGGTGGTCTACGCCGGGCTCGTGGACAAGAACATGTGGTCGCACGTACGGCGGTGGGCCGGGATCATGATCGCCGTGATCCTGGTGAAACCGGTGATCGTTATCGTGCTGGGCCTGGCCGGGGCGCTGGCCGCCGATGAGGGGCCGGACGCCTTCTCGGCGATCGTGTCCGGGCTGGCCATCATCATCCTGGCCATCTTCGCCTCGGCGATGATCTACCGCTTCGTACCCGGCTTCGGCGATGAGATCGTCCGGCACCGCAACGCCTCCGCCGACCCGGCGTCCCGTAAGGCGGTGGCCGCCGTGTCGTCCCCGGCGGCGATGCTGCGGCAGGGCATCAACACCCACGGCGGCCGGGGCGGCAGCGGCCCCGGCGCCCAGCAGTCAGGCAGCGGCACCCCCAGGCAGCCGAACCCGGTCTCCGGCGGCGTATCCGCCCACAGCACCCGGAGCGGCGACGCGCCGCCGCCCAAGCCGCCCCCACCGCGTCAGGCCCCCAGCTCGACCAGCAGCAACCGCGCCCGAGGTGACTGAGCATGTCCTCCCCGCCCTACGTCCTCACCCCCCGCCGTACGTACATGATCGGGCGAGCCCGTCCGAACGCCATCGTCGGTAAGAACCGCGAGACCGGTGAGATCGCGCTGATCATCGCGGGTGCGTTCCTGGGCATGATGAGCGGGCTGCTCGTTCCCGTGCTGTCGCTGCGCATCGTGCTGCTGGTGGGCTTCCCGATGCTGGCGCTGGCGGCCGTGTACGTCCCGTACAAGCAGCGGACGTTCTACCGCTGGTTTGAGATTGACCGCTCCTTCCGGCGGCTGCGCCGCCAGGGCGGTACGGCGTACCGCTCCGACGCCGCCGAGGCGGGGATCAGCCTCGACGGGCGCGAGGTGGAGATCGGGCCGCCGCCCGGGGTGGGCCGTATCACCTGGCTCTCGGCGCCGTTCGGGCCGGATGAGATCGCGGTGCTGCTGCACGCGGACCGCCGTACCGTGACAGCCGCCATAGAGATCGAGGGACCCGGCGTCGGCCTGCGGGACAGCGAGGACCAGGAAGCCCTGGTGGACCGTTTCGGCACCCTGCTCAAGCATGTCGCGAACGGCGATGGCTATGTCACCCGGCTGCAGATGCTGGCCCGTACGCTCCCGGCCGACCCCGACGCGCACGCGAAGGATGTCGCACAGCGCGGCGATGAACGGGCGCCGGGGTGGCTCCAGGAATCGTACGACCAGCTCCAGTCGATGGTGTCGACCTCCAGCGAGCAGCACCGCGCCTATCTGGTGGCCTGTATGCACTACGGGCGGGACCTGGCCGCCGAGGCGACCACGATCGCCCGGGCTAACAAGGAGCGGAAGCTGTCCCGGGACGCGGGGCTGGCCATCGTGATGGCCCGTGAACTGACCGATATCTGCGCCCGGCTGGCCGAGGCGGATATCCGGGTACGGCAGCCGCTGGGGCAGGCCCGGATGGCGTCGTTGATCCACTCCATGTACGACCCGGACCACCCGATCGACCACATCCAGGCCATGACGAAGCGGAACGCGTGGCCCGCCGAGCTGGACGCGGTCGAGCCGACCTATCTCCAGGCCAAGACCCGGGAGTCGATGACCCGGCAGCCCTGGTGCCACTCCACGGCGTGGGTGAAGGAGTGGCCGATGACGCCGGTCGGGGTGAACTTCCTGGCGCCGCTGCTGGTGCACACCCCGGATGTGATCCGTACGGTCGCGGTCTGTATGGATCTGGAGCCGACCGAGGTCGCCATCGAGCGGATGCTGACGGAGAAGACCAACGACGAAGCGGAGGCCAGCCGTCAGGCCAAGATGAACCGTACGGTCGACCCTCGCGATGTCGCCGCGCACGGCCGCGTCGACCAGCGCGGCGAGGACCTGGCCAGCGGCGCGGCGGGGGTGAACCTCGTCGGCTACATCACGGTCTCGTCCCGCCATCCGGAAGCGCTGGCCCGCGATAAGCGTACGATCCGCGCCTCGGCGGGCAAGAGCTATCTGAAGCTGGAGTGGTGCGACCGCGAACACCACCGGGCGTTCGTCAACACCCTCCCGTTCGCGACCGGCATCCGCCGCTAGCCGACAGCCGCTAGGAGAGACGTTGTGGCCGCGTTTGACCCCTTGACCGCCATCACCGACGCCTTCACCAGCTTCCTCTTCGGCAAGACGGAGACGACGCGGCTCCCGGTCCGTACCTCCACTGGCCAGGCGCAGGCCGTCTATCTGCCCACGGCCGCACCCGGCCTGGGCGACTCAGGCGTGATCATCGGGCGCGAGGTCTACAGCGGCAAGGGCTATATCTACGACCCCTTCCAGCTCTACGGGCAGCAGCTCCCGGCCCCGCACTGGCTGGTGCTGGGCGAATCCGGCAACGGCAAGTCGGCGCTGGAGAAGACGTATGTGCTGCGCCAGCTCCGCTTCCGGGACCGCCAGGTCGTCGTGCTGGACGCGCAGGGCGAGGACGGGATGGGCGAGTGGAACCTCATCGCCAACGAGCTCGGCATAACCCCGATCCGGCTCGACCCCACGGCCGCGCTGGACCAGGGAATCCGTCTCAACCCGCTGGACCCCGCCATCACCACCACCGGGCAGCTCGCCCTCCTCCGTACGATCATCGAGGTCGCGCTCGGCCACGGCCTGGACGAACGCGCGGGCTTCGCCCTCAAGGTGGCGCACTCCTACGTCAACTCAGCGGTCGCCGACCGGCAGCCCGTCCTCACCGACATCGTCGAGCAGCTGCGCCATCCCAAGCCGGAGTCCGCGCTGGCCATGAATGTCGCGCTGGAGGACGTCCGCTCCTGGGGCCTGGATGTGGCACTCGTCCTGGACCGCCTGGTCGACGGTGATCTGCGCGGCATGTTCGACGGCCCGACGACGGTCGGCATCGACCTCGACGCCCCGCTCACCGTCTTCGACCTCTCCCATATCGACCGCAACTCCATCGCCATGCCGATCCTGATGGCGATCGTGGGAGTGTGGCTGGAACACACCTGGATCAGGCCGGACCGCAAGAAGCGGATCTTCCTGGTCGAGGAGGCCTGGCACATCATCAACTCGCCCTTCGTGGCACAGCTCTTCCAGCGGCTGTTGAAGTTCGGCCGCCGCCTGGGCCTGTCCTTCGTCGCGGTGGTCCACCATCTCTCCGATGTGGTGGACGGCGCGGCGGCGAAGGAAGCCGCGGCCATCTTGAAGATGGCGTCCACCCGCACGATTTACGCCCAGAAGGCTGATGAAGCGCGGGCGACGGGTGACGTCCTGGGCCTGCCCCGCTGGGCGGTGGAGATCATCCCCACCCTCTCCCCCGGCATGGCCGTATGGGACGTCAATGGAAATGTTCAGGTCGTCAAACACCTGGTCACGGAGGCGGAACGGCCGCTGGTCTTCACCGACCGGGCCATGACGGAGTCGTCCGCGCAGGCCGCCTCCCCGCTGGATAAACTGGACGAGGCGCTGGAGTCCGAGACCGAGTCCCGCGCCGTATCCTTCGACAAAATCGCCCCCGCGGACGAAACGGTGGCCTGATATGCCGAGTTACGAAGCGGAGCCGTCCCGCCGCCCCGGGAACAGTGTTCCGGACAGCCTGCTCATCGGAGCCCTGGGCTTCCTGCTCGGTCTGACGATCCTCACCTGGTCCGCGGCCGGACTCTCCGGGCTGCTCGCGCACGGCACCTGGCCCACGGGCGTCGTCTTCACCCGGACTCCGCTGGCCTTCCGCGGGCTTGCCTCGGACCCGGCCGACCTGGCCGCCGCCTGGCCCGACGCCGACCCCGCGACGCTGTCCGGGCCGGGGCTCTTCTGGGGCGTCTTCATCGGCCAGCTCCTGATCCTCTTCACGCTGGCGTTCGTGGTCCTGACCTCCGTAACCCGCCGCCGCGCCTATCGCGAGGCGCAGCGCGCGAAGGCGGCGGCAGCGCCGGATATCCCGATCCCAGCACCAGTACCAGCCCCGGAGTCGTCGCCGTCGCCGAATCCGTCGCCAGAGCCCGACCTCCCGGCGCAGCAGGAGCGGTCCCCCGAGCGGATCACCCCGACCCCCGCCACCGCGCCGGGGGCCACCACAAGGCTGCACCTGCAGGGCGCGGCGGACCCCGCCGAGGCGCTCCAAGCGGCCGAAGGCGCCGCGGTGGTCGTCACCGCGAACGCAGCCCTATGGGCGGACACCGTCGGCGCCCGCAGCAAGCTGGGCCCCACACACCTCTACGACCCCACTCACGCCACCGACGCCCCGGCTCGCATCAGCTGGGCACCAGAGCACGGCTGTACGGACCCGGAAACCGCCCGCACCCGCGCCGCCGCCCTGCTCGCCCCCGTCCGCAGCCCCGCGACGGCCGACGCGGCGGTCCACGACGCCGCCGAAACGCTGCTGCGGTGCTGCCTGCACGCGGCGGCGATCACCGGCCAGCCCTTCCGCCAAGTCCACCGCTGGGCCACCAGCGGCTCACCAACGGAGGCAGTACGGATCCTCCGTAAGGACAAGGCAGCCGCCCCCGGCGCGGCGGGAGAGCTGGAAGCCACCCTCATCGCCCACCCCGAGCGCCGCGACGAGGCAACGGACCTGATCCGCCACGCCCTGACCGCCCTCTCCCAACTCCATATCCGCACCGTCTGCACAGCCAGCCGGGCCGACACCATCGCGCTGGAATCGTTCATCACCGAAGCGGGCACGCTCTACATCGTGGGCGACTCCATCGAGGACCCGCGGCGCGACCCCGGCGCGATGCCGCTCCTCACCGCCCTCACCACAAGCGTGGTCGAGCACGGCCGGCGCATGGCCGCACGGTCATCCTCCGGTCGGCTCGACCCACCACTCACCGTCATCCTCGACGGCCCCGCGACCGTAGCGCCCCTCGCCGATCTTCCCGGTCTCCTCACCTCCGGGGAGGAGACCGGTATCCACACCCACGCCTACCTCCGGTCCAAGGACCAGGCTCATGCCTGGTGGCCGGAGCTGGCCAGGACGCACGCGGAGCGCGGCTCACAACCGGCGTTTGGTTTCAAAGCGGGGCCCCGTGTCGGGGGTGTCGGTACCCCGTAGCTCGGTGACAAGCCGGTGGACGGCGACCAGGTCGTGCAGCAGCGTCCCCTCACTGGTCCAGTTCCTCCTCCACCGGCGGCTTGGGCACATCCCGCAGGTGCTGCGACTGACCGGGAGCGCCGCCCTTACGGGCCTGCTCGGCGCGCTGCGCGGGGCTGAGGCCCAGGTCAGAGGCCGGATCGACCCGTACCGAGTGGGCGACATCCTCCCTGTTCGCGTACTCCTCAGCCGGGATGCCCCGCAGGGCCTTCAGTACTTCCTGCGAGGCGCCTGAGGCCCGCGCGGCGCGGAGCAGTTCCTCCTTGCTCGCGGGGAACTTGGCGTCTCGTACCGCTGCCAGGACTTCCTGGGTGCTCGTATCAGCCATGATGACCCCTCTCCCTGCGCTAGCCGCGCTACTCCGGGCTACGCCGAGCCCGTGCTGCCCGCGAAGAGGACTTCGGCCAGCTCGTCGTCGAGGAGCGGGCGGATCTTCGTGGCCAGCAAGCCGTTGGTGGCCTCGTCGGCGACCTCGACCACACAGCGGGCCTCGTGCACCGCCTTGGGCAGGTCGGCACTGGCACGCCTGGCGACGCGGTCGAAGAACTCCTGGCGGCTCAGTCGGATGCCGGTCTCCGGCTGGTCGAGCGCGCTCGCCACTCGCTTCAGGTGTTCACCGATCTCGTGTGGCAGCTGGGCCGCCACGTTTTCGGACACCGACGCCGGGATCCGTTCGGCGAGCGTCTCCAGGCTGGCCCGGGTGGCAGTCTCGGCCGAACCACGGCTGTCGAGCCGCGCGCGGGCCTGGACCTGGCCAATGAAGATGTCGTGCTGCATGACGCGCCTCCTTCTCGCTGCTGGCTGCTGGCTGCAGGGTGCAGGCCACGGCCTCGTGCGATCCGCTGCACCACTCCCGGGTTGCCAGGTCCTGCGCGGCCTAACGGGCCGATCGGAGGGTAAACGCAGAGAAGCCCCGTTGGTTTCCCAACGGGGCTTCTCATCAACAATTGTTCGGCGGCGTCCTACTCTCCCACACGGTCCCCCATGCAGTACCATCGGCGCTGAAAGGCTTAGCTTCCGGGTTCGAAATGTAACCGGGCGTTTCCCCTTCGCCAAGACCACCGAAACACTATAAAGTTCACAACCAAAAAGAATGGTTACCGGTTCTGGTCGTTACCTCAGAACCTACACAGTGGACGCGAGCAACTGCGGACAAGCCCTCGGCCTATTAGTACCAGTCAACTCCAACCGTTACCGGTCTTCCATATCTGGCCTATCAACCCAGTCGTCTACTGGGAGCCTTAACCCCTCATGGGGGAGGGAGTCCTCATCTCGAAGCAGGCTTCCCGCTTAGATGCTTTCAGCGGTTATCCTTTCCGAACGTAGCCAACCAGCCATGCCCTTGGCAGAACAACTGGCACACCAGAGGTCCGTCCGTCCCGGTCCTCTCGTACTAGGGACAGCCCTTCTCAAGACTCCTACGCGCACAGCGGATAGGGACCGAACTGTCTCACGACGTTCTAAACCCAGCTCGCGTACCGCTTTAATGGGCGAACAGCCCAACCCTTGGGACCGACTCCAGCCCCAGGATGCGACGAGCCGACATCGAGGTGCCAAACCATCCCGTCGATATGGACTCTTGGGGAAGATCAGCCTGTTATCCCCGGGGTACCTTTTATCCGTTGAGCGACGGCGCTTCCACAAGCCACCGCCGGATCACTAGTCCCGACTTTCGTCCCTGCTCGACCCGTCAGTCTCACAGTCAAGCTCCCTTGTGCACTTACACTCAACACCTGATTACCAACCAGGCTGAGGGAACCTTTGGGCGCCTCCGTTACCCTTTAGGAGGCAACCGCCCCAGTTAAACTACCCACCAGACACTGTCCCTGATCCGGATCACGGACCCAGGTTAGACATCCAGCACGACCAGAGTGGTATTTCAACAACGACTCCACCCATACTGGCGTACGGGCTTCACAGTCTCCCACCTATCCTACACAAGCCGAACCGAACACCAATATCAAGCTATAGTAAAGGTCCCGGGGTCTTTCCGTCCTGCTGCGCGAAACGAGCATCTTTACTCGTAATGCAATTTCACCGGGCCTATGGTTGAGACAGTCAAGAAGTCGTTACGCCATTCGTGCAGGTCGGAACTTACCCGACAAGGAATTTCGCTACCTTAGGATGGTTATAGTTACCACCGCCGTTTACTGGCGCTTAAGTTCTCAGCCTCGCCCACCCCGAAGAGTGAACTAACCGGTCCCCTTAACGTTCCAGCACCGGGCAGGCGTCAGTCCGTATACATCGCCTTACAGCTTCGCACGGACCTGTGTTTTTAGTAAACAGTCGCTTCTCGCTGGTCTCTGCGGCCACCCCCAGCTCCGAGTGCAAAACTCATCACCAGGCGTGGCCCCCCTTCTCCCGAAGTTACGGGGGCATTTTGCCGAGTTCCTTAACCATAGTTCACCCGAACGCCTCGGTATTCTCTACCTGACCACCTGAGTCGGTTTAGGGTACGGGCCGCCATGAAACATCGCTAGAGGCTTTTCTCGACAGCATAGGATCATCCACTTCACCACAATCGGCTCGGCATCAGGTCTCAGACTTAATGTCACGCGGATTTACCTACGTAACGTCCTACACCCTTACCCCGGGACAACCACCGCCCGGGCTGGACTACCTTCCTGCGTCACCCCATCACTCACCTACTACAAGTCTGGTTCGCCGGCTCCACCACTCCCCTTCACCCGAAGGATCCAGGGCGGCTTCACGGACTTAGCATCGCTTGATTCGATGTTGGGCGCTTCAAAGCGGGTACC